>SCRJ01000042.1 GCA_004298115.1 Acidobacteriota bacterium
TGTACAGGAGGAAGCAGAGCACGTAGCTCAGGATGAAGCTCTTCTCGCTCGCGGCCTTGCGGCTCTCGGACAGGTCGGGGGCGATGCGCACCGCCTCCATCACCACCGGTTTGGTGATGGCGTCCACCTTACCGACGGGGAACCCCTCGCGCGTCAGGCGCTGGTGGATCACCGCCTCGGCGATGCCGCGCTCGATCCGGCTCATCACCCGGAACGACGAGACGTTCGTCGAGACGTACTCGGGGCTGCCGTCGTCCAGGATGCCGGCGGGCAGCACGACGACCGCGCTCAGCTCCTTGGCCAGCACCCGGCGCTTGAGCTCGGTCCGCTGCGCGGCGGAATCCCCGGCCGGCGCCACCGCCAGCAGGGTGATGTCGAGCTTGCCGGTCAGGCCGGTGTCCTGCCTCTCTCGGGACGTGAGGATGCGCTGCAGGTCCGCGATCAGCGCCTTGTCGGCGGTGACGACGGCGATCGTGTAGCGCCCGCCGGTGGTGCTCACCATCAGGCTGGGCAGCACCGAGAACGCCGTCACCAGCAGCGGCACGGCGAGCGTCGAGATCCAGAACGCCCTCGTCCGGACGCGCGTCAGGTACTCGCGGCGCAGGACCGTCGCGAGCTTACGCCACCGCAGCATGGTCGGCCTCCACCGCGCGCAGGAAGATGTCCTCGAGCGTCTCGGCAAGTGGCGCCACCGCCTCGAGCGGCACCGCGGCCGCCAGCGCCCGGATCACCGCGGGCGCCGCCGCGCCGGCGGCCAGCTCCACGATCCGCCCGCCGTCGCCCTGGCGCACCGCCGCGACGCCGGGCGCCGCGGCGAGCTCGGCGTCGGCCGCCGGCGAGACCACCTTGAGCGCCGGCGTGACGAACCGCCCGCGCACCTCCTCGAGCGCCCCCTGCAGGATCGGCCTGCCGCGGTTGATCAGGCAGATGTGGTCGGCGAGTTCCTCGGCCTGCGGCAGCACGTGCGTCGAGAGCAGCACCGTCGTCCCGGCGGCCGCCATCGCCAACAGCTCGTCCTTGAGCTGCCGCGTCGCGATCGGGTCCAGGCCGGTGAACGGCTCGTCGAGGATCACGAACTCGGGGCCATGGATCACCGCCCCGGCGAACTGCACCTTCTGCTGCATCCCCTTCGACAGCTCCTCGACCCTGGCGTCCGCCTTGGCGGCGAGGCCCAGCTTCTCCAGCCACTCGCCCGCCCGGCGCCGGGCGTCCGGCCGCGCCAGCCCGCGCACCTCGCCGAGGTAGGCGAGCTGGTCGAGCACCTTCATGCGGCGGTAGAGGCCGCGCTCCTCGGGGAGGTAGCCGATCGCCTCGCGCAGGTCGTCGTCGATGAGCCGGCCGCCGAGGCGGATCTCGCCGCTGTCGGGGAGCGTGATGCGCATGACCATCCGGATCGTCGTCGTCTTCCCCGCGCCGTTGGGGCCGAGCAGGCCGTAGATCGCGCCGCGCGGGACGGAAAGCGACAGCCGATCGACCGCGACCGTGCGGGCGAACCGCTTCGACACGTCGGTCAGCTCGAGGTGCGCATCCATCCGGGTCCCCCGCCGCCAGTCTACGGCCGCCGCCCCCACCGGGTTGCACAAGCCGCCGATTCCGCTATACTTGGCGCTGGCGCAGGGCGCGCTGATAGCTCAATTGGATAGAGCATCTGACTACGGATCAGAAGGTTGGGGGTTCGAGTCCCTCTCGGCGCGCCAGTCTCACTCCCTCCCCGGCTTTGACCTCGACCGACAATCACGCTCAAGTGGGACCGTGGGAGTACACTCCCGTCGGTACCTGTCTGATCGATGCCCATGTGCCGAGCCAAGGTGGAGGGGACCGTGGTCGAAGCCCGTTTGACACAAACTAAGCCCGAGCGGTCCTGCAACCGTACCTGCTTTGTTCCGGCGTGTTGCAAGGCGCCCGGCCTCGCTACTGGTGACCAGAACCGGGCGCGGCACGCGTCTCCTTGGCCGCTCTGTGACATCCGCACCACCCCCGACACGCGCGCTACCCACCAACATTGCACGAATTTCCGTGTTGCCGCATTTCCGTTCGGCGAACGAAGAGGTGCTGGGTAAACCCGAAAGTGTCTCGGCAGGAGACCATAATGGCGATACCCGACTTTCAGGCGGTCATGCTTCCACTCCTCCGCTTTCTGAGAGACGAGAAGGAGCACAACATCGGCGAGGCAGTGGATACGCTGGCCGACGAGTTCAGCCTGTCAGCGGAGGAGCGACAGCAACTCGTCGAGAGTGGCCAACAAACCGTCATTCGGAACCGCGCTGGTTGGGCCCGCACCTACCTCAAGAAGGCCGGCTTGATTGCGTCGACTCGCCGCGGCTTCTTCCGCGTTACGGAGCGCGGCCAATCGGTCCTCGCCTCAAAGCCCGCGCGCATCGACGTCAAGTACTTGGAGCAGTTCCCGGAGTTTGTAGCCTTCAGAGAACTTCGGCATGAGCGCGCGGATGAAGCACCGGCGTCGGTCGACACCCCGAGTCATGCCACTCCGGAGGAGGCTCTCGACGCCGCTTACCAACGTCTCCGCCTAGATCTTGAAGCCGAACTGCTGGATCAGGTGAAGACAGCGTCGCCGTCATTTTTCGAGCGCCTGGTGGTCGAACTCCTCGTTCGAATGGGGTACGGGGGCACGCTTCGAGATGCCGGACAGGCTGTTGGCAGGAGCGGGGACGGAGGGATCGACGGCATCATCAAGGAGGATCGGCTAGGCCTCGACCTGATCTACATTCAGGCGAAGCGCTGGGATTCGACCGTCGGCCGACCCGAAATCCAGAAGTTCGCTGGTGCGCTTCAAGGTCACCGCGCCCACAAAGGTGTGTTCATCACCACATCATCGTTCTCGGGCGACGCTATTGATTTCGCGTCGCGCATCGACAGCAAGATTGTGCTCATAGACGGCTCGGCCCTCGCAAAGCACATGATCGACCATAATGTTGGAGTGTCTACATCCCGATCATACGAGGTCAAGAGGATTGACTCCGACTACTTCAGCGAAGAGTAGACACGATTGGTCGGGTCACACCGTGCAACTGTCGGCCCTGGGGCCCCCCGCTGATGCTAAGCTGTTCATATCCCACGAACCCCGTCAACTGACCCCGCCGTCGTTTCTGTCGCGCCAAGGTCATACTTCATTCGGGTGCGAACTAGTCGCAGGCTCTCTCTGTATTCGAGCAGAGGCACCTCGCGCGCCCTAAGCTGTAATATCATACTCCTCCATGAACACACATGACTGCGAAAGCCTCGATGGCAACTGAGGTAAACCTAAGTGCCGAGCCATTTTTGAGGTGGATCGGTGGGAAGAGGCGGCTGGCAAAGAAGCTACTCGACTTCATACCCTCAGGCGCGCGCGAGCGTCGGTACTTCGAGCCGTTTATGGGTGCGGGCAGCCTCTTCTTCGCTTTGCGCCCGAAGAAGGCAATCCTTGCAGACCTCAACAGCCATCTGATTGACTGCTATTCATTTGTCCGTGATCGCCACAACGGGGTCCACTCCGAGCTGACGAGACTCGCCCGAACCAATACCGAGCGCCAGTATTACGCCGTCCGCGGCGCCTACAATCGCTCTGGGCCCAGCGCGACTCAAGCTGCGCGCTTCATCTTCTTGAATCACACTTGCTTCAACGGTGTGTTTCGCGTTAACAGGCAGGGAGCTTTCAACGTGCCGTATGGGTTTAAGCAGACCCCGAATTTCCCCAGCAAGGCCCACCTCGCCGCAGTGAGCGCCGCACTGTTGAAGTGCAGCCTTACTGCCGCGGACTACGAAACGGTCCTGCGCGGCGCCCGGAAGGATGACTTCATCTATTTGGACCCACCCTACCCGCCGCTGAACGGCACATCAAACTTCACGCGCTATACGCGCTTTAGATTTGCGGCCCCTGAGCAGGAGCGGCTCGCGGCGAACGTCAGAGCGCTTGACCGGAAGGGATGCCTTCTTATGATTACAAACGCAGACACGCCGAGGATCAGGCAGCTATACGAAGGGTTTAGCCTCTTTGAACTGAAGGTGACACGTTTTGTGACCTACAAGAGCGTCAAGCACCGCGTAGGGGAACTGGTCATCACAAACTATCAGCCAACAGCCTTCACCTTAGGTCGCCGCCTCAGGAAGCTCGGAGGTCGAAATGCTTAGAAACATCCTTCCCCGCGAAGAACTCCGAAGCCTGGCAGGAAGGCGGGCAAAGCCTGACGAGTACAAGAGCGTGAGGAACCAGCTTGTCGCGGAGGAAATCGGCAAAGGTTGGGCAGCGGCCAAGAAGAGTGGCAAGACAACAACCCGCCTCAAAAGGCAGAAGTCGCTCGATAGGCTGCTGGAGGACCGTGTGTGGGTCTTGCTGTACCGAATGGGATTCGCGCACCTGTCAGGCCAAGGCGGCGCCTTCCAGGGACTTGCGGAAGGGAAAGAGGGCCAGCCGGAAAGTCAGATTGACGTTGTCGCTATCGACGCCGAAGCCGCGGTAGTGGTCGAATGTAAGTCGAGTGCCTCCCCAAGGAAGTTTGGGGACTTCTCGGCGGTCCTGGCCAAACACGTAGCGCTCAGGAAGGGATTCGGGAGGTCCCTTCAGGCGCAGTTTCCGACTGCGAAGAAGCACGGCCTTGTCTTTGTCATCTGGACTGCGGGGATCGTTCCAACCGATTCGGATCGGAGTCGCGCGCAGGCCGAGAAGGTGTGTCTTCTCGACGAAAAGGACCTCGACTACTACGAAACCCTCATCAACCAGATTGGAGCTGCCGCGCGATACCAATTCTTGGCGGACCTTCTACAAGGGCAGGCGATTCCGGGGCTGGAAATCACGGTTCCAGCGATTCGAACGAGGATGGGCTCGTTCGATGCCTATGTCTTCAGCGTGTCGCCCGAGTACCTCCTGAAGATTGCCTTCGTTTCTCATCGGAAGCGCGGCAAAGCGACCGATATC
>SCRJ01000043.1 GCA_004298115.1 Acidobacteriota bacterium
GTGGTCCGTGGTCCGTGGTCCGTGGTCCGTGGTCCGTGGTCCGTGGTCCGTGGTCCGTGGTCCGTGGTCCGTGGTCCGTGGTCCGTGGTCCGTGGTCCGTGGTCCGTGGTCCGTGGTCCGAAACGACAGGGCGCAACGCCAATCTCTGCCGTTTTTCCCGCGAAGGCAAAGGCCTCAACTTCGCGCCGCTGGCGGCAGTCTGACGTCAATTCCCCCTCTGTCGTGAAGGGATAGCGGTCATTGCGAGGGGCCCCGCCCCGGGCGGGGCGACGAAGCAATCCCATCCCCAACCATTTGCCCGCGGCTTTGCCTGCACCTCGACGTCGCCACGGTCCCCTCGTTGCACTCGTGGGCTCGCGATGACGGCAAGAGCACCGGGTCCAAACCCCCAGCCGTATGGGCCCCTGCCTGCGGAGGCGGAAGTGAAAGGCGCGGGAGGGTGGGGGCGCGGTACCATGAACGTGTGGATGAGCACGTCCTGACCCCGACCCGCGATCCCGCCGAAGCCCGGTTCGAGGAGAGCCTGCGCCCGCGCACCCTCGCCGAGTACATCGGCCAGGAGAAGATCACGGCCAACCTCGGCGTGTTCATCGCCGCCGCCCGCTCGCGCGCCGAGTCGCTCGACCACGTGCTGCTGTTCGGGCCTCCCGGTCTCGGCAAGACCACCCTCGCCCACATCATCGCGGCGGAGATGGGCGCGCCGCTGCTGATCACCTCGGGCCCGGTCCTCGAGCGCGCCGGCGACCTCGCCGCGATCCTCACCAACCTGGAGCCGCACGGCGTGCTGTTCGTGGACGAGATCCACCGCCTCGCCCCCACGGTGGCGGAGATCCTCTACCCGGCGATGGAGGACTTCACCCTCGACCTCGTCGTCGGGCAGGGGCCGGGGGCGCGCACGATGCGCCTGCCGCTGCCGCCGTTCACCCTCGTCGGCGCGACGACGCGGGCGGGGCTGCTCTCGGCGCCGCTGCGCGACCGCTTCGGTATCGTCCACCGTCTCGAGTTCTACGGCGCCGGCGCGCTCACGTCCATCGTCCGGCGCTCGGCCGGGCTGCTCGCCATTCCCGTCGCCGATGCGGCCGCGGAGGAGATCGCCCGCCGTGCCCGCGGCACTCCCCGCGTGGCGAACCGCCTGCTGCGGCGGGTGCGGGACTTCGCCCACGCCCGCGCGGAGGACGCGGTTTCGCTCGACACCGCGCGGTTCGGGCTCGAGCGCCTCGAGGTGGACGGCTTCGGCCTCGACGAGCTCGACCGCCGCCTGCTCGCGACCGCGATCGAGCACTACCACGGCGGCCCCGTCGGCCTCAAGGCGCTGGCGGCGAGCCTCGGCGAGGACGAGGGGACGATCGAGGACATTTACGAGCCGTACCTGCTGCAGCTCGGTTTCCTCCAACGCACCCCCCGCGGCCGCGTCGTCACCGACCGCGCCCGCCGCCACCTCAACTACCCGATCGTCGCCGGCGATCAGAAGGACCTGTTTCCGCCAGAGGAACCGTGAAGACGCTCCCGGTCGTGATCAACCCGGTTGCGCGCGGCGGCCGGAGGGGCGTGCCCCGAGCCGCGCTCGAGACTGCCGCCGCCGAGCGCGGCTGGCGCGTCGAGTGGTGGGCGACCGAGGCGCCCGGCCACGCCGTGGAGCTGGCCGCGCGGGCGGTGCGCGAGCGCCGCCCGCTGCTCGCCGTGTGGGGCGGGGACGGCACCTACAACGAGGCGGCGCGCGGCCTGGTGGGCAGCGACACGGCGCTGGTCGCTCTGCCGGGGGGGACGACCTCGGTGCTCGCGTACGAGCTCGGGATCCCGCGCGATCCCGCCGCGGCGCTGTCGGGCCTGCTCGCGGGCCGGCGGCGCGAGATGGCGGTCGGGCGCACCGACGCCGGCGGTCTCTTCCTCCTCATGCTCTCGGTCGGGCCCGACGCGCTCATCCTCGCCAACCTGCCGGCGCTCTTGAAGAAGCGGGCGGGAAAAGCGGGGATCACCGCACAGGCGGTGATGGAGTTCGTGCACGGCCGGCTGCCGCGCTTTACGGTGAGCATGGACGGCGCCGACCTCGACGCCGCGTGGTGCATCGTCGGCAACGGACGATGCTACGGCGGCCCGTACCCCGCGACGCCGGGGGCGGACCCTTTCACCGCCGGTTTCGAGGTCGTGACCCTCACGCGCCACGGCCGCGCCGCCGCGGTGCCGTTCTTCTTTTCGATCCCGTCGGGCCGCCACCTGAACCTGGAGGGCGTCGAGCGCCGCAGCGCCACCGAGGTGACCCTGACCGGCGAGGGCGTTCCGTACCAGCTCGACGGCGACCCGGCCGGGCTCCTCCCGGTCACCGCGCGCGCCTCCGACGAGCGCCTCGCCGTCCTCGTCCCCCGGAATCCCGAAGCACCCCCGGCGTAATTTCCCATCGGGGCCCGCGCCGTACCGGGAGCCGGACCCCGGTTCCCGGCACCCGGACCCCGGTCTTCTCGCGTGTTAGCATCCGGCGACCCGGAGGTGCCCGTGACGTCTTCGCTCGACGCCATCTTGAGACCGCGCTCGCTCGCCGTGATCGGCGCCTCGTCGCGCGCCGAGTCGCTGTCCGGGCGGCTGCTCGGCAACCTGCTCGCGGCCGGGTATGCCGGCAAGGTGTACCCGATCAACCCGAAGGCCGCCGCGGTCGGGCCGCTCGCCTGCTACCCGAACCTGGCCGCTCTCCCGGGGCCCCCGGACCTGGCGGTCGTGATGGTGCCGCGCGACGCCGTCTCGGCCACCGTCGCCGAGTGCCTCGAATCCGGCGTCGGCGGCCTGGTGGTGATCACCGCCGGTTTCCGGGAGGGAGGCGAGGCGGGCGCGGCGCTGGAGCGGGCGCTGCGCGCGCGGGTGCGCGCCGCCGGGGTGCGGATGATCGGACCGAACTGCATGGGGGTGATCAATACCGACCCGGCCGTGCGCATGGACGCGTCGTTCACCCCGGCTCCGGCGCTGCCGGGCGGGGTCGCCTTCGCCTCCCACTCCGGCGCTCTCGGCGTCGCGATGCTGGAGGCGGCGCGCGAGGCCGGGCTCGGCTTCTCGCAGTTCGTGTCGCTGGGCAACAGCGCCGACGTCGACGTCAACGACTTGCTCGAGGTTTGGGAGCGGCACGCCCCGACGCGGGTGATCATGCTCTACCTCGAGTCGTTGCCCGACCCGGAGCGTTTCCTCGCGCTCGCACGGCGCATCAACCGGTCGAAACCGGTCGTGGTGTTCAAGGGCGGGCGCACCGCGGCCGGCCAGCGCGCCGCGTCCTCGCACACCGGGGCGCTCGCGGCGGGCGACACCGCGGTGGACGCGCTGCTCCGCCAGGCGGGCGTGGCGCGCGCCGGCACGCTGGAGGAAATGTTCGGCGTGGCGCTGGCGCTGGCCTCGTGCTCGCCGCCGTCGGGCCGCCGGGTGGCGGTGGTCACCAACGCCGGCGGGCCGGCGATCGCCGCCACCGACGCCCTCGCCGACCACGGGCTGACGCTCGCCGAGTTGGCGCCCGAGACGCAGCGGCGGTTGCGGGCGTTCCTGCCGCCCGAGGCGGCGGTGGCGAACCCGGTGGACATGCTCCCCTCCGCCACGCCCGACGACTTCCGCCGGGCCGTCGAGTTGGCGCTCGCCGACGGCGGCGTGGACGCGGCGCTCACCATCACGGTCACGCCGATCATGGTCACGCCGCCCGCAATCGCGGCAGGGATCGCGGCGGTGCGTCCTTTGGCCGCCAAACCGGTGCTGTCGGTCTTCATGACCTCGCCGGAGTTCTTCGCCGGCGCGCGTGCGGTCCCCGGGCACCCGCCGCTGTTCCGCTACCCGGAGGCGGCGGTGGCCGCGCTCGCCGGCGTGGTGCGCCATGCCGAGCACACGTCGGCTCCGGCGGCGGACGCCGAGCCCGTCCGGGTGCGGCGGAGCGGGGTCGTGAAGCGCGCGCTCCGCCGCGGCACGGGCTATCTGCCGCCGGCGGAGGCGTTCGCCGTCCTCGAAGAGGCGGGGATCGCGGTGGCGCCGTTCCGGGTGGTCCGCGAGCCCGGGCAGGCGGCCGCCGCCGCGGCGGCGGTCGGCTTTCCGGTCGTGCTCAAGGCGTTCGGCGAGGCGCTCGTGCACAAGAGCGAGCTGGGCGCGGTCGCGCTCGGGCTCGGCGACGAGGCGGCGCTGGCCGCCGCGCTGGCGGCGATGACGGCGCGGCTGGCGGCGGCCGGCGTTTTCCCCGACGGCTACCTGCTCCAGCGCCAGATCGCGGACGGGCGCGAGGCGATCCTCGGGATCACGCGCGACCCCGCGGTCGGCCCGCTCGTCATGGCGGGTCTCGGCGGCGTCGCGGTCGAGGTCTGGCACGACGTGGCGTTCCGCCTCGCGCCGATCACCGCGGCGGATGCGCGGGCGATGCTCGCCGAGCTGCGCGGCGCGCCGCTGCTCGGTGCGTTCCGCGGCCGGCCCGCGGGAGACGTGGCGGCGTTTGAAGATGCGCTCGTGCGCCTGGCCGCCCTCGCCGCCGCCAATCCCGAGATCGCCGAGTGCGACGTCAACCCTTTGCTCGTGCTGGACGAAGGCCGGGGCTGCG
>SCRJ01000044.1 GCA_004298115.1 Acidobacteriota bacterium
GTGATCGACCGGGCGCAGGACATCGCGCCGGTCGCGCGCGCGGTGGCGGCGGTCGCGGCCGAGACGCCGGTCGCGCTCTGGCGGCCCGACGAGACGATCATCGGCGTCATGGACCTGGTCGCGGAGCTGACGCCGCCGCGCGTGACGACCCTGGAGGCGTTGCGGCGCCTGCAGGAGAAGGAACCCGGTCTCCGCCTGGTGGCGGAAGCGACCGCGAGCAAGGGGAAGAGCCGGGCGCTGGCGGAACTCGAGGCCACGTCGGGCTTCACGGTCCAGCAGCGGATCCAGCTGCCGGCCCCCGGCGGCCGGACCTACGTGATCCTGGCGCCGCCGGCGGCGCCGCGGCCGTGACCGCTCAGAGCCCGAGCCGCCGGCGCCAGGGGCGGGTGCGCTCCTTGATCGTCTGCGTGAGCCCGCGCAGCGCGAGCCTGGCGTCGTACAGGCGGCGCAGCCGGGCGGGTTCGAGGCCGCGCGCCCGGCAGTACCCCGCCAGCACCTCGCCGCCGTCGTTGAGGCGGAGTTGCACGAGGTTGGCGACGCCGGCGCGCACGCCGATGCGGCCGAAGCGCATCCGGTTGATGTCCACGAGCTGGAGCGAGACGCCGCCGGGACGGTCGCGGTCGGGCACCAGCAGGATGTTGCCCGCGGTGAGGTCGCGGTGGACGACCCCAAGCTCGTGCAGGCGGCCGACGAACTCGCCGAGCAGCGGCAGCAGGCGCGCGCGGCCGGCGGCATCCGGAAAGCGCAGCTCGCGCGCCTCGCGGAACTCGGGCAGGTACGCCGAGCAGTAGTACGACGCGACCGGCGAGGAGCCGCGGCGAACCTCGACGGCGGCGAGCGGTCGCGGCGTGCCGACCCCGAGGGCCTCGAGGCGGACGGCGTGGTCGAACGCACGCACCGCTTTGCTCGCGCGCCATCGGTAGACGAAGCGCTTGCCGGGGCTCGTCACCGGAAACCGCTTGACGGCGAGCTCCTCCCCTGCGACCAGCTCGCGGAAGATGAGGTTCCGCCCCCGGTAGACGACGGCCTGCGGCGGGACGAGGCGGGCACGGTCCTCGAGGCCTTCGCACCAGGCGCGGCGCTGGGGCGTCTCCCACCCGTGCGCGAGCCGCACGACGCTGGTCACCAGATCGGCCACGCCGCCATCTTACGGCACGCCTCCCCGCCGTGCGGCGCGGCTCAGCGGCCCGCGGCCCGCTCCTCGGCGCGCGCGGCCTGCGCGCCTGCGGCGACGTCGACGCGGCTCAGGGCGACGATCCCGAGGGCGAAGAAGACCTCCACCGAGAGGATGCTCGCCCGGGGGTTGCTGGTGAGCTCACCCACCACGCCGAAGAGCAACGGCCCGAGGATGCCGGCGAACTTCTCGGCGAAGGCGTACAGGCCGAAGAACTCGCCGGACTTCGCGCGCGGCGACAGCTCGGCGTACAGCGCCCGGGAGAGCGCCTGCGTTCCGCCCTGGACCGCGCCGACGAGGACGCCGATCATGAAGAACTCGGCTTGAGTCCGCAGGACGAACCCCCACAGCGGCACGATCGCGTACACCGCCAGACCGAGGATGATCGCCCGCTTGCCGTCGAGCGCGCGGGCGAACCGGCCGAACAGCCGTTCGCCGGCGACGAGCGCCAGGGCGGCGCCGAGGAGCTGGTCGCCGGCCAACAGCGCGAGCGTGGCGGGAACGGTCAGCCCGGCGTGGAGGTTGGCGAACGCCCCGAGCGCCGGCACCGTCACCGCCGTCCACAGCACCATCGCGACCGCGCGGCCGCGCCACGCGGCGCCGGGGCGGGGGATGCGGCCGAACGCGAGCGCGTACGGGAACGCGACGAACTGCGTCAGGAGCAGCGTGCCGATCAGCGCCGCGGTGGGGAGGCCGAGGGCGGCGCCGTACGCGGTCGCGAGCAGGACGATCGCGCCGACCCCCTCCATGTACAGCCAGAACGCGATCAACATCGTGAACAGCTCGCGGTGGCCGCGGATGTCGCCGAGCGTGCGGGCGAGGCGGGCGCCGGCGGCGCGCAGCGCGGTGCGGGGCGCCCCATCCTCCGCCGGCAACGCGGGCGGTTCGGGCACGGCGACGGCGAGCGGGATCGCGAACCCGAGCCACCAGACTCCGACGGCGAAGAAGGCGATCCGCACGGCGGCGTTCCCGTCGAGGCCGATGCGGCCGGCGCCGAGGTAGAGCCCGGTCGCCAGGGCGAGCAGGGTGCCGCCGCCCACGTACCCCATCGCGTAGCCGAGAGCGGAGGCGCGGCCGGTGTCGCCGGGCCGGGCCACGTGCGGCAGCAGCGAGCTGTTCAGGCCGAACGCGACGTTGACCGTGATCTGGGCGGCCATGTAGAGCGCGAGCCCCAGCGCCCAGCGCCCCGTCGTGGCGGCGGCCATCGCCGCGGCGAACGCCGCTCCCAGCACGGTCGCGGCCAGGAGCGTGCGTTTGCGGCGCCCGGTCAGGTCGGCGATCGTGCCGACCAGGGGTGCGAGAACCGCCACCACGAGCAGCGCGAGCGACGTTGCGACGGCGTAGACGTTGGCGGCGGTGTTGCGCGCGAGCGCCGCCGCCGCGCCGGAGGCGACGCCCCCCGCGAGGAACGCCGGCGCCGCCAGCGCCACGAAGTAGGGGGGGAAGAACGTCGTCGCGGTGACCGTGATGAAGCCGTGGTTGGCCCAGTCGTATAGCGCCCAGGCGTGCACCCGGCGCCGGTAGCCGCGCTCGCCAGCCCCGCCGTTCATGGCGTGCGATCGTACCGTACCCGCGCCCGCGGCCGCCGTGGGGGCAGGCCGGCGCCGGGGAGGCGTACGATCACGGTCCGAAGGCCCTTGGGGAGGCCGCGGCGCGGCGGCCGGCACCAGGGCGCGGGGAGGGTCGCATCGGGATGCGCAGCGCACGCTCGGTCGCCGTCATCGAGGGGCTGTTCGCGGTGCTCGTGTGGGGCGCCTCGTTCATCGCCACCAAGATCGCCCTTGCCGAGGTCTCGCCGGTGACGGTCGTCTGGCTCCGGTTCGCCATGGGGGTGGCGGTGCTCGGCGTCGCGGTGGCGCTGCGCGGACAGTTCGCGCTGGTCTCCTGGCGGGATCTCGGGGCGTTCGCGGTGCTCGGTCTGGTCGGGATCACGTTCCACCAGTGGCTGCAGTCGACCGCGCTCGTCACCTCGCGGGCCAGCACCAGCGGGTGGATCGTGGCATCGACGCCGATCTTCATGGCGCTCCTCGGCCGTCTCGTCCTCAAGGAGAAGCTCGACGCCGCCCGCATCGCCGGCATCGCGCTGGCGGCGGCCGGAGTCGTGCTGGTGGTGACCCGCGGCGACCCTGCCGTCCTGCTCCACGGCCGGTTCGGGGCCCCGGGGGACCTGCTGATCCTGGTTTCGGCCCCGAACTGGGCCGTCTTCTCGGTCCTCTCCCGGCGCGCGCTCCGCTTCCACCCGGCGGCGCGGATGATGGCGTACGTGATGGTGCTCGGCTGGCTCTTCACCTCGGTGCTGCTGGCGGCCGGCCCCGGTTTCTCCGAGGTGCCGCGCCTCACGCCGCGCGGGTGGGGCGCGATCGTCTTCCTCGGCATCGCCTGCTCGGGGCTCGCGTACATCGCCTGGTACGACGCGCTGCAACGCATGCCGGCCTCCGAGGCGGGCGCGCTCCTCTACCTCGAGCCGTTGGTGGCGATGGCGGTGGCGGCTGCGGTGCTGGGCGAGCGGATCACGCTCGCGACCGTGGCCGGCGGCGTGGTGATCCTGCTCGGGGTGTGGCTCGTCAACCGCTCCCCGGGCGCGGCGGCCCGGGAGACCGTCGCGGTGGGCCCCGGCGAAGAGTGACCGGCGCGCTCAGTAGCGCCGGAACATGCGCTGGATCTCGCGGGTGTCGGCGGTGCGGGTGAGGGCGAGGGCGAGCAGGATGCGCGCCTTCTGCGGCGAGAGGTTGTCCGCCACGACGAAGTCGAGGGCGTCGTCGTTCGCCTCGCCGTTGCGGGCCACGGCCCCGCCCGGGATCCGGCTGGCGCGCACCACCACGATCCCCCGCTTGCGCGCCTCGACCAGCGCGGCCTTCGCCTCGACCGAGAGGCTGCCGTCGCCTACCCCGGCGTTGACGATCCCCTTGACGCCCGCGGCGACCAGAGCGTCGATGGCGACGCGCCCCGAGCCGGCATAGGCGAGGGCGACCCCCACGTTCGGCAGCTCCTTCACGTTCGTGACATCGAACTCGGTGGCGGTCGTGTGGGCGCGCTCCGCGGTGCGGTAGAAGGCCGGCCGGCCGCCCTCCATCACCCCGAGGATGCCGAGCTCCGGCGAGCGGAACGTGTCGAGCGCGACGGTGTTGGTCTTGGTGACGTCGCGCGCCGCGTCGATTCGGTCGTTCATGCACACCATGACGCCGCGGCCCACGGCCTCGCGGCTGGCGGCGAGCGCCACGGCGTTGTAGAGGTTCATCGGGCCGTCGGCCGAGATCGCCGTCGACGGCCGCATGGCCCCCACCAGCACCACCGGCTTGGCGCTCTTGACCACCAGGTCGAGGAAGTAGGCCGTCTCCTCGAGCGTGTCGGTGCCGTGGGTGATCACGACGCCGGCCACGTCGTCGCGAGCGAGCAGCTCGTCGACCCGCCGCGCGAGGATCAGCCAGTGCGCCGGCGTCATGTTCTCGCTCGCGATCTGGAACACCTGCTCGCCGCTGACGCGGGCCACCGCGGCAAGCTCCGGGACCGCCGCGATCAGCGCCGCGACGCCGACCGTCGCCGCGGTGTACCCCACGGTGGCGGTGGAGGTGGCGGCGGTGCCGGCGATGGTGCCGCCGGTGGCCAGGATCGTCACCTGCGGCAGCGGCGCCAGTTGCGGCGGCGCGGCCGCCGCGGCGAGCGCCAGGGCAAGGAACGCGAGGGCAAGGGTGTGGTGGCGTCGGGTCGTCACGGCGAACCTCCTCGGAATCTGGGCAAGCGTAGCAGGCGCGGCTGCGGGGGGCGGCTGGCGTTGCCGCCGAGCGCTATGGAATAATGTGTCGCATTCGCCCATTGCTGAACGGGCGGTGGCAAGCCGCACAAGGAGGGCGAGGTGCAGGGCGGGCGGGTGATTTCTGAAGCTGGTGTCGCCGGGCGGTCGGCCCGGTTTTCGTTGCCGGCCCCGCCGGGGGGCGGCGCGCCGTTCGTGCCCGCCCTCGACCGGCGCCTGCGCGCCGGTCTCTGGCTGTTGCTCGTCGCGTTCTCCCTGGCGGGCGTTTTCGGCCACTCGCTGTGGGGCGGCAACGACGCCCGCGAGGGCGGGATGATCTGGGACATGGCGCGGCACGGCACCATGGTGACGCCGACGATCGACGGCCGCCCGTTCCTGGAAAAGCCGCCGCTGCTGCACTGGACCGGGGTGGCGCTCTGCCGGCTCTTCGGCCGCTGCACGGAGGGGTTGGTGCGCCTCCCAGCGGCGCTGTACGGGCTCGGGACGCTCGCGTTGATCGTGCTCTTCGTCCGCGGCCCGCGAGCGGAGGGCGGCGGGTTCGACCGCGGCCGCGAGGCGGCCGCGTGGGGGGCGGCTTTTCTGTGCGGGACCGCGATCGAGTTCCAGGAGTACGCGCGCATCGTCCTCACCGACATGGTGCTCGTGTTCATGGTGACGCTGTCGCTGGTCGCGTTCTGGCGCGCCTACCGGCGGCCGGGCGCCGCCCGCTGGTTCGCCTTTCTGCTCGCCGCGTCGGCGTCGTTCTACGCCAAGGGGCTGATCGGTCCCGCCCTAATCTGGTCGTCGGTGGGTATCTTCCTCCTCTTGCAGCGGCGCTTCCGCCTGCTCGCCGGCCTCGCCGCCGCCTACGTCCCGCTCCTCCTGCTGGTCGTCCTCCCCTGGGTGCTGGCCCTGTACCGGTTCGGCGGCGAGCCCGCGCTCCGGTTCGCGTTCTGGGACAACCAGATCGGCCGGTTCTTCCAGTTCGGGGACACAAACCTGCCGCGCGACCCGTTCTTCATCAACAAGGAGCGTTGGTATTACTACCTCGTCCACCTGCCGGTCTACCTGGCGCCGTGGACGCTCCTCGTGGTCCCGGCAGCGGTCGCGTGGGTGCGGCGGTCCTCGCCGTTCCGCGCGCCGTTGCACGCGTTCGTGGCGAGCGGGATCGCGGGGATGGCGCTGGTGCTGCAGCTCTCCTCGGCCAAGGTTGCGAGCTACGCTCTCCCCGTATACCCGCTCCTGTTCGTGGCGGTGGCGCTCTGGTTCGCGGACATGCTGGCGCGGGGGGCGCCGACCCGGCTCGAGCGCTGGAGCGTGCGCGTGACCGCGGCGGGGGTCGGCCTGTTGCTCGGCCTCGTTCCCGTCGCGTTCATCGCCGGGACGTTCGTCCGTCCCCGCCTGTTCCGGGTCGGGGGCCTCCTGGAGACGGCCGCGGGGTTCGCCCTCGCGATCGGCGTGCTCGCGTTGCTGGTCGCCGCCGCGGTCGCGCTCCTGCGCTTGCTGCGCTCGCCGGCGCGGGCCCTTGTGTGCGTGGCGGGGCCGGCCTCCTACGCCCTGGTCGTGATCGTGGCGATCCAGCTCGTCACGCCGGCAATCGACCGCCACCGCTCCTACCGGCCGATCGCGGCGCTCGCCGCCGAGGAGCTAAGCCACGGCGTCGAGATCGCGCTCGGCACCGCGGAGTACCGCGATGTCGGCGCGTTCACCTTCTACCTCGATCGCCGGTTGCCGCTGATCACCACCGGCGACGGTGTGGCCTCGTTCCTGGAGTTCCCCGAGCCGCGCGCCGTCATCGTCCCCCGCGAGGAGCTGGACGCGGTCGAGGCGCGCCTCACCGGGACCCCGCACGGCCGCCTGTCGGCCGGAGCGCCGGGCACGCTCTCTCACGCCTACGTGATCCTGGTCAACAACGCGGGGCAGGCGGCGACGGGACGGACGCGGCCGACGGGGAAGCCCGAAACCGTCCTGGCGCGGGGGCCGGGGCGCGGCCGGCAGGTTCGGTTCGGTGCCGGGGACGCTCTCGGCCCGCCGGCTGGCCGGGCCGCCGAGTCGGGTCCCGCTCGGGGCCCCGAGCGCCACTGAGCGCCTGATCGCTCACCGCTTCGTGGCCGTTACGGCGCGGCGGGGGCCGCGTCGGCCAGGGCGATCTCGAGGGCGCGGCGGTCCTTGGCGGACACGTCGAGGAACTCGACGCCCACCTCGAAGGTCCCGTTCGGAGCGGCCGTCTCCCAGGCCACCCGACCTTGCGCCTTGATGACCCTCGCGGGGAGCGAGAGCAGCAACTCGACCGCGGTGCCGACGCCCAGCGACTCGTAGTGAACGAACATACAGCCGCCGCCGCCCACGGTGCGCGTCTTGGCGAGCGCCTCCGATGCCTCGTCGCCGATCCGCTTCACGAGCACCACCTTCTCGGTCGGAACCCGAGGAAAGCGTCGCTGCTCCCGTGGATCTTCGGTCATCGGCTCACCCCCGCGTGTTTCCCTCGCCCGAATCTACCAGCGCTGCAGTCGCAGTTCAAGGTCGGCGGTCGAGACCACGGCGCGCCGGTCGGGCGCGAGCTTGGTCCCGGCTGGTACAATCGGTGTCTCCGGGCCAGAACGGCCGGGAAACGGACGGCCACCCATGACACCGCCCCCCCCTGACAAGTTTCCCAACGTCTTCTGGACCGCCAACGTCACCGAGCTGTTCGAGCGCGCCGCCTACTACTCGATGGCCAGCTTCGTGGTCATCTACCTCGGCCAGCTCGGGTTCGGGGACTACTGGCCGTCGTTCCTCAACTCGACGGTGCTGTGGGGACTGGTCTACTTCCTCCCGATCCTCTCCGGCACGATCGCCGATCAGGTGGGGTTCCGGCGCTCGCTGCTCGCGGCGTTCGTCCTGCTCGCCGGCGGGTATTTCCTGATGGGCTACCCGGTGTGGTTCGGCGGCAGCAACCTCGTCCCCACGATCGAGAAGGAGGTGACCGCCAGCTCTCGCGACGTGCTCGTCATCGTCGCCGCGATCCTGCTGATCGGCATCGGCGGCTCGATCGTCAAACCGTGTATCTCCGGCACGGTCCAGAAAACCGCCGGCGCCCGCGCCACACTCGGTTTCGCCATCTTCTACATGGTGATCAACATCGGCTCGCTGTTCGGACGCGGCACGGCGTTTGTCGTGCGCAGCGGCTCGAGCGTCGCGACGATCCTGGCGGTGGTCGCGGTCTGCGCGCTGGGCGCGTTCGGTCTCATCCTCCTCGTCCGCACCACGACGAGCCCGGGAAGGGACAAGGGGAGCGTGTGGGCGAGCACGGCCGGGTTCACGATGATCGTCGCCGCGGCCGCGGCCGCCGTGTCGTGGTTGTTCCGCAGCGGGTCCTCGGCCCGCGCCGCCGCGGACCCGGCCCAGCTCTCGTACATCTTCGCCGTGGCGACCGTGGCGGCCGTCGGCGCGTTCTTCGTGGTCCTGTTCTTCTACCGCGACCACGAAACGAACACGGCCGCGGCCGTGCCGGCCAAGCCGAGACGGTCGGTGGGACGCATCCTGCTCGACATGGTCCTGGTGCTCCGGAGCGGGCGCTTCGCGCTGTTCCTCGCCGTCATGACGGGGTTCTTCTTCCTCTACAACCAGGTCTACAACGTGCTGCCGCTGTACGCGAAACGGGTCGTCGAGACCAACCCCGCGATGGACCTCTACACCGCCGCGAACCCGCTGGTGATCGTCTGCTTCCAGCTCCTGATCTCGAAGCTCTTCGGCAGGGTGCGTCCGATCCGCTCGATGGTCGTGGGCACGGTGATCATCGGGGTCGCCATGCTCATCAACCTGGCGCCGATCTTCCTCCCGGGAGGGCCGCGCGTTCCCGTGCTGAGCTGGCTTCCGGTCGCCTCCGTGTTCCTCATCCTCACGGTCGGTCTGATCGCGCTCGGCGAGCTGTTCACGTCGCCGCGGATGTACGAGTACATCGGCGCGCTCGCCCCGAAGGGCCAGGAGGGTCTCTTCCTCGGCTACGCCAACCTGCCGCTCGCTCTCGGCGCGATCCTCGGCGGCCCGGTCGGCGCGTTCATCTTCAACGAGATCATGGCCAAGGGCGCCACCAAGCGCCCCGACGGGCTGCTCGAGCTCGACCCCGTCAACAACGCGCTCGGCTGGACGATCCTGATGGCGATCGGGCTGGTTTCGGCCGCCTCGCTCTGGCTGTTCAACCGCTGGCTCGAGAAGCAGAAGGCGTAGAGGCGCCCCGCCGGGCCGGCCGCCTCAGCGGCGCGCCGGCGGCGGAAGGTACGCCGCAACCGCCCCTTCGGCCGCCTCGCGGAACGCGCGCGAGACGCCGCCGACGCCGAGCTTCACGCCGCCGAACACCCGCGAGACCAGGACCGCGCCCTCGATCTCCCCGCGCCGCAACACCTCCAGCAGCACGCGCCCCGGGTGACCCACCTCGCCGTCGTCCTTGCAGCGCTCCAGCACGCCGCCGCCGCCGTCGCGGCCGCGCAGCGCCCAGCAGTGGTGGTTCGCCTTGCGGTGCTCGCTCTTCTTGCGCTTGACCATCGCGGCCACGTCGGCGTCGGACCGTGCCGGAAAGAGCACCGCGTGGAAGCGGGAACGCTCCACCGTCAGCCTGAACTCGCTCTCGCCCTCGACCCTCATTCCGCCCCCGCGCCGCGGGCCATGGCGCCCGGACCCGCCGCCGCTATCCTAGCGCCCCCGTTTCCACGAGTCCTCATGCCCGCGGAAGCGGGCCGTCATCCCCGCGGAAGCGGGGATCCGGTCGGGGAGACGCACGAAGGCCGTGGCCTGGATGCCCGCGTTCGCGGGCATGACGGAGGGGGCGCGAGGCGCGATTTCTGTCGTCCGCGTCCGCGCGATACGATGGGGCGTCATGATCGAGATCGCTCCAGGCTTCGCGATTCCCGACGCCGAACTCGGCTTCGCCGCGTCGCGCAGCGGCGGGCCGGGCGGGCAGAACGTCAACAAGGTCGCGACCAGGGTGACGCTCACGTTCGACGTCGGGTCGTCGCCGAGCCTCACGGACGAGCAGCGAAGCCGCATCCGCTCGCGTCTCGCGAGACGCATCAGCAAGGACGGCGTGCTCCAGGTCGTCTCGCAACGCCACCGCACCCAGGGGGCCAACCGCGCGGCCGCGCTCGCACGCTTCGTCGAGCTGCTCCAGGCCGCACTCGCCGCGGATCTTCCGCGGCTGGCCACCCGGCCGTCGCGCGGCGCGAAGGAGCGCCGCGTCGAGGAGAAGAAGCTGCGCGCCCGCGCCAAGGAGAGCCGCCGCCGCGTCGTGCCGGACGAGTGAGTCCGTCGCGGGGGTCGCTACCAGCTGCCCGAGGCGCCGCCGCCGCCGAAGCTGCCGCCGCCGCCGGAGAACCCGCCGCCGGAGAACCCGCCCCCCGACCCGGAGCGGCCGGAGGAGGCGGCGAACGTGACCAGCCCGGGGTGGGAGGCGAGGAAGTCCTTGCCGAGCGCGGTCTTGCCGAGCACCAGCTTGGCCAGCGGGAAACCGAGCAGCCAAACGGGAAAGACGAGCGCCGCCGGTTTGCCCCAGAGGCCGATCGGGAACATGGCGTAGAACGGCATCAAGAAGACGTACAGGAACCAGCCCATGCACCCCTTGCCGAACAGTGCGACCGCCGAGAAGACGCCGATGACGACCACGAAGATGAGGGTGCCGAGCAGCCGCGCCGGCAGCGGAACGGCGGGGATGCGCTGCGGGCCTGGGGGAGGCGGAGGCGGGACGGCCTTCCCTTCGATCGCGCCGGTGATCGCGTTCACCCCGGCCGCAATGCCGCCGCCGAAATCGCCGCGTTTGAACGCCGGGCGGACCACGTCGTCGAGGATGCGCCCGCACTGCCCGTCGGTGAGCTTGGCCTCGAGCCCGTACCCGACCTCGATGCGCATCTTGCGGTCGTCCCTGGCGACGAGGAAGAGGACGCCGTCGTCCACCCCCTTGCGGCCGAGCTTCCAGGTTTGCGCGACCTTGATGGAGTAATCCTCGATCGGATCGCCGTTCAGGGTGGGGACGGTGAGCACCGCGACTTGCGCTCCGGTCGCCTTCTCGAACGCGGCGAGCTGGCCCTCGATGCGCTCCCGCGCGCCGGCCGGGATCATCGCGGCGGTGTCGTTGACGTGGCCGGAGAGGTACGGGACCTCGATCGCGGCGGCGGCCGGCGCCGCGGCCACGAGCGCCGCCACGCACAACGAAAGGGCGACACGGCGGCACGCGGCCATCGCTACTCCTCCCGCATCCGCAGGTCGTCGGGGAGCTCGTCGGTGTCGTCGGCCCTGGTCGCGACGCCGCGACGCTCGAGCAGCTCGCCGCAGCGGGCGATGGCGCCGGCGAGCGCCTCCCCCGGCTTGCCAGCGCCCATCCCCGCGACGACGCCGGCGACGACGGCGTCCCACTCGTGCTGCGCGACGCGCGCGTTGATGCCGGCGTCGCCGAGCACGACGACCCGGCGCTCGTACAGGGAGAGGAGGAGCAGGATCCCGGTGCGGTCCCGCGTCTTGAAGACCTCGTTCTCGAGGAACGCCTGCGCCGCCCGCTGGTGGACCCGGTGTTCGACGTGGGCGCTCCCGGCGAGCGCGAGCTTGAGCGGCCGTACCAGGGCGGCCGCGGCGTACCCGAGCGCGCCGCCGACGAGCGGCGGCAGGGCGATCCAGGCGAGCGCCGGAGCGCCCCAGAAGTCCCCGAAGTAGCGGGCGGCCGCGGCCGCGACGACGGCCGCGAACGCGCCGAGGACCGCTCCCTTCCACGCCGCGGCCTCGTAGTGGTCGGAGTGGGTGACCGCGCAGGGAACGATCTCGCCCGCCGTCCGCTTCTCCGCCTCGTGCACGGCCGCCTCGATCGCCTTCAGGTCGGACGCTGTGAAGAACTTCTCGACGCGCATCGCCACGCTCGCCCCCTTCGTTGAGTCGACGAACCCATGTCGCCACCGGAGAGTACCACCGCGCCGGCCGCCCCCGGCCGGCGTCCCCGCTACTGGTAGAGGTGGCGCTTGATCTTCTCCGTCGCCGTCTTGGCGAATTCCTCCTCCATGAGCCGGAACGCGGTCAGGTGCGAGAACGCCGGGAGCTGAGCGTTGACCTCGGCGATCGTGGCGCGGAACGTGTCGCGCACGCGCGCCTTGGTCTCGGCGTCCGGGCGCCCGAAGAGCTTGAGCTCCCGGGAGAGGGCCTCGTAGTCCGGGAGGATGAGCGCCGTCAGGCCGCCCTCCGACCTGATCACGAGCGACTCGACGACCCACGGCGAGCGGTCGAGGAGGTGCTCGATCTCCTCCGGATAGATGTTCTCGCCGGAGGCGCCGAGGATGAGGTTCTTGGAGCGCCCGCGCAGGTGCAGGTACCCGTCGCCGTCGAGGGCGCCGAGGTCGCCGGTGCGCAGCCACCCGTCCGCGGTGAACAGCTCGGCCGTCGCGTCCGGGTTCTTGAAGTACCCGCGCGTCACCATCGGTCCGCGGACCTGGACCTCGCCGACGCCGGTCGCGGGGTCGGGGGCGGCGATGCGCAGCTCGATCCCGTCGACCGGATAGCCGCAGCTCCCGGGGCGGGTCTCGCCGAGGCCGCAGCCGGCGATCAGCGGCGCGCACTCGGTCATGCCGTAGCCCACGAAGTAGGGGAACTCCCCTTCGCGCATGAACTGCTCGACGTCGGGGGACAAAGGCGCGCCGCCGAAACCCATCTGGCGCAGAGAGCCGCCGAACGCGGCGAGGAGCTGCTTGACGGCCTTGCGGTGGACGGCGCGGCGGATGCCGGGAAGGCGGGTGAGCTGGCGCGTCACGAAGCGCCCCTCGATCTTGGGGCGGACCTTCTTGCGGTAGATCTTCTCGATGATGAGCGGCACGGCGAACACCATCGTGGGCCTGACCGCGGCGAACGCCTTCTGTAGGACGGTAGGGCTGGGTTTCTGCTGCAAGTAATGGATCGACACACCGCCGCACATCGGACCGAGGAAGCCGCAGCTGCACTCGTAGGTGTGCGCGAGGGGGAGCAGCGAGAGGAAGCGGTCGGCCGGGGAGAGCCGGACGAAGCGGACGGCGGCGACCACGTCGGTGAGGATGTTCGCCTGCGTCAGCATCACGCCCTTCGAGTGCCCGGTGGTGCCGGAGGTGTAGACGATGGCGGCCAGGTCGTCCGGGCGCGGCGTGTAGGCGACGTGGGCCCCAGGCAGGCGGTGCTCGGCGAGGAACTGCTCGGCGCGCTCGCGCAGGATGTCGACCTTGGCCTGGATCTTCCTGACGAGCTCGGGGAGGACCTGCAGCTCGACGGGGTTGAAGTCCTCGAGGAGGACGATGTGCGCGAGCTTCGGGAAGGCGGCGCCGACGACCTTTTCGAGCAGCGGCGAGGAGACGAAGAGCACGCGCGCGTCCGACATGTTGAGGATGTTGTGAATGTTCGGGGCGGGAAACTCGGTGAGGACCGGGACCACGACGGCGCCGTACGTGACCGCAGCGAGGTACACGAGCGCCCAGTGGATCGAGTTCGCCCCGAGCAGCGCGACCCTGTCGCCCTCCTTGACGCCGGCGCGGCGCAGGGTCTGGCGGAGCGCGGCGATGCGGTCGCGGGCCTCGCCGTAGGTGAGGGACGGTCCGCCGAGCTCGGCGAGGAACGGGCGATCCGCGTGCTGTTCGAGGCACAGCTCGACGTACTCGGCCAGCGTGCGGGCGGCGGCGTAGAACGGCGTGGGAGAGTTCGCTCCGGACGGGTCGGGCATGGGTCGGTTCCGATCGTCATTCTACCAGCCGGGCGTGACCTGAATCCGCCGAATCCGGATTACCATGGCGGCGGGGGTCGACGATGCGGATGATCGTTGCGATGGGCGCCGCCGCTCTGACGCTGGCGGCCGGGGGGGCGGCGCAGCAACCGGCGCACGACGACGCCCGTGTGGTGTTCGTGGAACCCGATCCGCAGGCACCGGCGGGTCCGCTGCCCTGCTACCGGCGGATCGGCGATCCCGCCCGCGCCGCGTCCTTGGCGAAGCTGCTCGACAACGACGCCGCGCGTTGGGCGCTCGACCTGTACGCGCGAGCCCGCGGGATCGCGGCGGCGAGGGGTTTGGCGGGAGGGCAGCCCGCCGAGTACACGATCGCGATCGTCCCCGACGGCGAGAACAGCGCAGTCGGCTTCCGCCTGCGGACGCCTGCGGGCGTCGAAAACCACCCGCGGGCCGCGTACGTCCGGCTCGGCCCCGAGGCGTGGCGCTTCACGACGACGCTCCTTCACGAAACCGGGCACGTGGCGCTCGCGATGCTTGCGGGCGGCCGGCAGATCCCGAGGCGCGAGATCGCCGCGATCCCCCACACCGTCGCGGCGCTCACCGACCGCGGCACGGCCTTCGACGAGGGCTTCGCCACCAGCCTGGAGACGCTGATCGCGTTCGTCTCCGACGCGCCCGAGATCCGCCGCCAGTACGACCACGTGCAGCTCCTGTTCGGGCCCGCGGCCGGCATGCGCGCGGAGTACTTCTGGCCCGCCGCCCAGCTGTTGACGTTTGCGCAGCCGCACGAGCGCTACGCGGCCGTGCGCGACGACGCGTTCGCGTTCGCGCCGGCGTTCAAGCAGCCCGACTACCTGCGGGTGCAGGTGGAGACCGCCCGCGACTTCGCGAGCGTGCGCGACGCCGACCAGTTGCTCGCATCCGAGGGCTTCTACGCCAGCTTCTTCTTCTCCGTTCTCGTCCGCGGCGAGCGGGAGCCGAGCGCGGACGTCATCCGCTTCCGGCAGGACTCCGTGCTGACGGCGCTGGCCGAAACGTTCGCGACGCTGCCGTTCACCCCCGAGGAGCCGTTCCTCCTGCACTTTTTGGCAACCTACAAGCGGGTGCGCCCCGCCGACTGGGGCGAGGTGCTCGACGTCTTCCTCGACCTGTCGCACGGCGTCTTCGCCGACGCGGCCGCGGCCTCGCTGTGGCGCACGCAGTACCTGGCCGCACTCGGCCTCGACCTCGCCGGCCTCGACCGCGAGCGGATCGACGCCGCCCGCAGCCGCTGGCGCCTCGCTGCGGCCGCCGACCCGCGGGTTCTGTACGCGCGCCTCGGGCCGCAGCTGCGGTGCGAGGTGGCGGGGCGCGAGGTGAAGCTCGTCGGTCTCGGCAGCGACCGGCCGCTCTCCCTGGACCTCAACACCGCCGAGGAGGGGGTGATCCGCCTCGTCCCCGGGATCACGGACGCGGAGGTGGCGTCGTGGCGGGCGCAACGGGCGCTGGCGCCGTTCGCGAGCGTCGCGGACTTCCGGAGGCGGTCCGGCCTGTCCGAGAAGACGCTGTCATCGATGCGGTTCTGAGGCGCCCCCGGCCTTCTGCTTGTTGAGCTTGCCCAGCAGGGCCTCGAAGCGCTTCTTGTCGTCGGCCTCGAACGAGGAGAACCGCACCCCCACGCCGCTGGCCCGTTCCCGCGTCTTCTGGGTCTGGCGCACCACGACCGCGTAGCCGCGGACCGCCTCGCGGTCCCCCGGCACGGTCAGCTCGAACGCCATCTGGGTCCCGATCGGGTAGGGGTGGTCGGTCTTGATGAGCATCCCGTGCGCCGAGATGTTCTCCGTCTGGCACAGGGTCTGGCTGGTGCCCCACGAGAGCTGGACCTTGAGGCGCGAGATGGCCCGCATCTCGAAGCGCGGCGGCACGTCGAGCAGGCGGAGGAGCTCGTGGACGAGCTCGTCGTCGAGCTCCGCAGCGGAGAGCACCCGGTTGGCCCCCTTGCCGACGAGCGGAGCGGCGTCGGGGAGCGCGTCGGGCGACGCTAGGAGGACCACCGCCGAAAGCCGGCAGGGGGAGGCCTTCGCGCGCACGGCGTCGAGGAACTGCCCCACCGCCATGTCGGGGAGCGGGCAGGCGGCGACGATGGCGTCGAACGGGAGGAACGAGATCGACTCGAGCGCGACCCCCCCGCTCTCCGAGAAGTCGGCGGCGAAGCCGTTTTTCTTCAACATCTTGGAGATCTTCTCGAACACCTTCGGCTCGACTCCGACCACCAGCGCGCTGCGCGCAACGGCGTCCATGGCGACCTGCCTCCCGGTTCCCGCCGGGTTTCCGACCCACCCGGCTTCTGGTGTCTGGCGCCCTGCAAGCTTACTGCCTTCGGGGCGCCGCTCCAAGTCGCGGGCCGGCGCCGCCCGCCCGGCACGCGCGCCGGGGGGCGCGACGGGTTACAATCACGCCATGCGCGCCGATGTTCGTCAAGCGAAGGACGTCGTCATCGTGGATTTCAAGGGAGACCTCCTGACCGAAGACGGCGAAGAGGTGCTCCGCGAGGTGGTGGCCGAGCTGATCGCCGAGGGTTGGACGAAGATCCTCCTCAACCTTGCCCGGGTCAAGCGCCTCGACAGCGGCGGCGTAGGGGAGCTCGTCGCGACCTGGAAGCTGGCGCACGAGCTCGGTGCCGCGCTCAAGCTCCTGCGCCCCGGCGACCGCGTCAAGCACACTCTCCACCTGAGCCAGATCCTGCCGCTGCTCGAGGTCTTCGAGGACGAGCCGGCGGCGGTCGCCTCATTCTCCCCCGCCTGACGCCCCCGCATCCCCGCGCCGGAATCCTCCGATGTCTATGGCATTTCCCCGGTGCCCGGTGCCCGGTGCCCGGTGCCCGGTGCCCCGTCCCTCAGTCCCAGATCCCGAGCTCGGCCTTGACGTCGTCGGAGGCTTCCTTGCGCGGGTCCCAGGGAGGGTTCCACACGAGCTCGACCTCGGACTCCTGCACGCCGGGCAGAAATGCGACGATCTGCTTGACCTGCTCGACGATCATCGGCCCCTCCGGGCAGAACGGCGTGGTGAGCGTCATGACGACCCTGACCTTCGCCCCGCCCTCGGCGACCACGACGTCGCGGATCAGACCGAGGTCGACGATGGAGATGAAGATCTCGGGGTCCACGACGGGTTTGAGCGCCTCGCGCACGGCCTCGGGAGTCAGCTCGCTCATCGCTCGGCCTCCTGCGCTTCGGTGGTGCTGGTCGCCTCGTTGCCGCCGTCGCGCCACGCCTTGAGCGCGTCGGTGAGGGTCACCCAGGGGAGCATCGCGCACTTGACGCGAACCGCGAACTTCTGCACCCCCTCGAGCGCCTCGAGATCGCCGAGATCGGTTCCGCCGGGGGCCGGCGCGCCGTGCATGACGGCGCGGAACGCGGCCGCCGTGGCCTCGGCCTCGGCGGCGGTGTGGCCCGGGATCATCTCGGCCATCATCGAGCCGGACGCGGTGCAGATGGCGCACCCGCGCCCCTGGACCTGGGCCCCCGTCACGCGGTCGCCGTCGAGCGCCAGCGAGATCACCACCTCGTCGCCGCACACCGGGTTGAACCCGTGGGCCGTGGCATCCACGCGCGCCAGGGGCGCTCGCCCGCGGGGCCGGCGGTGGTGGTCCATCACCACCTCGCGGTAGAGGTCGTCGAGGGCGACGTCCGGCCGGTCAACCATGCGACTCTCCGGCCAACCCGAAGTACGCTCGTGCGGCGACCAGGCCGTCCACCAGGGCGTCCACGTCGTCGCGGTCGTTGTAGATTCCGAACGACGCGCGCGCCGTGGCGGCGACGTCGAGGCGGCGCATCAGCGGTTGGGCGCAGTGGTGCCCCGCGCGGACCGCGATGCCGCGGGTGTCCAGGACCTGCGCCAGGTCGTGCGGGTGGATCTCGGGGTCGACGAACGACACCAGCCCGCCGCGCGCGTCCGCGTCGAGGGGGCCGTGGAGCTGCAGCCAGCCGAGCGCGCGCAGCCGCTCGAGCGCGTAGCCGACGAGCTCGCGCTCGTGGGCGCGCACGGCCGGCATCCCCGTCGCCTCGAGGAGGTCGAGCGCGGCGGGGAACGCGGCGGCGTCCGCGATGTTGGGGGTGCCGGCCTCGAACTTGTGCGGGATGTCGTTCCAGGAGGCGAAGTCGAGCCGGACCTCGCGGATCATCTCGCCGCCGCCGCTGACCGGTTCCATGGCTTCGAGCAGCTCGGGCCTCGCGACCAGGAAGCCGATCCCGGTCGGCCCGTACATCTTGTGCGCCGAGAAGGCCAGGAAGTCGGCGCCGAGCGACTGGAAGTCCACCGGCATGTGCGGGACCGACTGGGCGCCGTCCACGACCATCACGGCGCCGACCCGGTGCGCGGCCGCCGCGATCTCGGCGATCGGGTTGATCGTCCCGAGCACGTTGGACATCGCGGTCAACGACACGACCCGAGTCCGCGG
Source organism: Acidobacteriota bacterium (assembly GCA_004298115.1). Classification (GTDB taxonomy): domain Bacteria; phylum Acidobacteriota; class Thermoanaerobaculia; order Thermoanaerobaculales; family Thermoanaerobaculaceae; genus RBG-13-68-16. The sequence continues at coordinate 18,038 of SCRJ01000044.1, forward strand.
CGACAGCAGCGCCGCCAGCGCCGCCATGTCGAGCCGGCCGTCGGCGGTGATCGGGACGTGGCGCAGCGCCACGCCGCGCTCGCGCGCGAGCATGATCCACGGCACGAGGTTGGAGTGGTGCTCCATCTCCGAGAGCAGCACCTCGTCGCCGTCGCCGAGCGTGGCGCCCCACGACCGCGCCACCAGATTGATCGCCTCGGTGGCGTTGCGCACGATGACGACGCCGCGGGCGTCGGGGGCGTTCACGAACGCCGCAACGCGCGAGCGGCAGCGCTCGTACAGGGCGGTGGCCTCTTCCGCGAGGGTGTGGACCCCGCGGTGGACGTTGGCGTTCGACGTCGTGTAGTACGACGCGAGCGCGGCCAGGACGGTGTCGGGCTTCTGCGTCGTGGCCGCGTTGTCGAGGTACACGAGCGGGTGGCCGTGAACCTGGCGCCGGAGGATCGGAAAGCGAGCGCGCAGCGCGCGGGGGTCGAGGGCCACAACCGGGGACGCGGTGCCGGCCATGGCGCTCACTCCGTGTGCAGCCGCGCGGCCACCAGCGCCTGGATGCGCTCGCGGGTGGTCTGCGGCAGGCGGCCCAGCGTCTGGTCGAGGAACCCGTAGACGATCACGCGCGCCGCCTGCATCGGCGCGAGGCCGCGGCTCTCGAGGTAGAACAATTGCTCCGGGTCGATCGGCGAGACGGTGGCGCCGTGCGAGCAGCGCACGTCGTCGGTGAGGATCTCGAGCTCGGGGATCGACTCGGCCCGGGCCTGTCCGGAGAGCAGCAGGTTCCTGTTCTCCTGGTACGCCTCGGAACCGCCCGCCCCGGGGGCGATGCGGATCATCCCGGTGTACGCCGAGCGCGCGGCGCCCGTGAGGGCGACCTTGAAGTCGAGGTTGGAGCTCGTCTTTCGCGCCTCGTGGATGTGCTCGGTGTGGTGGTCGAAGTGCTGCGCCTCGCCGCCCATCGCGACGCCGAACGTCTCGACCCTGGCGCCTTCGCCCGCAAGGAACGCGCCGACGTCGGCCTTGAAGGCGGTGCCGCCGAACGAGGCGAGCGACATCTGGAAGTGCGCCCCCGCCGCCACCCGGGCGCGGGCGGTGAGATGGCCGGTCACGCCGGCCTCCCAGCGCTGCACCAGGCCGTAGCGGACGTCGGCGTGGGCCCCGACGACGATCTCGGTGACGCCGATGACCTTGCTCGCGGCGCCGCCGCCGACATGCCCCTCGATGATCTCGAACGAGCTGTCCTCGCCGGCGACCACGAGCACCCGGGGGACCATGAGGTCGCCGGCGACCAGGCGGAGGCGGATCGGGTGCTCGAGGGAGACCCCGGCCGGCACGCGTACCAGCACGCCGCCGCGCCAGGCGGCGGCGTTGATCGCCTCGAGGAAGCCGTGGGCGGCCGGCACGACGGTCCCGAAGAAACCGTCGGCCGCGGCGCGGTGGAGGTCCTCCACGACGACGCCGGCGTTGCGAGCGGCGTCGCCGATCTCGACGACGCGCAAGGCGCCGCCGGCGAGCAGCGCGGCCACCGAGAGCGACTCGTCGAGGCGCCACGTCGGAGAAACGTCGGCGGGCCCCTGCGCCGTCGGGTCGCCGTCGGGCAGGAAGCGCGCCGGGTTGGTGTAGCGCCAGAGGTGGTTGGCGCGGTCGGGAAGCGCGAATGGGGTGAGGCGCGCGCGTGCCTCGCGGCGGATCGCGAGGATGCCGGCATCCTCGCCGGCGGCCCGCGAGAGCGCGTCGATATGCTCGAGCGCGAGGGTGGGGGCGGCCTCGACGGCCGGGCGGCTAGCCAACGGAGCCCTCCATTTCCAGCTCGATGAGGCGGTTGAGCTCGACCGCGTACTCCATCGGCAGCTCCTTGACGAACGGCTCGATGAAGCCGTTGACGATCATGAGGCGCGCCTGGTCGTCCCGGATGCCGCGCGAGCGCAAGTAGAAGAGCTGCTCGTCGCCGATCTTGGAGACGCGCGCCTCGTGCTCGACCCGGACCTGGTCCTCGGCGATCTCCATCGTCGGGTAGGTGTCGGTGCGCGCGGCGCCTCCGATCAGGAGCGCGTCGCACTGCACCGACGTCTTGCACCCGTGGGCGCCCTTGCGGACCTTGACGAGGCCGCGGTACGACGAGCGGCCGGTCCCCTTGGAGATCGACTTCGAGGTGATCTTGGAGGTCGTGTTGGGCGCCAGGTGCGTCATCTTCGCGCCGGCGTCCTGATGCTGCCCCGGGCCGGCGAACGCGATCGAGAGCACCTCGCCGTGGGCGCGCTCGCCCTTCAGGATCACGGCCGGGTACTTCATCGTGAGCTTGGAGCCGATGTTGCCGTCCACCCACTCCACCACCGCGTCCTCGTGGGCGACGGCGCGCTTCGTGACCATGTTGTAGATGTTGTTCGACCAGTTCTGGATCGTCGTGTAGCGGATGCGGGCGCCCTTCATCGCGATCAGCTCGACGACGGCGGAGTGCAGCGAGTTGGTGGAATACACCGGCGCCGTGCACCCCTCGATGTAGTGCACCTTGGCGCCCTCGTCGGCGATGATCAGGGTGCGCTCGAACTGGCCCATGCGCTCGGCGTTGATCCTGAAGTAGGCCTGCAGGGGGATCGCCACCTCGGTGTTCTTCGGCACGTAGATGAACGAGCCCCCCGACCACACCGCGCTGTTGAGCGCGGAGAACTTGTTGTCGGCGGCGGGGATCACGGTGGCGAAGTGCCGGCGCACGATATCCTCGTGCTCGCGCAGGCCGGAGTCCATGTCGAGGAAGATCACGCCCTGCTTGGTGAGCTCCTCCTTGACCGAGTGGTAGACGACCTCCGACTCGTACTGCGCGGACACGCCGGCGAGGAACTTGCGCTCGGCCTCCGGGATGCCGAGGCGGTCGAAGGTGCGCTTGACGTTCTCGGGGACCTCGTCCCAGCTCGTCTCCTGCTTCTCGGTGGCGCGCACGTAGTAGGTGATCTCGTCGAAGTCGATCTCCGACAGCATCGCGGTGTCGCCCCAGGTCGGCATCGGCTTGGCGAGGAAGACGTCGAGCGCCTTGTGGCGGAACTCGCGCATCCACTCCGGTTCCTTCTTGAGCAGCGAAATCGCCTCGACGACCTCGTGCGAGAGCCCCTTGGGCGTCCGCATGAAGTACTCCTCGGGGTCGTGGAAGCCATAACGACGGTTGTAATCGCTGCCGATGTCGGCAACGGTCGGGGTCGAAGCCATCAGACACCTCCAGCGGCGGCGGCCGGCTCGAGCCAGTCGTAGCCGCGCTCCTCGAGCTCGAGGGCGAGCTCGGGCCCGCCGGTGCGCACGATCCGGCCGTCCATGAAGACGTGCACGACGTGGGGGTGGACGTAGTTGAGCAGCCGCTGGTAGTGGGTCACCAGCACCATCCCGGTGTCGTTCGACGCCGCCGTGTTGATCCCTCGGGCGACCACCTTGAGGGCGTCGATGTCGAGGCCGGAATCGGTCTCGTCGAGCAGGGCGAACCTCGGCTTGAGCATCAGGAGCTGCAGGATCTCGACGCGCTTCTTCTCGCCGCCCGAGAAGCCGTCGTTGAGGTAGCGCCCCGCGAACGCGGGATCCATCTCGAGGTCCGCCATGCGCTCGAGCAGCTCCTTGCGGAACTCCCGCACCGGCACGTCGGCGCCGCGGACGGCCGAGACGGCGGCGCGCAGGAACGAGGCCACGGTCACCCCGGGTACCGCGACCGGGTACTGGAACGCGAGGAACATCCCGCGGCGGGCCTTCTCGTCGGGGGGGAGCGAGCTGACGTCCTCGCCGGCGAGCGTCACCGTGCCCTCGACGGCGTAGGCGGGGTGCCCCATCAGGCCGTTCGCCAGGGTCGACTTGCCGGAGCCGTTGGGGCCCATGATCGCGTGGATCTCGCCCGGCTGCACCGTGAGGTCGACGCCCTTGACGACCTCCTTCTCGCCGATGTGGATCCGCACGCCGGCGCAGGAAAAGACAGGGTTGGAGTCGTGGTTCATTGCGTTCCTCTCTCCCTCGGCCCGCCGGCGCCCGGGCCGTTTCCGCGTCCCTGGGGGACGATGAGCGGCCAGCGCTCCTGCAGGTGTTTGTCGGTGAGGCGCTCGCCGGCGGTCAGGTCGGCGAGGGTCGTGTGCTCGAACATGCGCTTGAGCAGCGCATCGAGGTGCGCCCAAACCGGGCGCAGCGAGCAGTCGGTCAGGCGTGAGCAGTCGGAGGCGTCCGGGCTGCGGTGCTGGAGGCAGAAACCGGAGTCGAACAGCGGCTTGCCGAGCACTTCGAGGATCCGCGCCACCGTGATCTGCTCCGGCGGGGCCGCCAGGACGTAGCCGCCGTGGCGGCCGCGGGTGGCGGTCACGAGGCCGGCCTGGCGCAGGCGGATGAGCACCTTGGCCGCGAATGGCACCGCGATCCCCTCCGCCCCGGCGAGCTCGGAGAGGGACACGGTGTGCCCGGGCCGCAACGCGAGCTGCAGCATGCAGCGCATCCCGTACTCCTCGGTGGCGGTGATCTTCATGGTCCCCCTGGCAGCGCCGGGCCGCTCGCCGACCCTCTCGAGCGCCGCAACGGGCAAATCATGACCTAAATTTCCGAATTATTCAAGAGGCCATCCCAGCTGTTGTTTCTGCAACTGCGGTTCAGTTGCTGCGACCGTCGCGGTGGCCGGGATGCCGCCCGCGCCGCGCCGCGGCGACGTCCGCCGGTGCGAAGGCGCGGGTCGTCGCCGGGAATGCCGGCCGGATGCGCGCCGTTGCCCGGAAGGTGACGAAAGGGGGTTCGCGATGATGAAGAAGTCGCTGCTCGCGGCCGTGTTGCTGTCGTTCGCCGTCCTGCCGGCCATCGCGGCGGCCGAGACGTGGAAGAACGTTCCGCTCATCGACCACAACTGCGTCGACAAGGTCAAGTCCGATCCCGACCAGCACGAGACGAGCTGCCTGATCAAGTGCGCCAAGAGCGGCTACGGCGTGCTGACCTCCGACGGCACCTGGGTGAAGCTCGACAAGAAGGGGAACGAGGAGGCCCTCGCGGCGCTCAAGGCGACCACGAAGACCTCCGGGATTCGGGTCACCGTCGAGGGCGAGCGTTCGGGCGACATGATCAAGGTTTCCTCCCTCACCATCGACTGACGCGGGAGTCTCTTCGGTGTCTGCGGCCACGGACCTCCGTGGCCGCTTCTCTGTCAAGGGGGCGTTCGACCCGTGCCCGTTCCCGGGGACGATCCCCGGCGGCGGGGACGTCGCCCTCGGCGCGCGGGCTTTGCCCAGGCGACGGCGTGGCGTACGCTGAGCCCAGACCGGGAGGGAAGCGATGCGCCAGTTGGCGGCGGCGGTGCGGCGGGACGCGGGGTTTGCGGCGAACCTGCGGCGGTGGCAAGAGGCCGTGGACCGGCTGCGGGCGGAGGAAGCGCGCCTGCGCGAGGGCGGCGGGGCGAAAGCCGCCGAACGCCACACGGCGCAGGGCAAGATGCTGGTCCGCGACCGGCTCGCCGTGCTGCTCGACCCCGGCGCGCCGTTCGTCGAGTTCGGCACCTGGGCGGGGTGGGGGATGTACGAGGAGTGGGGCGGCGCCCCGTCGGCGGGGTGCGTCACCGGCGTCGGCGCGGTCTCGGGCCGCACCTGCGTGGTGGTCGCCAACGACGCGACGGTCAAGGCCGGCGCATGGTTCCCGATCACCTGCAAGAAGATCCTGCGCGCTCAGGAAATCGCGCTCGAGAACCGGCTGCCGCTCGTCTACCTGGTGGACTCCTCAGGCGTGTTCCTGCCGCTCCAGGACGAGATCTTCCCCGACAAGGAGCACTTCGGCCGCGTGTTCTACAACAACGCTCGCCTCTCGGCCGCCGGGATCTACCAGATCGCCGCGATCATGGGGCCGTGCGTCGCCGGCGGGGCGTACCTGCCGATCATGTCCGACGAGGCGCTCATCGTCGAGGGCACCGGCTCGATCTTCCTCGCCGGCCCGCACCTGGTGAAGGCGGCGATCGGCGAGCAGATCGAGGCCGAGGCGCTGGGCGGGGCCGAGGTCCAGTCCGACATTTCGATGGTCGTGGACGACCGCTTCCCCGACGACGCGGCCTGCCTGGCGGCGGTCCGCACCCGCGTCGGGCAGCTCGCCGCGCCGCGCCTCGCCCCGTTCGACCGCGTCGAGGCGGCCGAGCCCGCGGTGGACCCCGGCGAGATCTCGGGCGTGATGCCGGCCGACCGGACGCGGCCGTACGAGACGTACGCGCTGCTCGCGCACCTGCTCGACGGCTCCGAGTTCGAGGAGTACAAGGCGACCTCGGGCCGCTCGCTGGTGTGCGGCACCGGCCGCATCGCCGGCTGGGCCGTGGGGATCGTCGCCAACCAGCGCGCCGTCGTGGCGCGCCGCCGCGGCCTCGGCCCGCACGACAAGGAGATGCAGATCGGGGGCGTGATCTACGCCGACGGCGCCGACAAGGGCGCCCGCTTCGTCGAGCTGTGCAACCAGAAGGGGATCCCGCTCCTGTTCCTGCAGGACGTCACCGGGTTCATGGTCGGCTCGCGCGCCGAGCGCGAGGGGATCATCAAGGACGGTGCCAAGATGGTCAACGTGGTGGCCAACAGCACCGTGCCGAAGATCACGATCGTCGTCGGCAACTCGTACGGCGCCGGCAACTACGCGATGGCGGGCAAGGCCTACGGCCCGCGCTTCATCTTCGCCTGGCCGTCGGCGTCGATCGCGGTGATGGGGGGCGAGCAGGCGGCCCAGACGTTGCTGGCGATCCAGCTCAAGAACCGCGGCAACGACGTGAGCGAGGAGGAGAAGCGCGCGCGCCTGGCCGAGACGAGGGCGCGCTACGAGGCTTCGGCCGACCCGCGCTACGCCGCGGCCCGGCTCTGGGTGGACGGCATCCTCGACCCGGCCCGCACCCGCGAGACGGTCGCCGCCTGCATCGCCGCGTGCGCCCACCAGGGCGAGGTCCCGCCCGCCCGTTGGGGCGTGCTGCAGACCTGACGCGGCCGCGCGACCTCAGTCCGCGTGCTCGCGCTCGGCGGCGGCGAGCCAGCCGCGCCGCAGCTCGGCCGCCGGGACGCTCGAGGTGCAGGGCTTGACGTCGAGGATCGGCGTGCCGTCGAGCATGTCCACACCGGCGACGTGCAGGCTGGGGCCGTCGCGGCGGAGCAGGCGCACGATCGTGAGGGCGATCGGGTTGGGACGGCGCGGCGCGTGGGTGGCGAACACCCCGTGCGGGCGCGTGTCCGTCGGCGGCGTCACGCGCAGGTCGTAGCCGTCCGCGCGGTCGAACACCCACACCACGTAGAGGTGCGAGAACCCGTCGATGTCGTCAAGCCCCGCCTCGAGCTCGGGCCGGAACTCGAGCACGCCCTCGGCCGTGTGCGTCGCGCCGCGGCCGCGCGGGATCTGGGCCGTCGAAGCGAAAGGCGTCCGCGCCGTCCCGATCGCTTGCACCGTGAACCGCCGCTCGTTCAACGCGCCTCCCTCGTCGTCAGGCCGGGTGCTGAGGAGTCTCCCCCTCGTTCGGTCATGCCGGATCGGCTGCAGTCTAGCAGCGGCGGGTGGTGCCGTGCGGGCGCGCGGCCGGCCATCGCGGAGCGACGCCGGCGGGCAGGAGACGAAACGGCCCGCGAGCGGCGCCCGCGGGCCGAGAGCTTTGCCAACGAGGTAGCCACTACCTAGTGCGCAGGATGAGAAAACCGGCGGCCGCCACGCACGCGAAGAGGATGAGCAACCCGAGAAGGCCTACGGCCGGGATCGCCTCGGCCGGCACGCCGCCCGCGAGGATGTTGAGGAAGAGCTGGGCATTGATGTCCGTCGCGGTGGAGTTGAAGATGTTGTGGTCGCTGCGATCGCCGAAGACGAAGACGTACCCGGCGCCGTGCGCTTGGTAGCTGATGAAGCTGCCCGCGATCTGGGTGCCGCCGACAACCTCGTCGCCGGGGCTGGTGACGAGGGTCAGGCCAACGAGGTTGTTCGGTGTCGTGGTAAACGGAGAGGTCGGGAAGGGCGCGGCCACAGCGCTGGTGCCCGACACGCTGATGCTCGAGCTGAGCGCGGTGAGGATCGCGGTGGTGGCCGTGCACCCCGAGCATCCCGAGTTGTTGAAGAGCAGCAGTCGACCCCCCGCGGCCACCCAATTTTCGAGGATCGTGAGCTCGCCAGCAGTTGGGGCTACCGTGCCTTCCCCGACGACGTACACCGTGGCGCCGCCGAGACCGGCCGTGATCGCCGCATCGGCGAGCACGGTGTGTCCGGCGGTCGTGACGATCCCCTTGAGGTTCGCCATTTCCACGTTGTTCCAGGTGCGCAAGCTGCTGTTCCAGTTGCCGACCACCGCCGCCGACGCGGGCAGGTTGGCAAGCATGGAAGCCACCACGACCAGGGTGCCCTGAAGTACCTTCCTCATCATCGCACTCTCCTATTCTGAAAGATGGTGAATTCTAGGTCTCAAATGTTTGGGAAGTCAAACTGAACTGGTACCGTGTAAGATCATCATATCAAGTGCGTCCCCGGGGCGAAGCGAGGCGCGCGCTCACGGCCCGCTCGAGATCGAGGCAGCGCCGGGCGAACGCCTCGTCGGACGTCCGGCGGGCCGCGCCTCTCCCCGCCCAGTGGCTCACGCTGCCCGGGTTCATCCCCAGCCGGTCGGCCAGCTCCTTCATCCTCACGCCGAAGCGTTCCACCCCCACCACCGTGAGGATCTCTCTCGCGCGGGCCACCGCCGGGAGCTTCCCCCGGCCCCCCAGCTCGGCGACGGTGGTCCCGAGGACCGCCGCCGCAACCTCCAGATAGGCACCCACGTCCCGCAGATGCATCCGTTCCGGGCGTCCCTCCGGCGCCGCGTGGCCCGCGTCCCACGCCCCGCTGATGTCCTCCTCGCTGCTCTGCCGGCTCCACCACGGCAGGCGGCCCGGCCCCTCGCCGAGCCACGGCGACGTGCGCTCCCCGCGCAGCATCCGCACGTAGGCCCGGCGCGCCGCGCCGCGCTGCGCGCCGAACAGGGCGAGCGTGACGTCGACGTCCGCGAGCGCTGATGCGGTCCGTCGCAGCAGTTCGGCGTGCCCGCTCCAGCGGTACGCGGCCGGGTCGTCGACGACCCCCGCCGCGACGGGGTTCAGGTGGATGTAGGCGATGAGCTGGTAGAGGTACCGCTCGTCCTCGACCAGCCGCGCGTGGTAGCGGCTCTGCCACAGGGGGCCGAGCTGGCGCCGGCGCCGGTTGAACGAGACGGCGTAGCGCCACTGGATGAGGCGGATGGAGCGCCACAGCGGCACGCGGCCGCTGCGGATCGCCAAGTGGTAATGGTTGGCCATGACGCACCAGGCCAGGACGGCGAAGTCGTCCCTGCGTTTGACGTCGGCGACGATCCCGGCGAAGCGGGCCGCCTCGCCCTTTTCCCCGAAGACCGGCTCGCCGCGGCTGATGCGACAGTACACGTGGTAGATCCCACCGTCGACGAAGCTCCTGGCCCTTCGCGGCACTGCGCACCTCCGTTCAACATCTCGCCACGCGATACTGCGCCACGATGGTACTATGATCGTACCAGGTACCTAAGGAGCTAGCGAGATGGTCGGGGGTGGGGGAGAGCTATCTCTCACCGCAGGCGGATCGTGACGTCGCCGACGCCGGCGTCGGCGTGGACCGTGCTCGCGCCCGGTCCGTGGCCCGAGAGGGTGTGGCCGATGAACCCCGTGCCCTCGGTGCGCCCCTGCGGGGTGCGCAAGGTGGCGTCCCCGACGCCGCTCGCCGCCCGGATCTCCCCGAACGAGTTGAACGGCCCCTCGATCCGCACGTCGCCGACGCCGACCTGCACCCTGACGTCGCCGGTGACGTCGAGGACGCTGACGTCCCCGACCCCCAGGTGGACGGTCGCGGCCAGCGCCGCGGGCACGCGCACCGTCCAGCGCTCGGACAGGTGGGCGTCGCCCCGGTGCTCCGGCTTGAGCCGGAGCGTCAACTCGCCGCCCGCGAGGCGCGGCTCGATCTCGATCGCGTCGGCATCGCGCGCGCTCTGGCGATCGCCGAAGAGGCCGCCCCCCTTGCGCGTCAGATCAACGCTGACCACGACCTCGGTGCCGGCCGCGGCCAGGATCTCGACCTCGCCGATCCCGCCCTTGACGGTGATCGCGCTGAGCCCGGCGCCGGGGTGGGTGTAGCTCAAGCTCCTGAGCGTCTCGCCGGTTGCGGCGGCGGCGGCGAGCAGGGCCAGAAGAGCAAGGACGAGGCGTCGCATCGGCATCTCCCTCCACCCTATCCAACGCGGTCGGGCGGTCCCGGGTTCTCCCCCGGCGTCGACGCCGCGGACGGCGTGGCGAACGGGTTGCCCTCCTTCTCCGCGCCGATCGTGGTCTCGGGCCCGTGGCCGGGGATCACCCGGGTGGCGTCGGGGAGGCGGTAGAGCACCTCGCGGATCGAACGCAGGAGCCGGGGGAGCGAACCGCCCCACAGGTCGGTGCGGCCGATCGAGCCGGCGAACAGAACGTCGCCGACCACGGCGAGCGGCTCGGGGGCGGTCTCGCCGATGAGCACCACGTGGCCCGGGGAGTGGCCCGGGCAGTGGCGTACGAGCACGCGCTCGCGGCCGAACGCCAGCGTCTCACCGTCGCGCAGGATGCCGTCGTGGGGGACGGTCGCGGGGGCCGACAGGCCGAACAGGCGCGACTGCCCGGCGAGGTTGCCGTACAGGGGGAGGTCGTCCTCATGCAGCAGCACTCTGGCCTGGGGGAACGCCGCCTTGAGCGCGGCGGTGCCCCAGGCGTGGTCGATGTGGGCGTGGGTCAGGACGAGCGCCGCCGGCCGCAGCGCGCGGTCGCGCACGGCCGCGACGACCGCCTCGGGCTCGAAGCCAGGGTCGACGACGAACGCCTCACCGGTCGCCGCGCAGCTCAGCAGCACGCAGCGCGCCGCGAACGGCCCCAGCTCGAGGCCGGCGACGTTCACGCGCGCGCCCGCTCCAGCTCGGCCACGACCGCCACGAGCAGGTTCTGGAGGCGGCCGCGGGCCGCTTCCCCGGCCTCGAGCACCTCCTGGTGGGTGAGAGGGCGGTCGGTGATCCCGGCCGCCATGTTCGTGGCGAGGGAGAGGACGAGGACGCGCATCCCGAGGTGGCGCGCTGCGATCACCTCCTGGACCGTGGACATCCCAACCACCGCGCCGCCCATGCGGCGGAACGCCTCGATCTCGGCGGGCGTCTCGTAGTTGGGGCCGAGGGTCGCGACGTAGACCCCCTCGTGCGTCGCAAACCCCGCGTCGCGCGCGCACCTGGCCGCGGCGGCCCGCAGCTCGGGGTCGTACGCGTCGGTCATGTCGGGGAACATCGGGGCGCGCCAACGGCCCCACTCGCCGGCGAGGGGGCTGGTCCCCTGGAGGTTGATGTGGTCGCGCACGACCACGAGGCTGCCCGCCGGCACGGCGGGGTCGATCGAGCCGCTGGCGTTCGTGGCGACGTACGCCGGCGCCCCGAGCAGCCCGGCGAGGCGGGGGATCGCCGCGACCTGCGGCGCGCTGTAGCCCTGGTAGAGGTGGAAGCGCCCGTTGAACACGAGCAGCCCGCGCTCCCCTTGCCGCCAGACGGTGAGGGTCGGCGTGTGCCCCGGCAGCTCGGGAACGGGGAACGGGAACACCCCGGCGTACGGGACCTCGGCCGCCTTCTCCCAACCCGGGGCCGTCAGGGCGATCCCCGAGCCCGCCACGAAGGCGGCGACGAGCTTCCCCGTCGGGTGGCGGTCGGCGAACGTGCGGGCGGCAGCTTCCAGGGCGCTGGGTGTGAAGGAGTCCATGATCACAGAGGATAGCGCACCGGCACCGGGCCGTCGCCGGCCGGTCAGCGGCGGCCGCCGTACATCTCGCCCGCCGCGACCGGCACCGGCAGCTCGTTGCCCGGGGGCGGCAGCGGGCAGGTGGCGAACGGCGTGAACGCGCACGGCGGGTTGGTCGCCTTGTTGAAGTCGAGCACGACCTCGCCGGCGCCCGACGTCGGCGCGGCGGCGTCGAGGAAGCGGCCTGCCCCGTACGTCTGGCGGCCGCTGGTGGCGTCGCGGAAGACGAAGAAGAAGGTACGGTCGCCGGGCGAGGAGACGAACGGCTCGAGGGCGAACGGCCGCCCCCCGAGCGAGAAGCGCACGACGCCGGGGGCGAGCATCGTCTGGCTCGGCCCCTGGTGGGTCGCGACCTTGACCTCGCGCGGCGCCGGGTAGGGCGCGAACGTCCCGGTGACGCGGTACGCCGGATCCAGCGGGAAGTAGGAAATCCCCTTGAACTGCGCGCGGGCGGGACTGGCGGTGTCCTTGACCCGGACACCGAGGGTGCCGGCGCGGTCGATCACGTAGAGGCGGTAGGTCGCGAGCGCCACCACGTCGGGGGCGCCGGCGCGGTCGGAACGCAGCGGCCGCTCGGCGGCCGGCGCGCCGCCTACCGTGACCGCGGCGCCGGCGGCGGGCTCGAGGACGGCCGCGCCGTCCCGGCGGAGGTCGATGGCCCCGGCGACGGCGATGCCGGCACCCGGGAGCACGATCTCGTTGCCGGGGTCGGAGCCGAACCGGTTGGGCCCCGGGCGCAGCCAGACCAGTCCGGCCAGCGTGAGCCAGCCGTCCGGGGCGGTCAGCGCCGCCACCCGCGCGGCGCGCCACGCCTCGATCTCGGCCCGGTACGCCGGGTCGACCGCCGGCGCCGTGCGGGCGCAGGATGCGGCGAGGAAGAGGGCCAGGAGCTGGAGGGTCGCGGCGGAAGGGGCCGGACAACGGCGGCGCGAGTTCATCCCGCCTTTGTACCACCGCGCGGGCCCGGCGGCCGCCGGCGGCTCCGAGGTCACGGCGCGACGAGCGCCTTGACGATCGGGTAGTCCGCGTCGCGCAGCGCGCCGGCGCGGATGCAGCGCACCTTGCCCCCCGGCGCCGCGATCACCTGCAGCGGGATCGTGCCGGTCGGGGCGCCCGGGAAACCCGCCAGCCAGCGCTCGAGGTCGCCGGCGGCGGCGAGGCGCACCGAGTTCCCCGGTGCGGTCCCGGGGTTGTCCTGGAGGAAGCGCGCCAGGTCCCC
>SCRJ01000045.1 GCA_004298115.1 Acidobacteriota bacterium
CCGCCGGCACTCGGGTGGGAGCATCTCGGAGGACAACCTCCTGGGCCTGGGCAAGAGCTTCCTCCTCGATGTCACCTCCGACCCCGAGCGCACCAGCACGACGTTCCGGTACCGGGACTTCACGTTCCTGCACAGCCGATGGCAGCTCGGACTCGAGCACAAGAAGTCCTCCGACGGATCCACGGACACGTTCCAGCTCGAGTACCCGTTCTTCGCCATCCTGACCCCGCGGGCCGGCGGGGTGGAGTGGCGGCGCGAGGGGCTGCAGGAGTACCTGTGGTCGGGCGGGCAGCGGAACGTCGCGGGCCGGGCCAACACCCGGAGCTTCGAGGTGTGGGGAGGGCTGCGGCTGCCGGGCGACGGCATCCTCACCAACCGTCTCACCCTTGGAGTCTTCGGGGAGCAGGCCATTTTCCACGACTGGCGCCGCCTCGACGGCTCTCCCTATCCGCAGCCGCGCGACCGCGACCTCCTGGGTGTCGAGGTGGGTTGGGAGCACCAGACCTTCAACTGGAGGGTCGTCCAGGGGTTCCGTGCGTGGATGCGGCAGGAGGACCTCCCGCTGGGGCCCAACTGGCTGGTGAATGTCGGTCTGTCGCTGCCGGCGTTCGGCGGCGACCGCACCCGGTTGCGCTACCACGGCTCTCTCACCTTGGGAAGGATGAACGGGAGCACGTACTCATGGTTGATCGCCGACCTCTCGGGACGGCTCGAGCAGGGCGGCGTCGCCAACGGCGTCACCCACGTCGAGGTGGGAGGCGCGCTCACCGGGACGGCGGGCTGGCGAGCGCGCCTGGCGGCCGATCTCGGCTACAACCTCGACGGCGATCGGCAGCTCACGCTGGGCGCCGACACGGGACTCAGAGGCTGGGACCCCAACACCTTCGACGGCACGTCCAGGGTGGTGACCAACCTGGAGTGGCGCCGCCGCATCACCGGCGAACTCCTCCACGTGGCGGCCCTGGGCGTGACGGCGTTCGCCGACGGCGGCAAGACGTGGGGCGCGAGAGTCGGACCGTCCACCGGCGGGTGGCGCGGCGACGTCGGCGCCGGTCTGCTCGTCGAGATCACCCGCGCCTCGGTGGTGCGCATCCTCCGCCTGGAGGTCGCCTACCCCGACCGCGGCAAGGGTCCGGTGTTCCAGCTCACCAGCGACTCGCTCTTCTGACCTGTCGTGGGACCGCGCTCCCCTCGTCGATCCCGGAGACGAAGCGCCGGCGCCCCGCAGGGGGCGGCGCCGTCGCGCCGGCGAAGGCGCGGGCGACGGCCGATCGTCCTCAGCTGGAGCCGGTCGGGGGTGCCGGGCGCGGCGCCGGGACGGCCGCCTTCTCGGCCGGTCTCCACTGCGGGCGGGTCGCGGCGTCGGCGATCCGCCGCCCGAGGTCCAAGATGAACTGGCCCTGCTGCACCAGGCCGCGCACGTCCCAGGCGGGGTCGTAGTCGTCGCTCTCCTGGTGGTAGCGGTCGAGGAAGGTGCGCGCCTTGGCCCGTGAGCCTTCCGGGTCCTCCAGGTAGTCGCGCTGGCCCGCCAGCGAGAAGCCCGGGGAGAGCGCGGGGATGCCGGCCTTGGCGAACGGGAAGTGGTCGCTGCGGAAGTACAGCCCCTGCACGTCCGGCTCGGACGGGCGCAGCACCATGCCCATCGCCCGCGCGGTCTCCTCGCCCAGCTGCCGCAGGTCGCTGCGCTCGCCGCCGAGGAACTCGATGTCATGGGAGGGGCCGACCCAGTTGAGGCTCTCGAAGTTGAGGTCGGCGACGGTCTGCGCCGGCGGGCGGAGCGGGTGCTGCGCGTAGGCGGACGCGCCGAGCAGCCCCTGCTCCTCGCCGCAGGTGAAGAGGAACATCTGCGAGCGGCGGGTCGGGTGGCCCACCGAGGCCTGCGCGACGGCCAGCAGCGTGGCCAGGGCGCTCGCGTTGTCCACCGCGCCGTTGTAGATCCGCCCGTCCTGGATCCCGAGATGATCCCAGTGGGCGCTGTAGATCACCAGCTCGTCCTTGAGCTTCGGGTCGCTCCCCTCGACGACGCCGGCGACGTTGAACTGCGGGAAGCGGCGCACCGCGCTCGCCAGCCTCCCCGTGGCGCGCACGTCGAGCGCCACCGGATGGAACGACCGGGCCTGCGCCTGCCGCCGCAGCTCGTCGAGGTCGCGGCCGGCGAGCGCGGCCAGTCTGCGGGCGGCGTCCTCGCGGATCCACCCCTGCAGCGGTGTCAGCCGGGGAGCGTCGGCGAGCTGAAACCGTTCGCCCTGGAAGCCGTTGCGGGCGACGGTCCAGCCGTAGGTGGCGCTCGCGTCGGTGTGGATCAGCAGCACTCCGGCCGCGCCGCGTCGCGCCGCCTCCTCGAACTTGTAGGTCCAGCGGCCGAAGTAGCTGAGGTCGTCGCCGTCGAAGCGCGCGGGCTCGTCCGCGGTCGGCGGCGGCTCGTTGACCATCATCACCAGCAGCTTCCCTCGGCAGTCCGCGCCCTTGTAGTCGTCCCAGCGCTCGCCGGGCGCGTCGATCCCGAACCCGACGAAGAGCAGCGGCGCGTCGATCGCGTTGTCGGGCAGCCCGTTGCCGGCGCCGTAGACCACCTCGTCGCCGAACACGGGACTGAACTCCCCGCCGCCGGGGTGGCGGAACACGAGCCGGCTCTGCTCGGTGGCCAGCTTGACCCCGAGGAGGTCCACGCGCTGCAGGAAGCTGTCGCCCGCGGCGGGCGCCAACCCCAGCGCCCGCAGCTGGGCTTCCAGGTACTTGACCGCCAGCGCACCGCCGCGCTGGCCGGTCCCCCGTCCTTCCAGGAGATCGTCCGCCAGGAACGCGATGTGGGCTCGGATCGGCGCCTCGCGGACCGTCGGGGGGCCGGAGGCCAGGGAACCGGCGGTGGCGAGGAGGCAGAGCATGAGGGTGGCAGGCATGGGCAGCTCCGGTCCCGATCCTACTCCCGATGGCACCTATCGCGAGCGTGCCGGCCGGCTCGCCGCGGCGGCGGCCGCCCCCGGCGCTCATCGCCCGCAGGGGGTCGCCAAGGTCGTGTTCCTCGGCGCGCACGCTTCCTGTGCCCGGCGAGGGTGCACCGGACCTTGGCCGGGAATACCGCGGGGCGGGCGGATCGTTGCGACGACCAAGGGAGACATCACAATGAGACGGACGGTTGGTTTCGTTGGAGTCGTGTCGCTGGTCTGTCTGGCGACGCTGGTCGCGGCGCCGCTGCACGCCCAGGAGTGGTCGGCCGCCCAGAAGGACGTGTGGAAGAGCGTCGAGACCTACTGGGCGCTCGACGCGAAGGGCGACGTCGACGGGTTCATGGCCTACTTCGATCCCAGCTACGTCGGGTGGTCGAACGACAGCCCCGTCCCGGGCGACAAGGCCACCGTGAAGAAGTTCATCACCCAGGAGTACCAGATGTCGAAGACCCTGGTCTACGACATCAAGCCGTTGGCGATCCAGGTGCACGGCAACTTCGCCTTCGCCGACTACTACTACGTGCAGCTGGTGAAGAACGCCGAAGGCAAGACCGAACAGCTCAAGGGCCGCTGGACCGACATCCTCATGAAGGAGGGGGACCGCTGGGTGTTGATCGGGGACCACGGCGGCCGGGTCAAGGGCGACTGACGCGGCGCCGGGCTCGGCTGTGGCCTCGGGCGGTCGTCGAGGGGCCCGGCGCGTGGCGCCGGGCCCCGGCGGTCTCGCGACACGCGGAGAGACCCGGCCCCGCCGGCCGGGCGCTCGCCGAGGCGGCGCGAACCGCGGCCGGCGCGGTGCGCGACCTTGCCGAGCGCCTCCTCGAGCGGCGCCGGGGCAGGTTCCGAGGAGGACTCCCGAGCCGCGCGCGCCGGCGCTCCAATCCGGGTCTGCCCGCCCGAGGCCGGCGGCCGGCCGCGCGCGAATCCGTCCGCTGCCCGAGCGGGATCAGCGGTGCGGAATGGTGATACAGAGGCACTGCGCGTCCGCGTAGTTCGCGCCATCGCGCCCGACGAGCCGGCCGTGGACCATAACCTTGCGGCCTGCGGACCAGACCACACGGCTCGCGAGCGTGACCACCCGCTGCAGCGGCAGCATCATGCGGAAGCTCACGTTCAGGTTGCCGACGACGACCGGATACCCGGCGGCCCAGGCCGCCAGGCCGAGCGCCTCGTCCATCGTGGCCGCGATCGAACCGCCGTGGGCATGACCGGGAGGGCCTTCCGCCTCCGGACCGAACCAGATGCGCGCGTGCAGGCGGCGCTCGGCGTCGAGGTAGTAGCGCACGCGGAAGCGGTTGCCCTCCGGGTCGCCGGAAACGAAGCGCAGCGATTCCCCGACCAGCGACAGCGCGTCGAACGGGGTCCAGTCCGCCTCGCCGCTCAAGTCCACGGCGGCGCCGGACGACTCGGAACTGCGCTCGTGTTCGGCTGCTTCCACTGGAATCTCCTGACGAACCCACGGGGTGGGGAGCCCCCCGCGCCGCTCTCGAGTGTAGGGCCGCCCGGGGCGCTGTCAAGGCGCGGCGTCGCGAGGAGCCGGGCGCAGAGAAGGGGAGACGCGGGGTCGGCGGCCTGTGGTCCGTGCTCTGGACCGACCTCCTCAGGGCCGCCCCTCCCGGGTTCTTGCCTGGGACGTGCGGATGGTATGAAATCCCCCATGGTGTGTCGTCAGAACGCGCGGTCCGTCCGGGCGCCTCGCGGCGAGTTCCGACCTCTGGGCGCCGCGGTCGCGGGAGATCGGGGATGAGCACCCGCACCGACCGCGCCATCGGCCTGGGGTTGCTGGCCTGCGCGCTGGTCTTCAACGGGATCCTCCTCGCGCCGGAGGTGCGCATCGGGCGCGTCCCGCTCAACGATGCGGTGTTTCACCTCGCGGCGTCGGAGCGGCTCGGCGAGAGCTTCGCGCGAGGCGAGCCGTTCCTCGACCCCTGGGTCTCCGAGTGGGCGCTGGGGTACCCGGTCTGGCGCAGCTACCAGCCCCTGCCTCACCTCCTGGGGGCCGGCGTGCTCGCCCTCTCGCCGGGTCAGGCGGCCCACCCGGCGTGGTTCGCGGCGCTGCAGTACCTGCTCGTCGCACTGCTGCCCGCCAGCGTGTTCCTCGGGGCCAGGCTCCTCGGCCTGGGGCCGGCCGCGGCCGGGCTCGCGGCGTGCCTCGCGCTCGCGCCCAGCGGCGCCGGCGACTTCGGGCGTTACGGCCTCGGCTACGGCGCCACGGTCTGGCGCGGCTCCGGCCTGTTCACGCAGCTCGTCGCGCTCCACTTGTTGCTGCCCGGCCTCGGCGTCGTCGCGCGCGCCCTCGACGGCGGTCGCCGCCGCCCCCTCGCCTCGCTGCTCCTGGCGCTGACGTCGCTGTCGCACATCGTCTTCGGGTACGTGGCGTTCGTCAGCGCCGGCGTGCTCGCCGTGGTCGGGCCCCGCGGCGAGCGCCCGCGCCGCGCCGTGCGGCTCGCGGCCGTGGTCGGGCCCGCGCTGCTGCTGCTCGCCTGGTTCGTGGTCCCGCTCTTCCTCGCTGCGGGCACGATCAACCACAGCCGCTGGGAGCCGCCGTGGAAGTGGGACTCGTTCGGAGCGCCGGTGATCGTGAGCGAGCTCGTCTCCGGCCGCCTGCTCGACGCCGGGCGCGCGCCTCTGCTCTCGCTGCTCGTCCTGGCCGGCGCGGCCGCCGCCGCGCTCGCCTGGCGCGAGCCGATCGCCCGCCGCCTGCTGGCGCTCGCCGGCACCTGGCTCGCTCTCTACTTCGGACGCCCGACGTGGGGCCATCTCCTGCTCCTCGCCGGCGTGCCGCGCGACATGCCCCTCCACCGCTTGCAAGCGGCGTTCGAGCTTTGCGCGGTCCTCCTCGCCGCCTGGGGCGTGGCGCACCTCGTGCATCTCGCCTGGAGCGCCGACCGCCGCGGCGGCCTCGCGATGGCGGCGATCGTCGGGGTCGCGCTCGCCGGCCTCGGCGCCGACCGCGCCCGCTACCTCGGCGAGAACGCGGCGTGGGGCGAGGCGAACCTCGCGGCGTACGCGCGCGAGCGCGGCGACCTCGGGGCCGCCCTGGCGGACGTGCGGGCGATCCTCGCCGAGCGGCCGGGGCGCGTGTCGGCTCTGCTCGCCGCACGAGGAGGCAGCGACTTCAAGGTCGGCGACGTCCCGGTCTACGCGTTCCTCACCCGGGCGCACCTCGACGAGGCGAGTTTCCTGTACCACTCGATGTCGCTCACGTCGGACGTCATGGTGCTGCGGGACGAGGCGAGCCAGGCGCAGGAGACCGCCTTCGGCGTGCGCGCGGTGATCACACCCGCCGGCGCGCCCGCGCCCCCGTGGTTCGCCAAGCGAGGCGTGCACGGCCGCTTTGCGGTATGGGAGGCGTCGCGCGAGGGGTACTTCGGGCTCGTCGACGTCGAAGCCCGCTACACCGGTCCCGCGGCGACGGCGTACGAACCGAGCGCCGCCTGGCTGGCCAGCCGTTTGCCGTCCCTGGGGGTCATGGTCGCGCTCGCCGGCGGCGGCGCGGGGCTGCCCGGCGTGGAGCGGTGGGCGCCGCTCCCGATTCCACCCCCGGCCCTGACGGCGCCGCGCGGCCGGATCCTCGAGGAGCGCAAGCGGGGCGAGGTGTACGGCGCCAGGGTTGATCTGACGAGGCCGTGCGACGTGGTCGTCAAGATCACCTGGGACCCCGGGCTGCGTGCGAGGGTGGACGGGCGCGCGGCCACGCTCCTGCGGGTGACCCCCGGCTTCGGCGCGGTCGCGGTCCCCGCGGGCGTTCACGACGTCAGCGTGCGCTACCGCCCCGGACCGCTGCGGCCTGTCCTCCTGGTGCTGGGAGCCGGGCTCTTCGCGGCGTGCGCGTGGGCCCAGCGGAGGCCTCGGACCGCCGCGCTCGAGGAAGCGGCCGCGGGCTGGCTCGACGCCCGCACGGCGGGATGGTGGACGCCGCGGCGGCGGGCCGCCGTCGCCGTCGCCCTCCTCGCCCTGATCGCCCTGCGGCCGCTGCTGCGCGGGCGTCTGATCGACGGGCACGACGCGACCGAGTACCCGCCGCGCCTCGTCGAGTTCGCCCGGGTGGTCTCGGGCGGGCCCCTGCCGCCGATCTGGGCGCCCGACCTCGGCAACGGCTACGGCCAGCCGTTGTTCGAGTTCGCTCCCCCGCTGGTCTACGCGGCGGCGCTGCCGTTCCACGCCGTGGGGCTCGGCCTGGCGGACGCGCTTCAAGCCGGCCTGCTCCTCCTGTACGGCGCCGGGGCCGCCGCGCTGTACCGGTTCGCCCGGCGCTGGGAGGCCGACCGAACGGCGTCGGTCGCAGCTGCCGCGTGCTGGCTCTTCGCGCCCTACCTGAGCCTCGACCTCTTCGTCAGGGCCGCGTTCGCCGAGGCCGCGGCCGTCGCCGTCGCGCCGATCGCCCTGCTCGGTCTGGCGCGCGCCCTCGACCGTCCAGCGCCGGGAAGGGTGCTGGCCGGCGGCGCGGCGGTTGCGCTCGTCCTCCTCGCCCAC
Source organism: Acidobacteriota bacterium (assembly GCA_004298115.1). Lineage (GTDB taxonomy): Bacteria > Acidobacteriota > Thermoanaerobaculia > Thermoanaerobaculales > Thermoanaerobaculaceae > RBG-13-68-16. The sequence continues at coordinate 7,425 of SCRJ01000045.1, forward strand.
AACGCGGTGGCGCTCCTGCTCATCCCCGCGCTCGGCCTGTTCGCCCTCGCGTCCAGCGTCGCGCCCACCCTCTCCGTTCGGCGCGCCGTCGCGGGTGCAACCACCCTGGTCGTCGGGCTGGGTCTGGCGGCGTTCTTCTGGCTGCCCGCGCTCGCGGAGAAGGGCTTCGTCAAGGTCGACCTGCTGCGCGAGGGCTTCCTCGCGTGGTCCCACCACGCCGTCTATCCGCTGCAACTCCTGTGGTCGCGGTGGGGGTTCGGCCTGTCCGTGGCGGGGCCGAACGATGGGATGTCCTTCGCGGTCGGCGCACCCCTCATCGTGCTCGGCGCCTCCGGAATCTGGGTGCTCCTGCGCGGCCGTGCCTCACGTCGCCTCGCCGAGGGCGTGGCCTGCGCGGCGGCGGCGTTGGGCGGCGCGCTGCTGGCGACGACGTGGGCCGCGCCTGTGTGGCAGCGGGTTGCCACGCTGCAGTACCTCGCCTACCCCTGGCGGTGCCTCGTCCTCCCCGCTCTGTTCCTGCCGCTGCTCGCCGCCGTCGCGGTCGCGCGCCTGCCCTGGCGTTGGCAAATGGCAGTGGTGGCGCTCGTGGTGGGGGCCAACCTCGCCCACACCGAGCCGAAGGGGTACCTGACGTTCGACGACGAGTACTACGCCCCGGCCTCGATCGCCGCGCGAGGGATCACGACGTCGACCCGGGAGGAGTACGAGCCGAAGTGGGTCGCCGTTCGTCCCGCCCCGGCAGCGAGGAAGCTGGCGGGCGTGACGGCGCCCGTCGAGGTGGTGTCCTCGCGCCTGGGCCCCGGCCGCCAGGAGTACGTCGTTCGCGCCGACGCCGCCACCGACGTGGAGGCGGCGACGTTCTACTATCCCGGCTGGAGCGCCCGCGTCGACGGGGCGCGAGTCCGGATATGGGCCGCGCCGGGAACCGGGACGATCGTGCTTCGCGTCCCCGCCGGTACGCACCGGGTCGTCATCACCTTCGCGGCGACCCCCGTGCGGCGACTTGCGCTCCTACTCACCGCCGCGGTGCTGGGGATCGCGGTGATCGCTGTCGCCGCCGGGCGACTCGCGCGATCGCGCCGCGCCGTGGCGCACGAGGATGCGAACGCCCCGCCGGCGCACGGAGGGGCGCGGTGAGGGCGGCGCAGGCCGGCGCCCTCACCCGGGTGTGACACCATGCCGCCCGTGCCGCCAGCCCACCGCCCGCGACGGCCAACCGAACGACCGGAACCGAGGACGACCTCGCCCGCGGCCGATGGGGCCGTCGCCGCGGCCGCGTGGGCGAGGGTGGCGGCGCTCGCCGGCTCGGAGGTCGTCGCGGCGGCGCCGGCGCGCTGGGGTTTCACCAACCGGACGTGGCTGGCGACGCTCGCGGACGGGCGCCGGGTCGCGGTGCAGCTGCTGGCGGGGCGCGAGGTCGCGCGGCGGCGGCTGCGGGTCGGGGCGCGGCTCGCGGAGCGTCTCGCGGCCGCAGGCGTCCCGACGGCGCCGCTGCTCGGCGGCGACGCGGACGCAGCCGCACCGTTCGCGCTCCACGCCTTCGTCGCGGGGCGCAACGGCGCCGAGGCGCTCGCCGCGGACGCCGGCGCGGTGCGACTCGCACGCCTGATGGGCGGGCTGGCGCCGCGGCTCGCCGCCGTGGACACCCGCGGTCTCCGGCTGCCGTCCACGTGGGCGGACCCGGCGCGCCTGGCGGGCGCCGCGCGGCGCTGGCTCGAGCGGGCCGGGCCCCGGCTCGACGGCGCCACGTCCCGGGCGCTGCGCGCCGCCGTCGCCGGCGTCGAGCCGTTGTTCGCCGGACGGCGGCCGGTGTTCGCCCACGGCGACTTCGCGCCGGTCAACGTGCTCCTCGCGCCCGTCCCGGGGCGTCGCGCCGAAACGGCCGCGGCGCTGCTCGACCTCGAGTTCGCCCGCCCTGCCGACCCGCTGCTCGACGTGGCGTGGTGGGGGTGGATCGTCCGCTTCCACCACCCGTCCCGCTGGCCGGTCGCGTGGCCGGCGTTCCTCGCCGCGGCGGGCGGGCCCGACGCGTCGGCCGCGTTCGCCGATCGCGTGCGGACGCTCCAGCTGCTGCGGCTCCTGGAGCTGCTCGATCGCGCCGGCCGGCGCGCCGCCGATACCTGGGCCGCCCGGCTCGCCGTCACGGCGCGCTGGTAGGCCGGACCCCTCACCGCCCGATCAGCACCACCGTGCTGTGCGGATTGACGAGGTAGAAGCCGGGCGGGTCGAGGAGGACCTCGGCGCCGGGGAGCACGATCTCCTCGCCGGCCGGCAAGGCGGTGTCGACGAGGCGGTGCCACGCCGCCCCCTCGGGCAGCGGCGGCAGGGTGAAGCGCTCCAGCGTGGCGGCGGCGTTGAGGATGAAGTAGAGCCGGTACGGTCCGAGATCGGATCGTTCCGCGCCGCCGTCGAGCATGGCGGCGACGCTCCGCGCCTCGGGGTCGTCCCACGCCGGGGCGTTGAGGTCGGCGCCGTACCAGACGACGTCGGGGACGCCGTCGCCCTCGCGGTCGCCGCCGTCGAGGAAGCGGCGCCGCTGCAGGATCGTGCAGCGGCGGGTGAGCTCGATGGCGGCGCGGAAGAACGCCAGGATCTCCCCGTTGGCCTCGACCTCGCGCCAGTCGAACCACGACAGCTCGTTGTCCTGGCAGTACGCGTTGTTGTTGCCGCGCTGCGTGCGGTAGAACTCGTCGCCGCCGAGGATCATCGGCGTGCCGGCGGCGAACAGGAGGTGCGAGATGAAGTTCTTGGCCTGTTGCCGGCGCAGGCGCTCGACGGCCGGGTCGTCGGTCTCGCCCTCGACGCCGCAGTTCCACGAGTTGTTGTCGTCGCTGCCGTCGCGGTTCTCCTCACCGTTGGCCTCGTTGTGCTTGCCGTCGTAGCTCACCAGGTCGCGCAGCGTGAAGCCGTCGTGGCAGGTGACGAAGTTGACGCTGTTGTACGCCGCGCGGCCGTCGTCGCGGTAGAGGTCGGCGGAGCCGGTGAGGCGCGCGCCGAGGTCGCGCAGCTGCCCCGGGTCGCCCTTGAAGAAGCGGCGCACGGTGTCGCGGAACCGGCCGTTCCACTCCGACCAGTCGATCGGGAAGTTGCCGACCTGGTAGGTGCCGAGGTCCCACGGCTCGGCGATCAGGGTGACGCGGGAAAGGACCGGGTCCTGGGACACCGCGTCGAAAAAGCCCGCGTTGGCGCGGAACGTCCCATCCTCGGCGCGGCCGAGCACCGAGGCGAGGTCGAAGCGGAAGCCGTCCACGTGCATCTGGCGGACCCAGTAGCGCAGCGAGTCCATCACCAGCCGGATCACCGCCGGCCTGGCGAGGTCGAGCTCGTTGCCGGTGCCGGTGAAGTTCAGGTAGTAGCGGCCCGGCTGGCCGGCGGGGCCGCCGAGCGCGTAGTAGGTCGGGTTGTCGATGCCGCGCAGCGACAGCGTCGGGCCGAGCTCGTTCCCTTCCGCGGTGTGGTTGTAGACCACGTCGAGGATGACCTTGATCCCGGCGCGGTGCAGCTCGCGCACCAGAGTCTTGAACTCGGCCACCTGGCGGCCGGGCCGGGCACACGTGCCGTACGAGATCTCGGGGGCGAAGAACGCGAGCGTGTTGTACCCCCAGTAGTTCGTGAGCCCGCGCTCCTTGAGGAAGTCCTCGGTGTAGTGCTCGTGCACCGGCAGCAGCTCGACCGCATTGATCCCGAGCCGCTGCAGGTGGGGGATCTTCTCGACGAAGCCGAGGTAGGTACCGGGGTGGGCGACCCCGGACGAGCGGTGGGCGGTGAACCCCTTGACGTGCACCTCGTAGATCAGGAGCTGCTCGAGCGGGATGTCGGGGGTGGCGTCTCCCCGCCAGTCGAACGCGTCGTCGTCGATCACGATCCCCTTGGGCACGGCGCGGGTGTCGTCGCGCCCGTCGCGCGAGAGGTCGCGCGCCGGGTCGGCGGGGTCGTAGCCGAGGAGGAGGTTGTCGGTATTCTGGACCTTGCCGGTGAGCGCCTTGGCGTACGGGTCGATGAGCAGCTTCGCCGGGTTGAAGCGCAGGCCGCGGGCGGGGTCGAACTCGCCGTGGACGCGGTAGCCGTACAGCTGGCCCGCCCCGAGCCCGTGCACGAGCACGTGCCAGATGTCACGGTTCCGGTTCTCGACGGGGATCACATCGGTCGGATCGCCAGTAGGGTCGTCGAACAGCAGCAGCTCGACCCGACTAGCGTTGCGCGAGTAGAGCGCGAAGTTGACCCCCTCGGGGGTGAGCGTCGCGCCGAGCGGGACGATCGCCCCGCGCGAGAGCTTCTGCGCGGCGCCTGCTCGGTTGCTCGCGCCCATCCGACCTCCCTTCTCCGGCGGCGACGAGTATACGGCCGAGCACATCCGGCCGCGCCGGCGCTAAGCTGAACACCTTGAGCGCGCCACCGCACTTCCGTGCTGCGACTCTGCGGGGTTTCCTGAGAACCCTGGGCAAGGACGGCCATCGGCTGTTCGCGACGCGTCTCGTGCGGCTTTTCGCCTACGGCTCCTTGTCGGTGGTGCTCGTGCTCTACCTTGCCCAGGCCGGCCTCTCGGAGGCGCGCATCGGGCTCCTGCTGACGCTGACGATGCTCGGCGACACCGCGGTGTCCCTCTGGCTGACGACCACCGCCGACCGGTTCGGCCGCAGGCGCACGCTGGTCGCCGGTGCCGCCCTGATGCTGCTCGCGGGCGTGGTGTTCGCTCTCACCGGCAACTTCCTGCTGCTGCTGGTCGCCGCGACCGTCGGGGTCATCAGCCCGAGCGGCAACGAGGTCGGCCCGTTCCTCGCGGTCGAGCAGGCGGCGCTCACGCAGGTCGTGCCGGGGAGCGACCGCACCAGGGTGTTCGCGTGGTACGGCCTCGTCGGGTCGTTCGCGGCCGCCGCGGGATCGCTTGCCGGCGGAGCCGCAAGCCAGGCGCTGCAGGGGGCGGGGGCGTCGCCGCTCGCCAGCTACCGCGCCGTCGTCATCGGCTACGCGGCGTTCGGCGTGCTGCTGGCCGCGCTGTTCGCCGGGTTGTCCCGCGGCGTCGAGGCACCGGCCGGGGAAAGTGCCGGGGTGGCAAGGCGATTCGGCTTGCACCGCTCGCGCGGGGTGGTGGCGAGGCTCGCCGCCGTCTTCTCGCTCGACGCGTTCGCCGGCGGCTTCGTGGTGCAGAGTCTGGTGGCGTACTGGTTTTACCGCCGCTTCGGGGTCGAGCCCGCGACGCTGGGCGGGATCTTCTTCGGCGCCAACATCCTCGCCGGGATCTCGGCGCTCGTCGCGGTGCGAGTGGCCAGGAGGATCGGACTCGTCAACACGATGGTCTTCACCCACCTGCCGTCCAACGTCCTCCTCCTGCTGGTGCCGCTGATGCCGACGCTGCCGCTCGCGGTCGCGGTCCTGTTCCTGCGCTTCTCGATCTCGCAGATGGACGTGCCGACGCGGCAGTCGTACACGATGGCGGTCGTGAGCCCCGACGAGCGCTCGGCGGCGGCCGGCGTGACAGGGGTCGCTCGGACGACCGGGGCCGCGCTCTCGCCGGTGATCGCGGCGCCGTTGTTCGCCTCGCCCCCGCTGATGGGCGTGCCGTTCTTCCTCGCGGGCGGGCTGAAGATCGTTTACGACCTCCTGCTGTGGCGCTCGTTCCGGGCGCTCAAGCCCCCGGAAGAATCGTAGCGCCCGGCCGCCCGCGGCCGTGCACCTCTCCCGGCGTCAACCGCCGAGGCGGCGCGCGACGGCGCGGCCGAGCAGGCGGAGCCGGTCGGCGAACGGGAGGCGGCGGAACGTGGTTGCGACCACGCCGCGGGTGAAGAACGTCTTGCGCGAGTAGTCGATCGCGACCTCGAGCATCACGGGCCGCCCGGAGCGGGCGATCTCGAGGGCGCGCGCGAGCGCCGGCCGGACCTCGGCGTCGCTCGCCGCGGCCGCGTACTCGCAGTTGGTCGCGGCGGCGAGCGACGCTGTGCTGTACGGCGCCAGTTTCGACGCGGTCGCCCGGTTGAGCGTCGTGCGCTGGAACTGCGCGATCTGCGCGAGCTCGCCGTCGCGCAGCACGACCACGACCACGCCGGCGCCGTACGCCGCCGCGGTGAGCAGCTCGAGACCGGTCATCAGCAGCGCCCCGTCGCCGGCGAGCGCAACGACGTCGCGCCCCGGGTTCGCGAGCTTGGCGCCGATCGCGGCCGGCACGGCGTACCCCATGCAGGAGTAGTCCACCGGCGCCAGGAAGCGCCCGGGCGCTTCGAGGCGCAGGTGTTCCATGGCGAGGAAGGTCCCGTTGCCGGAGTCGGCGGAAAAGATCGCATCCGCCCCGCACAGCGACTGCAGCGCGTCGAACAGCGCCGCCGGGCCGACCCGCCCGGGCTCGCCCGGCCTCCGCTGCGCCTCGCGAACGGCGCGGTGGCCGTCGGCGATCGCGCGCTCGAGCCCGCCGTCGCGGACCCGTTCCGGGAGCCGGCCGGCGAGCGCGGCGAGCGCGGCGGCGGCGTCGGCCGCGACCGTGACCGCGGCGGGAAGGTTGCGGCCGAACACCTCGGGGTTGATGTCGATGTGGACGAGCGCGCCGGGCGGCTCGAACCCCCAGCTCGCGGTGCCGACCTCGGAGAAGCGGCAGCCGACCGCGAGCATCGCGTCACAGCGCCCCTCGATCTCGCGCACGAACGCCGGCGCGCTGCGGCCGAGGCCGTTCCAGAGGAACAGCGCGTGCGACTCGGGGAACACGCCCTTGCCCTGAATCGTGGTGGCGACCGGCGCGCCGAGGCGCTCGGCGAGCCGCAACAGCTCGCCCGCGGCGCCGCGGGCGCCGTACCCCGCGTAGACGAGGACGCGGCGGGCGCCGGCGAGGAGCCCGGCCGCTCGCCCGACGGCGTCGGGGTCGGGGGCGGCCGCCGCGGCCGGCTCCGGTTCCCACACGGGTGAGCCGGACTCGTGCCGGAGCAGGTAGAACTCGGCCGGCACCTCGACCACGACGGGCCCCGGCGTGCCGGCGCGGGCGAGTGCGAACGCGCGGCGGACGGTGGCGTACAGCTCGCGCGCCTCGCGCACCGGAACGACGGCCTTGGCTACCGGGCGGACCACCGCGAGCTGGTCGATCGCGTGCAACTGATAGGCGCGGCCGGTGTCGGTGCGGATCCCGCAGGCGAGCACGACGAGGGGAATCCCGTCCATGAACGCCTCGGCGATGCCGGAGAGCGCGTGCGTCATTCCGGCGCCCGGCACGAGGTTGACCACGCCGACGCCCCCGGAGCTGCGCGCGACGCCGTCGGCCATGAACGACGCCGCCTGCTCGTCGGTCACCAGCACCGGCGTGACCCGCGCCGATGCGGCGAGCGCGTCGTACAGCTCGATGTTGTGCGTGCCGGGGATCCCGAAGGTGAACGTCGCGCCCTCGTCCTCGAGCGCCCGCACCACCGCCCGCGCGCCGGATTCGCTCACGCCGGCAGCTCCGCAATGCGGTCGCGCACGCGCTCGGCGACGCGGTCGGCGAGCGCCATGATCGTCACGTACGGGTTGATCTCCGAACAGCGCGGGAACAGGCTGCCGTCGGCGACGAAGAGCCACGGCACGCCGTGCACCTGCCCCCACGCGTCGGTCACGGATTCGGCCGCGTCCGCCCCCATCCGGCACCCCCCCATCAGGTGGGCGCTCGAGATCGAGACCTTGCCGAGCCGGAACGGCGCGCGGGTGATCAGCTCGTCGATCCGCCCGGCCTGGCTCGCGCCGATGAAGAACGTGGCGCCGGCCGGCGCGTGCACCCGCCGGCAGCCGGCGGCGAAGAAGATGCGCGCCGCGGCGCGCTGCGATGCGACGAGGGCGTCGAGCACGCCGTCCGTGAAGCGGTAGTCGACGACCGGTTCGCCGTCCCGGGCGAGGACGACGCGGTTCTCCGCGAGGGCGGGGTCCACCGCCAGCACCAGGATCATCTGCATCCGGTCCATGCGGCGCATCAGCTCGGCGTGCTCGGCGCCGAAGCCGATCAGGTTCTTCGCCGTGGTGAACGGGAAGTACATGCACGTCTCGAGCAGGAAGCCTTCGTCGACGAAGTGGTCGCAGTAGTAGCTCTTCGGGTGGCCGAAGTAGTTGGTGATCGGCTTCTCGTGCTCGCCGACGAGGATGAGCGCGGGGTGGGCGGTCAGGTAACGCCCGAGCGCGGGCAGTCGCACCGGCAGGCGGGAGCGCAGCAGCAGGGCGGGGGAGTTGACCGCGCCGCCCGCCACGACGATCGCGCGAGCCCGGATCCGGTAGCGCCCCGGCTCCCAGCGCGACGGCTCGCCGTACGGCGGGTTGGCGACGGTCGCCGTGCACTCGCGCTCCCCGATCGCCTCGACCTTGCAGTTCGTCACGACCTCGACCCCGGCGGCCTCGGCGGCGGGGAGCTGGACGCGGTTCGTCCCCTGCTTGGCCGCGTTCGGGCAGCCCAGGTTGCACACCCCGGCGCCGCGGCACCCCTTGACGTTGATCGGGAACTGCTGCACCCGATAGCCGAGGCGGCGGCACGCCGCGTTGAAGAGGCGGTTGTTGTCGTTGAGCTTGTCGTCCTCGAGCAGGTGGACGTTGTTCTCTCCGAGCGCCTTCTCGGACCGGCGCCTCAGGTCGGCGAACTCGAGGCCGGGGACGTTCCAGCGCGCCAGCACCGGCTCCGGCAGCGGCAGCGACGTGCCGGTGTAGACCACGGTGGAGCCGCCGTAGGCGCGTCCGAACGCCAGCGTCATCGTGCGGTCGCGGGTGAGGACGCCGCCGGAGTCGAAGTACAGCTTGTCGGCCATCTCGACCTCGCGGCCGGTGTACTCGGACTCGCGCAGCTTCGCGCCCCACTCCAGCACCGCGACCCGCAGCCCCTGCCGGGCCAGCGGCGCCAGCTCCTTGGCCACCGTGCCGCCACCGGCGCCCGAGCCGACGATCACGACGTCGTAGCTCCTCTCAACCATGGAGGCGCTCGTTTCCGGAGAACGACGGGGCGTACCCGATCGCGCCCCACGTCTCGGGCTGGCCGTAGTACCCCATGAACACGAGCGCCCGCAGGCCCCAGAAGCCGCCGCGCAGCTTGCTCACGGGCGCGTCCATGAACCAGCGCAGGGTGGCGTCCTGCGCCGCCGGGGCGAGGTGGTCGAACGGCGCCCCGAAGCGCGGCGCCGGCGCCCAGCGCAGCACGGTGAGGAACAGCGCGAACTGGCGCCGCAGTGCGGGCGCTCGAGCGGCGAGCGCCGCGGCGACGATCGCGGCGAAACGCTCGCGGCCGCCGGCATCGAGGCCGGCGACCGGCGGGGCGACGCGGGCCGCGACCGCGAGGAACGTGCCCCACCGCCGCTGGTCGAGAGGTGTCACCGGGGCATTAGAGCGCCGCACGATCCGACGCGTCAAGGCCGTCGCGGCCGCTGCGCGCCGAGCGGCCGTCGCGGCGGCTACGTTTCGCCTTCGTCCGGGGGGTACAGCTCGGGTTCCTGGCCCGGGCCGCCGGGCTCGAAGCAGCGGCGGCAGCGCGCCTCGTAGATGTCGGCCGCGCCGACCACGACCTGCTCCTGCGCCTGGGAAAGGCGTTGGGTGTACGACGCCGGCGCGCCGCAACGGGCGCAGATCGCGTGCACCTTCTCGACGTCCTCGGCGACCGCGAGCAGCTCCGGCATCGGCCCGAACGGCTGCCCGCGGAAGTCCATGTCGAGGCCCGCCACGATCACCCGCTTGCCGAGGTCGGCCAGGTGGCCGGCGACGCGGACGAGGTCGGCGTCGAAGAACTGCGCCTCGTCGATCCCGACGACCTCGGTGCGGGGGTCGACCAGGTCGAGGATCTCCGCCGCCTTGGCGACGCGCTCCGCCTCCAGCCGCCACTTGGAGTGCGACACGACCTGGCCCGCGGCGTAGCGGTCGTCGAGACCCTGCTTGAAGACCTGGATGCGTTGGCGCGCGATGATCGCCCGGCGCAGGCGCCGGATCAGCTCCTCGGATTTCCCCGAGAACATGCTGCCGGTGATCACCTCGATCCCACCGCCCCAGGGGTTGCGTGGCTGCATGCGAGGGGTATACCACGGCCCGCCGCGCGCCGCCAGCGCGTCACCCCGAGGCGCCGTCCGGCGGCGAGGCCTCCCCGTCACTGCGAGGCGTCCCGCCGCAGGCGGGACCGCAGGCGGGACCGCAGAGCGCTCTCGTGTCCCGGGCAGGGCGGCGGGGGCGCCACGGTTTCCCCGAGCTCTACACGCCGACCCGCGGGCAGAGCGCGGCGAGCGGGCAGCCGTCGCACGCCGGTTTGCGGGCGCGGCAGACGCGGCGGCCGTGGAGGATCAGGCGGTGCCCGAGAGCGACCCAGGCATCCGGCGGGAACAGCGCCATCAGGTCGCGCTCGACCCTCTCGGGATCGTCCTCGCTGGTCAGAGCGAGCCGCCGCGCCAGGCGGCCGACGTGGGTGTCGACGACGACGCCGGTGGCGAGGCCGAACGCCGTGCCGAGGACGACGTTGGCGGTCTTGCGCCCGACGCCGGGAAGCTGCGTCAGGGCGTCCATCGTTGCGGGGATCTCGCCGTCGTGGCGGTCGGCCACGGCCCGCGCCATCCCGAGCAGCGACTTGGCCTTGTTGTGGAAGAAGCCGGTGGAACGGATCAGCGCCTCGAGCTCCTCGGGCCCCGCGGCGGCGAGGGCGCGCGCGTCGGGGAAGCGAGCGAAGAGCGCCGGAGTCACGGTGTTGACCCGTGCGTCCGTGCACTGCGCGGAGAGGATCGTGGCCACCAGCAGCTCGAACGGGTCGGCGAAGTCGAGCTCGCACGCCGCGTCGGGATAGGCGGTCGCGAGCGCCGCGGCGACCGCCGCGGCGCGCCCGGCGCCGGCCTCGGCGGCGCCCACCCGGCTCACGGTTCCGCGTCCCTCGGCGCCGGTGCGCCCGGGAACACGCGCCCCTGGCCGGCGCTCACGAGCCCGCCCGAGATCACCATACGGATCGCCTCCTCCACCGACATGTCCGTGGCTCGGACCGCCGCCTCGGGATACACGAGGAAGAAGCCGGTGGTCGGGTTGGGCGTCGTCGGCATGAACACCGCGACCGTGCGCCGCGGCCCGCCGGGCGTCGCCTCCTCGAACTCGGTGGTGACGAACGCGACCGCCCACACGTTCTCGCTGGGGAACGGCACCAGCACGACGCGGCGGAAGCTCTTGGCGCGGTTGCCGGCGAACGCGCGCGTCACCTCGCGAGTGCCGGTGTAGACGGCGCGCAGCACCGGGATGCGCGCGAACAGCCTCTCGCCGAACTGCAGGATGCGCCGGCCGATCACGTTGTGGGCGAGGACCCCGAGGAGGAACACGCCGACGACGAAGACCGCGGCCCCGAAGCCGGGGACCGGGCGCCTGAAGAGCTGCTGGCTGATCGGGTCGGCCCAGCGGTCGATCAGGTCGAAGAGAAAGCGGCCGAAGAACAGCGTCACGACCAACGGGAACGACACGAACAGGCCGGTGACGAAACGGGCGCGGAAGTACCCGAAAAAGGTCAGCTTTTTGCCGGGCTCCTCGGGGTTGATCGGCAAACCCATCGACCCGGAATCGGTCGTCCGCGTTTCGTCCATCGCACCGCCATTGTAGCGGCGTCCGCGCCCCCTCGCGCCGCGGCTCCGGCGGCGGCGCCCGAGACGGAGCGGCCCGCGGCGCGGAGCCGCGGGCCGCGGACAGCTCGAACGCGGGACTACGACTGCGACGCGGCGCCGCCCTTGGCGTACGGGCACTTGCCGGTCATCGCCTTGCCGTGGGCGCCCATTCCGGCCCGGTGCGGGCACGCCTTCTCCCACATCGTCGCGGCATGCTCCTGCAAGGCCTTGACCGTGGCGGCGTCGGTCGCGGTCGCGGTGATCACGACCCCGGCGTCGGTCTTCTCGACCGTGCGCGTGACGCCCTTGGCCTGCATCGGGCAGTCCTTGGCGCACCCCGGCTTCGGGCAGGAGGCGGTCTCGTCCTTGATCTGCGCCGCGACCTTGGGGTCGGTGGAGGTGATCGTGATCTTGACGCCGTTGTCGAGGTTGGTGACCGTGTGCTCGGCGCCTGCGGCTTTCAGGCAGCACCCCGCGGCGGTTGTGGCCGGGGCGTCGGCGGCCAGCATCGGAGCAGCCGCCAGGGCGGCCAGGACCAGCAACAGGAAGATGCGCTTCATTCGTCTCTCCTTACGGTTGTCCGTGCAGCGGTTGGTCATTGGGCCGCGCCCCTGCCGCCGGCGTCGGGGCGCAGCACGCTGCTCCCTCGCCGTTCCGCCAGGGACACAGCAGCCTCGTCATCATCGTCCCGAGAGCCGCCCGTTCACCGGGGGCGGCGCCCGAGCAGCGGGCAAGCCAGCGCTCGACGATCTCGTTGCGCTGGCCGGCGCGCACCTGGTCGAGGCGCGCGAGCGATGCGTCGATCGCCGCGCGGTCGGGTGTGCGGGTGCACAGCGCGGCGGCCAGTTCCTCGCGCACCGTCCTCTCCTCCTGGCATAGCGGGGCCGCGCAAACCGGCCCGAGCGCGGCGGCCGCGGCTCCGGTCCCGTGCCAGGAGACCCAGAGCGCGACGCCCAGCGTCACGTTGGCCGCAAGCGAAAGCCCGAGGGCCAGGACGAACCAGCGGGTCCTCATCGCCGCACCTCGGCCGGCGCCGCCGCGATCGCCGCGGCGGCGGGCGCGTCGAGAGCGGCGGCCAGCTGGGTTGCCGCCGAGCGGTCTGCGGCAACCGTCTCGCCGAGCCGCGCGCCGGCCAGGGCCGCGAGTGCCAGCAGCGCGACGAGTCCGGCCCGCCACGGCGCTGGGAGCGTCAGCCACCACAGCGGCGCCTCCGGCCGGCGCCGGGCGACCGCCCGCCGGCGCGTCGCCGCGGCGAACCCCACCGGGAGGGGCGCCTCCGGTGCGGCCAGCGCCTCGCCGAGCGCCCGGTACGCCGCAACGGCGCCTTGGCACTCGCCGCAGCGGGTCACGTGAGCCGCGGCGCGCGCGGCCTCCTCGCCGGCCAGCTCGCCGTCGAGGAGGGCTTCGATCCGAGGGTGTGTCCGGTCGCGCATCGTCGTTCCCATCTCCTTCAACCCCGGTTTCGGGGTTTTCCTGCGCGCGGATCGTGTCCGGCGTCACACCCCTGGGCCAGCCAACCTGCCAGTCGGCCCCGGAGCCGGGCCCGCGCCCGCGAGAGCAGCGATTCGACGGCCCCGGCGGTCGTGTCGAGCGCCGCCGCGATCGCCTGGTAGGAGAGTCCCGCCTCGTGACGGAGCAGCAGCGCGGCCCGCTGGTTCGGGGGCAGCGCCGCCAGCTCGGCGGCGAGCGCGGTGCCCAGCTGCGCCGAGGCCGCGAGGCGTTCCGGGTCGGGGGCACGGTCGCCCGGGTGCGCCGCCTCGTCGTCGGCCGGCAGCGATCCGTGCGCCGGCCGCCGCAGCAGCGAGCGGCGGCGGTTCAGGCACAACCGGGTGACGATCGTGTGGAGGTACGTCGAGAGCGTGGCGGTGGGCCGCCACCGGCGACGCGCGCGCCAGAGCCGTACGAACGCCTCCTGGACGACGTCCTCGGCCTCCTCCGGGTCCGCGAGCGTTCGCCGGGCGAAGCGCAGCAACCCGGGCGCGAACGCCGCCACCAGCACATCGAGCGCACCCTCGTCGTCGCGCGCCAGGCGCTCCATCAGCTCGGTGTCCCGGTCGGCCGCCATCGCTCTGTCCTCAACAACCCCGCGGGCTGCAGTTTCCTCCGTTCGGCGCTGCGGTGCACCGGTGCGGGAGGCCAGGCCGCATGGGGCGCGTGGGAGAGGAAGGGTAGGGTGGAGGTGACGGGCGGAGTCGAACCGCCGAATGAGGGCTTTGCAGGCCCCTGCCTTACCACTTGGCTACGTCACCGCGCGGGAAAGTCTAGCGGCAGGTTGGGGATGGTGTCAACGCGACCGGAGGGTTGCCGGGCGCGCACCGGCCGCGCCGGCCTCCCGCACCGGCGCTACCGGTTGACCGCGCGCATCGCGGCCTCCGGGTAGCGGGCGCCCGCCGTCGCCCCCCTCGGGACCGCGGCGTCGAGCTCCGCGAGGATCGCCGGGGTGAGCGTGATCGCGGCCGCGGCGGCGTTCTCCTCGAGGTAGCGGAGGCGTTTGGTCCCCGGGATCGGCACGACGTCGCGGCCCTGCGCCAGCACCCAGGCGAGCGCGAGCTGCCCCGCGGTGACGCCGAGGCGGAACGCGATCGCCTCGACGCGCGCCGCCAGTGCGCGGTTGGCCGCGAAGTTTTCCGGCTCGAAGCGCGGGGAGTTCTTGCGGAAGTCGCCCTCGGGAAGGTCGCCCGGGGAGCGGAAGCGGCCGGTGAGGAACCCGCGCCCGAGCGGGCTGTAGGCGACGAAACCGATGCCGAGCTCGCGCACCGTCGGGAGGATCTCCCCCTCGACGTCGCGGGTCCACAGCGAATACTCGGTCTGCAGCGCCGTGATCGGGTGTGCCGCGTGGGCGCGGCGGAGGGTCGCCGGCGCCGCCTCCGAGAGGCCGAGGAAGCGCACCTTGCCCGCGCGCACGAGGTCGGCCATCGCGCCGACCGTGTCCTCGATCGGCACCGACGGGTCCACGCGGTGCTGGTAGTAGAGGTCGATGACGTCGACCCCGAGGCGGGCGAGCGATGCGTCGCACGCCGCGCGCACGTACTCGGGGCGGCCGTTGACGCCGACCCAGCTGCCGTCGGCGCGGCGCTCGTTGCCGAACTTGGTCGCGAGCACGACCTCGCCGCGCCGCCCCTCGATCGCCCGGCCGACGAGGCGCTCGTTGGTGAACGGGCCGTACATGTCCGCCGTGTCGAGGAAGGTGACGCCGATGTCGAGCGCGCGGTGGATCGTGGCGATCGCCTCGCCCTCGTCGGCGGCGCCGTAGAACTCGCTCATCCCCATGCAGCCGAGCCCGATCGTGGAAACCGTCAAGCCCTGGTTCCCGAGCACTCGTGTGTCCATGCGTTCCTCCCTGGTTGCTCTCGTGCGGTGCCGGGGTGCGCCCGCCGCGAGCCCGCGACCCGGCCGGCGCCGCCGCGGGGCCCGTTCCGGTCAAGGCGCGCGGCGCCCGGGCCATTCCCGGGCGAGGAAGCGGGGCCGCGCCGCCGGTCGCCGCCGGTCGCACTGTAACCCTTCCCCGGTCGCCGTGCGTCTCACGTGGTGTCCGGGATGGCAGCGCCGGACTGGAAGGGTGGGCAACGACGATGGACAGACTGAAGCGGAGACTTGCGGTGACCTTCATCATGATGGCGGCGGCGGGCGCGGCCTTCGCCGCGGGAATGCCGCCGGCCGGCGGCGGGCCCGGGTGGCGGGGGCGCGGGGGTCCTCTGAAAGGGGCGCTGGCGAGCCTGAACCTCAGCGCGGATCAGCAGGCCAAGGTGCAGGCGCTCCTGGCGCAGGAGCAACCGCAGTTCGCCGCCTTGCGCGAGCAAGCGCAGTCGGCCAGGGAGGCGCTGAAGGCGACGATGCAGGCGCCGACGCCCGACCCGGCGGCGGTCGGGTCGGCGATGTTGAAGGTGAAGGCCGCGCGCCAGGCGGTGCGGGCCGAGATGACCAAGGTCCACGACGCGATCGTCCCGATCCTGACGCCGGAGCAGGCCGCCGCGTTCAAGGGTTACATCCAGGCGCTGAAGGACATGCGCGGGCGCTGGCGCGGCCACGGCCACGGCGCGGGCGCACCACCGCTCGGTTGACCCGCCCGGCACGCTCTCCGGGCTCATCCGGGGTCGCGGCCTGCACACGGCCGCGGCCCCATTTTTCGTCCCGGCGAGGCCCGCCCGCGGCCGCCGCCCTGCTACCCTGCGGCGGTGCCCGAGCTCGACGCCGCCGTGCGCCGTGAGATGGAACGCACGCGCCGCCTGTTCAACCGGGCGGGACCGCTGTTCCCCGTCATCGAGCGCTGGCTCGAACCTCGATACCGCGCGGCGCTGGACGCGCTCGACCTGCCTCCGGGCCACTCCGTCCTGGACCTCGGCACCGGCACCGGCAGCCTCGCCCGGGTGCTGGCCCAGCGCGGCCACCCGGTCACCGGCATCGACGTCGCCGAGCGGCTGCTGCGCCGGGCGGCGCGCCGGGTCCCGGCGGCGCGCTTCCTCCGCATGGACCTCGCCGATCTCGGCGGCGTGGCCGACGCCTCGTTCGACCTCGTCTCGGTCGGCTACGTGCTGCACGGCCTCGCCCCCGAGCTGCGGCGACTCACCCTGGCGCACGCCGCCCGCATCGCCGCGCGGGAGGTGGTGATCGTCGACTACGCCGCGCCCGGACCGTGGTACGTGCGCCTCGTCGAGCACCTCGAGGGCCCGCACTACCCGGGCTTCGTGCGCGCGCCGATCGGGGAGGCGCTCGCCGGCCTCGGCCTCACCCTGGTGCGCACCCTCCCGATCTCGCCCGCCTCCGCGTGCTGGCTGTTCCTGCACGGCAACGGGGCCGTCAGCGCGGCGGCCCGGCCGGGCCGCAGCGCGCCTTGAGCGTGTCCGCGCGGGGGGCGGCGATCGGGTAGGGGAACGCGGGCAGCGCAGCCACGGTGAACACGCCGGCCGGATCGGCCGCGAGCACGCGGCGGATCAGCTCGTCCTGTACCGCCGCGACCCGCGCCATGAGCGGCCGGTCGCAGCCGCGCGAGCGCAACTCGCTCTCGAGCCCGGGCAGCTCGGCGGGCTTGATGCCGGGCTTCAATCCGACCCGGACGGTGGCTCCGGTGGAGCGGCGGTGGAGGATCCAGGCGTCGCCGAGGTCCTTGTCGACGACGAGCGTGCCGTAGCGCGCCCGGGCGCCGGTCAGGTACGCCGTCGCGTCGCCGTAGCACGGCGACGCGTTCGTCGCCGCGACCAGGTCGGTGCGGTCCACGACGCCGTCGGGGAACAGCCGCGCCAGGCCGTACGCGACCCCCGCCGCCGCCACGACGAGGCCGTCGCAGGGGTGGCCGTGGTAGCGCACCAGGTCGGTCAGCGTGACGGTCTGGGGAACGGTCGCGAGCGGGCCGAGCGAGGAGACCGTGTCGACCACCTTGACCACAGGTGCAAACTTCGCGGCGGCAGCCTGGGCCGTGTTCAGCGGCGCCTGCGCCGATGCGACCCCCAGCGAAAGCAGCAGCGCGAACGTGACGAGGCCTGCTCGTTGCATGGCTCCTCCCGAGGCTCGTCCGGCCGGCCATCCCGCTGCATGTCGGGAGCGCCGGCGGCGGCGTCACTCAAGGTGCAGCAGGGCGCGGACCTCCTCGGCCTTCGGGATGCGCCCGGAAATGACGACCGTGCCGTCGAACGCGACGCCGGGGGAGGCCATCATCCCCAGCTCGGCCATGCGTTGGATCGACTCGTTCTTGATCACGCTGCAAGTCAGGCCGGCGCTCTCCACGACGTGCTGCACCACCCGGAACGTCTCCCGACAGCGCGGGCATCCGGGACCGAGGACCTCGATCGTGGTCGGAATCTCGCTCATATGCTTGCTCTCCCTTCGCAGATCAGACCGATCAACCCCAGGCGAGGCGCGCCAGCGAGACCAGCAGGCCGACGCCGACCCCGGCCAGGATCACGCCGAACCCCTGATGGACGCGTTTGGCCCACGTCGCCGCCCGGCTGCCGATGTAGGCGGCCGCGAAACCCGAGGCCGCGCCGGCGGCGAACAGCAGCACGACGTGGCCGAGCGAGTACGCGGCCAGCAGCGTCGTGCCCCACACGATCTTGCGTTCGAACGCTACCAGCGACAGCACGACGGCGAGGATCGGCGTGGCGCACGGCGACGACAGCGTCCCGGTGAGCGCGCCCAGGCCGAACGCCCCCGCCAGGCCGGCGTTGCGAAACCGCCGCCCGTCGAGCTGGGGCAGGGGCAGCGTGATCAGGCCCGTGAGGTGCAGCCCCATGACGATCAGGACGGCGGCGAGCACGGCTTTCCACACCCAGCCCACGTCGCCGATGAGCGAGCCGGTGAGGGCCGCGATCGCCCCCAGCGCGGTGAAGCACAGCGCCAGCCCGGTGACGAACGCGAGCGTCAGCGCCACGGCCCGCCCTCGCGACGTCGCACCGCCGCCGACCGTGGCCACCACCAGCGGCACCGCCGCCAGCACGCACGGGCTCGCCGAGGAGACGACGCCGCCGAGGAAGACGAGCAGCAGCATCACGAGGGGCGGCGCCGACGCGGCGCTGGCCGCGAGCGACTGGAGGAGCTGGTCCATCAGAGGATGCCGAGCTTTTGCAGGGCGGCGTGGAACTCGGCCGGCGGGAAGTAGCCCATGTGACGGAAAACCTCCTCGCCCTTGGGGTTGAACACCACCTGCGTGGGCATGAGCATGATCTTGTGCCGCTGGGCCACGTCGGGGTGGTCCTGGATCCAGAAGTTGCGGATGACGGCCTTGGCGCCCACGGCGTCGCGCAGGTCCTGCAGCACCGGCTGCATGTGCTTGCACGGGATGCAGTGCTCGCCGCCGAACTCCATGATCACCCACGTCCCCGAGCCGAGCAGGCTCGCGAGCTCCTGCGGCGTCGCGGCCGGCACCGGCGCGCGCTGCGGGGCCGGCCCGGCGGTGAGCCCGGCGCTGACGAGGGCTAGGAGTGGAAGGGCCAAGGCGGCGGTGCGGGTCCGGTTCATGTCGTTCCTCCAGAGGCTCGTTGGGGTACCGCAGGTGGACACGGCTTACGATTCGTCATCGTGCGAAATGTAGAGCTACAGCGAGCGGCTGTCAAGCGCCCGGCCGCGGCGCCTCCCGCGGCGGCCCGAACCAGCGTCGCGTGGCGAGGCAGACCCGGCACACCGAGAGCATCACCGGCACCTCCACGAGCACGCCGACCACGGTGGCGAGCGCCGCGCCGGAGCCCGGCCCGTACAGCGCGATCGCCGTCGCCACCGCGAGCTCGAAGAAGTTCGAGGCGCCGATGAGCGCGCCAGGAGCGGCGACCGCGTATTCGACCTTGAAGAGCTTCATCAACCCGTAGGTCAAGGACGAGTTGAAGTACACCTGGATGAGGATGGGCACCGCGATCAGGATGACGTGGAACCAGCGGGTGGTGATGTTCTCGGCCTGGAACGCGAAGATGACCGTCAGGGTCGCGAGCAGCGCGAGCACGGTGATCGGGTGGAAGAAGCCCACGAACCTCTCGGAAAACCACGTCACGCCGCGGGCGCGGATCAGCCACGAACGCGAGATCATGCCTGCGGCGAGGGGAATCACGACGAAGATCGCCACCGAGTAGAGCAGCACCTTGAACGGGACCTCGAGGCCCGAGGCCCCGGTGACGAGCAGCTTCACGATCGGCGCGAACGCCACCAGCATGATCAGGTCGTTGATCGAGACCTGGACGAGCGTGTAGGCGGGGTCGCCGTCGGCGAGGTACGACCAGACGAAGACCATCGCGGTGCACGGCGCGGCGGCCAGGATGATGACGCCGGCGATGTACTGACTCGCCATCTCCGGCCCGATCAGCGGCAGGAACAGGTGCTTGAAGAACAGCCAGCCGAAGAACGCCATCGAGAACGGCTTGACCAACCAGTTGACGAAGACCGTGACGAACAGCCCCTTCGGCTTCCTGCCGACGCGCGCGATCGACGCGAAGTCGATCTTCAGCATCATGGGGTAGATCATCAGCCAGATCAGGACCGCGATCGGGACGTTGATGTGGCTGCCGGAGCCGAACTCCATCCCGCGCAGCGCCGCGATCAGGCCGGGGAGCGCCTTGCCGAGCACGACGCCCACGACCATGCAGAGGGCCACCCAGAGCGTCAGGTAGCGCTCGAACACGTTCATCCGCTTGGTCTGTCCGGTCATCCGTTCACCTCCGGCACCGGCGTGACGGGCGTGGAGCTCGGGGTCATTATTTCGTCACCACGCGAAATGTAGACCTTGCGATTTCGGCTGTCAAGCCGTCACCGGCATCCGGAGAAAGGACGAGCGGCCGGATGTGCGCCTCATGCGGCGGGGTCTATGGTCGCCTGATTCCGAGCTTGCGCACGTCGAAATCGACGCGGCACAGCTCCTCCGGCCCGAGGGCGCGCAGCCTCGCCACCACCGCGGCGTCGGCCGCGAGCGTCGTGTCGCCCTTCACATCCGGCGCGACCGAGGCGAGCAGCGACGCGCCCTCGTCGGAAAGGGCGTAGAACACCCACCGGCCTTCCTTGCGTTCCACGACGCAACCGGCTCGCCGCAGCTCCGCCAGGTGCGCGGACACGGTCGAAGCCGCGAGCTGCAGCACCGCCGTCATCTGGCAGACGCACAGTTCGCCGGCGCGCAGCATCACCGCGATCCGCATGCGGGCCGGATGACCGAGCGCCTTCAGGCGCTGCACGGTGGTCCTCAGGGGCGATGTTCCCATTTCGCGACCAGACGAAATATCTTATACTCGGATCCGTTTGCGATGCAAGAGGAGGGGAACGAGGTGGCGGACCGCAAGCGCGTGCTCATCCTTTGCACCGGAAACTCCTGCCGCTCCCAGATGGCCCAGGGGTGGGTCAACCATCTGCTCGGCGGGCGCTGGGAGGCGCACTCCGCGGGGACGCGGCCGGCCGATCGCGTCCACCCGCTCGCGGTCAGGGCGATGGCGGAAGTCGGCGTCGACATCTCCGGCGGCGTGCCGACGCCCGTCGCGCGCCACCTCGACGCGGCGTGGGACCTGGTGATCACGGTCTGCGACTCGGCGAAGGAGACGTGCCCTCTGTTCCCGCGGCCGGTGGAGCAGATCCACGTCTCCTTTCCGGACCCGTCCGAGGTCGCGGGGAGCGAGGCGGAGCGCATGGCGGCGTTCCGCGCCGTGCGCGACGACATCCGCGCCCGCCTCATACCGGAGCTGGAGCGTCGCCCGTAGGCTGTGGTCGTCATGCCGCCCGCTGGGCGGCGGGCGGCAACGCTCCACGCAACGCGGCGGCGGATCGGTGCTCAGGCGGAGGAGAGCCTGCCCCCGGCGGCCAGGTAACCGTGCCGGACGTAGTCGGCGACCATGCGGTCGGCGTTGTAGCGCCAGGCGAGGGTCATGATCGAGCGCTTCATCCGCTCGACCCACCCTCGCGGCGGCGCCGCGCCCTCGCGGTCGTAGAACAGCGGCACGACCTGCTGCTCGAGCTGCCGGTAGAGCGATTCGGCATCCCGCGCCCACTGCACGGCCGGGTCGGCGTGCACCATCCCGTCGCCGATCGCGAACCCGTTCTTGCCGTCGTAGCCCTCGGCCCACCAGCCGTCGAGCACGGACAGGTTGAGGCCGCCGTTGAGGACGACCTTCTGGCCGCTCGTGCCGCACGCCTCCATCGGCCGCAGCGGCGTGTTGATCCACACGTCCACGCCCTGGACCAGGTGGCGCGCGACGTTGATGTCGTAGTCCTCGACGAAGACGATACGCCGCTCGAAGCGGGAATCGCGCGCGATGCGGATCAGCTCCTGGATCAGTTTCTTCCCCGCCTCGTCGCGCGGGTGCGCCTTGCCGGCGAAGACGATCTGAACGGGGCGCGCGGGGTCGCCGAGGATCCCCGCCAGCCGGTCGAGGTCGGTCAGCAGGATCGTGCCGCGCTTGTAGGTGGCGAAGCGCCGGGCGAACCCGAGCGTGAGCGCGCGCTCGTCGAGCAGCTCCGGCCGTCCCGCCCGCCGGCGGACGAACTCGACGAGGTAGCGGCGCAGGACCTCGTGGGTCTCCCACAGCTCGCTGTCGTCCACGTTCGCGATCGGACGCCAGGCGGCGCAGTCGCTCTGCCGCGCCGGCCAGTCGGCGCCGAGGTAGCGGTCGTAGATCCGGTTCATCGAAAGGGCGAGCCACGAGCGCACGTGCACCCCGTTGGTGATGTGCCCGATCGGCACCTCCTCCTCGTCGCGTCCCGGCCAGATGCGTTGCCACATCTGCCGCGCGACATGGCCGTGCAGGCTCGAGACGCCGTTGCGCCGGCGCGAGCCGCGGATCGCCAGCACCGTCATGCAGAACGGTTCATGGCGGTCGCCTGGGTCCACGCGCCCGAGGGCCATCATGCGCTCGGGTTCGAGGCGCAGCGCCGCGCGCAGCCAGCCGAGCTCGCGCTCGACCAGGTCCGGTGCAAAGCGGTCGTGCCCGGCTTCCACCGGTGTGTGCGTCGTGAACACGGTCTGAAGCGCGGTCTCGCGCAGCGCGTCGTCGAACGACATCCCTTCTTCCTCGAGCCGCTCGCGGGTCCGCTCGAGGATCGCGAAGGCGCTGTGCCCCTCGTTCAGATGCATGACCGCCGGCCGGATCTCGAGCGCGCGCAGGGCGCGCAACCCGCCGATGCCGAGCAGCACCTCCTGGCGGATGCGCGTGACCTCGTCGCCGCCGTACAGCCTCGCCGTCAGCTCGCGCAGGTACGGCGGGTTGGCCTCGACGTCGGAGTCGAGCAGCAGCAGCAGGGTGCGGCCGATGCGCGCGACCCAGACCGCGGCGTGCAGCGTCTCGCCGTTGCACGGCACATCGACCATGATCGGCGCCCCGTCGGGGCCTACCGGCCGCCGCAGCGGCAAGGCCGCGACGTCGATGTGCCCGTACTCCTCGGTCTGCCAGCCGGTGGCGTCGAAGTGCTGGCGGAAGTAACCGGTCGCATAGAACAGGCCGACCCCGACGACCGGGAGCCCTAGGTCGGAGGTGCTCTTCAGGTAATCGCCGGCGAGGACGCCGAGGCCGCCGGAGTACAGGGGGAGCGACTCGTGCAGCCCGAACTCCGCGGAGAAGTAGGCGATCGGCGTCGCCTGCAGACCCCCGGCGTGGATGGCGCACCAGGACGACTCGCCGTTCAAGTACTCCTGCAGCCGGCGGTAGTGGAAGCTGATCGTGTTCTCCAGCGACAGCTCCGCGGCACGCGCGGCGAGCGCCCCCGGTTCGAAGCGCTTGAGCAGGGCGATCGGGTTGTGGTTCGTCTCGGACCACCCGGCGGGATCGAGCTGGCGGAACAACTCGAGGACCTGGGGGTGCCAGTTCCACCAGAGGTTGAACGAGAGCTCCCGCAGCTTGTCCTCGACGAGGACCGAGGCCCTCTCCTGCGGCAGCGTGTCACCGAGCGTCCGCGACGCGAGATCCAGCAGCTTCCGGTACATGCTCCCTCCCGGGTCGCCGCGGCCCCGCACGGGCTCACGGCGACCGCTCTTCGTCCCAGCTGGCGAGGATCTTCGTCTCGCCGCACCCCGTCACCTCCGGCTCGAGCGTCGCGTGGGCCACGCCCCAGCGGTCGTGGAGAAAGACCTTGATCTCGGCGAAGAGACACTCGATCGCGCGCCCGTCGAGCGCCTCGCTCACGACCACGTGGGCCGTGAGCAGGCGCTGCCCCGGACCGTTCTGCCAGAAGTGGAGGTGGTGCAGCGTGGCGCCCGGGAACGCGGTCGTGACGTCATCGAGGAGCGCTTCGAGTGAGACGTCCGGCGGCGCGCCCTCGAGCAGCGTGGAGAGCGTCTCCCAGACCAGGGACAGACCGCTGCGCAGCACCGCGAAGACGACGATCAGCGCCGCGGCGGGGTCCACGTACAAGCCCACGGGGGTGTGAGCGAGCAGCGCGGCGGCCACCACCGCCAGCGAGGCCAGGGCGTCCTGGGCCATGTGCAGGAAGGCGCTGCGGACGTTGACGTCGTCCTTCTCGTGGCGGCGCAGCAGCAGCACCGAGCCGACGTTGGCGGCGAGGGCCACGAGCGCAACGGCGAGCATGAGGCCTTGCTGGACGGGGGTGGGGTAGAGGAGGCGCTCGAGGGCCTCGCGCGCGATCACGACCGAGACGCCGATCAGCAGCACGGCGTTGGCGAGGGCGGCGAGCACCTCGGCGCGCTTGAAACCGTAGGTGTGGTGGGGCGTGGGCGGGCGCCGGCTCAGGCGCCTCGCCCACAGGGCCAGGGCGACGGCCGCCACGTCGCTGAAGTTGTGCGCGGCATCGGAGAGCAGCGCCAGGCTGCCCGAGAGAAGTCCGCCGACCAGTTCGGCGAGAGTGATCACGACGTTGAGGGCGGCGCTGGCCCACAAACGCCGGTCCATATCGGCGCCGGCAACGGGTGGATGGGCGTGCCGGCGGCTCACCGCGTCGTCTCGCCGGACGCCGGCTCCGCCCCGAGATCGGCGAGCAGCGGGGTGGCGGCGTCGATGATGCCGGCAGCCGCGAGGTGGCGCGCGATGCGGACCGTGTCCAACACCTCCTCGGCCGTCGCACCCGCTTGCCGGGCCATGTAGGCCTGCGAGCGGGCGCAGTTCGCCTGCCCGCGCCCGAGCGCGGCCGCCACCGCGATCAGCGAGCGGTACCTGGCCGGGATCGGGCTCGCCTCGCGGCCGACGCTGCCGGCCGAGTTCATCGCGGTGCCCACGAGCAGGTCCGGGGCCAGGTCGGCGAGGAGTTTCGGCCAGGCGGGAAGGGTTTCCCCCATCTTCTGGCTCATCATGGCCAGGACCTGCTCCGGGGTTGGTGGGGTCGGGTTGCTCATCGTTCTCTCCTTTGCTTCGTCGACATCGGTCACCGCCGGTCTCACGAGGTCCTCGTCCCAGTGTAATCGCGCGTCGCCTAACCGGCCGGCGTCTCCTCGGCCGCGGGGACGGCTTTGCGGCCCCCGGTCAGCCAGATCCTGGCGTTTTCGAACATGTCGTAGAACACCGGCACGTAGATCAGCGTCAGGAACGTCGAGACCATCAGGCCGCCGATGGCGACGACCGCCAACGGCGAGAGGCGTTCGAGGCCGATCGCCCACTGCAGCGCGATCGGCAGCATGCCGACGGCCGTGCCCACGGCCGTCATCAGGATCGGCCGCGTCCGCACCCGGACGGAGCCGGTGAGCGCGTCGTGGAGGCTCTCGCCGCGCGCCCGTGCCTCCTCGATGAAGTCGATCAGCAGGATCGAGTTCTTCACCACGATGCCGGCGAGCAAGATCATCCCCATGAACGCGGGCATGCACTGGTGCTTGCCGACGATCAGCATCGACCAGGTGGCGCCGATCATGCCCAGCGGGATCGCCACCATGATCGTGAGCGGGTGCAGGAACGACTTGAACGCCGGGATCAGCGAGAAGTAGAGCAGGACGAGGCCGAGCACGAGCGCCGCCATCAAAGCGGAGAACGCCTCGTCCATGGTCTTGCGTTCCCCTTCCTCGGTGATCGTGTACCCGGGCGGCAGCTTCAAGCCGGCCATCGCCTTGTCGACGTTGTCGTTGATGTGGGTCACGGCCGAGACGTTGCGGTAGCCGAGGAGGTCGACCGTCGGCGCGATGTCCTGGTGGGTGTACAGCGTCGGCACGGTCGCCGTCGAGATGCGGCCGAGGCTGGCGAGCGGCACGGTCCCGCGCGGCGTCAGGATGGGGAGCGTCTCGAGGCGGGCCGGGCTGTCGCGGCGGGCGGCTTCGGCCTGCACCCAGACCGCGAACGAGTCCTGGTTGGGGACGCGGAACAGCGTCGCCGGGAAGCCGCGCACCTGGCCTCCGACCTGCGCCGCCACGGCGGCGGCGTTGACGCCGTAGATGGACAGGCGCTCGGGGTCGGGGAGGAAGCGGTACTCGACGCGGTCGAGCGTCCAGGTGGGTACCACCGACGTGATCCCGCCGGCGGTCATCAGCCGCTGCTGCACCTGCTGGCGCAGGCCGTCGAGCACGACGGGGTCGGGTCCTGAGATCATGAGGTCCACCGTCGAGCGGATGGTGGAGAGCGGCGTCGCCCCGTAGTCGAACGCCGCCGGGAAGCGGATCCCCGGGATCGTCTGCAGCTCGGCGAGCCCCCTCCCCTCGATCGCCCACATCGTCTCCTTGCGCTGGAAGCGGTTGACGAGGTGGACCGTCACGAACGCCTGCTGCGGGTTGCGCCCGGAACCGAACGAGAGCACGCCGGGCTCGGAGCCCAGGGTGCTCGAGGTCATGGTGACGCCGGGCTGCCGCCAGATCGCCTTCTCGGCCGCTGTGAGCAGCGTTTCGGTCTGCCCCAGCGACGTGTTCGGGTAGCTCTCGAACGTGACGCGGAAGATCCCGGTGTCCATCGGCGGCATCAGGTCGCGGCCGATCAGGGGGATCACGACGCGGCCGGAGAACACCAGCAGCATCATCGCCGGCATGATGAACAGGGCCTTGTGGCGCAGCGCCACGCCGAGCGTCTTGACGAAGAACTCCTGGATCGGGTGGAGCACCTTGCCCTGGACGAAGCGGTCGAGCGCGAGCTCCCAGCGGAAGCGCTCCACCTTGCCGCCGAGGCGCAGGATGAACGGCGCCAGGATCGGCAGGATCGTCACCGACACCAGGTACGACGCGATCAGCGCGATCGACAGCGTCAGCGAGAGCGGCCGCAGCACGGTCTGCACGAAGCCGCCGATCCAGATGATCGGCACCAGCACCACGACCGTGGCGTAGGTGCCGGAGAGGATTGCGAGCATCACCTCCTGGGTGCCGCCGACGACGGCGTCTTCGAGCTTGGCCCCGAGCTTGTGGTAGTGGCGCTCGATGTTCTCGAGCACGACGATCGCGTCGTCGAGGAGCATGCCGACCCCGAGGATGACTCCGGTCAGCGTCACCATGTCGAACTCGAAACCGAACAGCCACATGAACGCGAAGGTGATGAGGTAGGTGAAGGGGATCGAGATCCCCGCCAGCAGCATGCCGCGGGTGTCCGCGAGGAACAGGAAGATGACGATGACGGTCATGATGATCGCGTCGCGCAACGCGTCCACCATGTTCGACACGCTGGTGGAGATCAGCTCGCCCTGGGTGTCGGCGACGGTGAACTCGAGGCCCGGGTACTGCTTCTCCAGCTTCGGCAGGTCGCCGAGCACGGACTGGATCGTCGGCAGCGCGAAGCCGGAGAGGGCGCGTTGGATGTTGATGCCGATCGCCGGCTTGCCGTTGCCGTGGAACGCCGACGCTCGCTCCTGGATGCCGACGTGGACGTCGGCCACGTCCCGCAGGTAGACGGGCGGCCCCGGCGCGGCGCTGACGACGATGCCGCCGACCTCCTCGGGGCGGACGAACTCGCCCTGGCTCTTGAGCAGGATCTGGCTTCCTTTCGAGAGCACGAGGCCCTCCGGGGTGTTGCGGTTCCAGGTGGCCAGCGCCTCGACCACCTGGCCGGGCCCCAGGTGGAACGCCTGCAGCCGGTTGGGGTCGAGGTCCACCTGCACCACGCTCTGGTAGCCGCCGAACACCTCGACGTTCTCGACGCCGGGGAGGCGCAGCAGCGTCTCCTTGATCGGGTTCTCGGCCAGGCGGCGGACCTGTGCGAGGTCGAGGTGCGAGCCCGGCTTGGGCGTGACGGCGAGGGTCAGCACCGCCGCGGTGGCGGAGGAGATCTTGTACACCTGGAACGGGCGGATGTCGGGCGGCAGCAGCGAACGGATCTTGTTGAGCGAGTTGGACACGTCGGTCGCCGCCGAGTCCAGGCCCTTGCTGTACTCGAACTCGGCGGTCACCACCGAGACCTCGTCGTTGGCGGTCGACGTCACGCGGCGCACCAGCTCGACCGTCTTGAGCTCCTTCTCGATCACGCGGCTCACGTCGCCCGCCACGTCGCCGGCCGAGGCGCCGGGCCACACGGTGACAACCGCGATCTGCGGCCGCTCGCTGTCGGGGAAGAGGTTCACCGGCATCTTGAAGAACCCGACGAGCCCCACCACCGCCAGCAGCAGCACGACGGAGAGCAACAGGTGCGGCTTCTTCACGTACGAACCGACGAAGTTCATGACGCGCCTCCGCCCTGGGCGGCGACGCGAGTACCCGCCGTGAGAGCCATCAGCTCGCTCGGCAGGCCCACGACCACGGTGTCGCCCGCCCTCAGTTCGCCGGCCTGCGCCGTGACGACCGCGCCCTCGTCACCTCGACGCACGATCGTGACCGGAACGGGCCGGGCCGTGTCGTTCTCGACCTTGACGACCAGCGTCGCCGCGATGCCTTGCAGCAGCGCCTCGTTGGGCACGACGAGCCCCTGGGCGGGCGCGGCGGCGTAGCGGGCGCTCACGGTGGCTCCCGGCGGCAGGTCGAACGGCGAGCGCGGCAGGACCGTCTCGATCGAGCCGAGGTGGGCGGCGTCGAGCGCGGGATAGATGCGGCTGGTCGTCCCCACCACGGCGGTTGCGCCGCTGCCGAACGTCACCCGGTCGCCGGCCCGCAGTTGCGCCAGCTGGTCCTGCGCCAGCTTCGAGAGCAGCTTGACGGGTCCCGGGACCTGGATCGTGTACAGCGGTTTGCCGGGGAAAGCGAGATCGCCGGGCTCCGCGAGCCGGGCGGTGACCACGCCCGCGTAGGGAGCGGACGTCGAGGCGTAGGAACGCACCACTCTGGCCGATTGCAGCGCCTTCTCGGCGCCGACCCGCGCCGCGGCGGCGCCGGCGAGCTGGGCCTTGGAGATGTCGAACGCCTGCGGCGCGATCGCCCCGCCGTCGAGCAGCGCCTTGTCGCGCGCGAAGATCGCCTTCTGCTTGCCGTAGTCCTCGTCGGCGGCGGCCAGGCGCGCCTGCGCCGTCTGCACGGCGTCCTCGAGGGTGCGGGGATCGATGAGCGCCATGACCTGGCCCTTCGCCACCCGGTCACCCTCCCGCCAGCGCATCTCGAGGATCGCCCCGGGGACCTGTGCCGCGACGGTCGCGGCCGTTTCCGACTGAACGAGCGCCACGGTCTCGACGCTGTTGCTCGCCTGCCCGTCGCGCACCGCAGCCGTGCGCACCGGCGTGGGCGGGTTGGGGGGAAGCGGGAGGTGGGCGAGCTGTTGCTTCTTGTGCACCACCACGAGGGCGAGGAGCACCACGACGATGACGGCGAATCCGACGGTCACGAGTCTCTTAGTCATGCTGGCCTCCCTGGGCCGATACGAAGTCGAGGTAGTCGACGGCGCTCTGCAGGGCGTACAGGCCCTGCCAGTACCCGGTCTCACCCTGCATCTCCTGCGTCCGGGCGGCGAGGTAGTCCTCCATCTTGCCGGTGCCCTGCTCGAGCTTGAGGTGCTCCACACGCGCCACCTCGGAGCCGAGCGAGCGCTGCGCCTCGCCGGCCGCGAGCTGGGCGCGCGCCGCCTGCACCCGTCCCAGGGCGTCCTGCACCTGCGCCAGGACCTCGAGCTCCTTGGCCCGCTGCTGCCGGCGTGCGGCCTGGAGGTCGAAGGCGGCGGCGCGCAGCGCGTGGACCCGCTGCCCGCCCTCGAACAGGGGCAGCTTGAGGTAGAGTCCGAACTCGTTGGTGTCGATGCGGTCCTCGACCCCCGGCGCGGAGTTGGCCATGACGTTGCCGCCGAGCATGAGCTGCGGGCCGAACGCCTCCTTCGCGAGGATCCGCTTGCGTTCGGCGATCGCCACCGTGACCTTGACGGCCGCGAGGTCGCGCCGGCCGCCGAGCGCCGCCTCGGCGTTGTCGCGGAGGGTACCGGCGGGAGGGGCGGGCGCCTCGGGGACGTCGGCGAGGGCGTACCCCTCGGGCGGCAGGTCTTCCCCCATGAGCGCCGCGAGCAGCGCGTCGACCGAGTCGATTCCGGCCTGAACGGCCTCCCGCTGCGCCCGGGCGCTTGCGAGCGCGAAGTGGACCTTGGCGCCGTCCACGCTCGCCCAGGCGCCGACCTTCACCTTGAGGTCGGCGTCCTTGGCGTCGTTCTCCAGCGCCCGCTCGTACGCCGCGACCGCGGTCAGCGCGTGCGTGAGCGTGAGCGCGTTGCGGTACGCCGCGCGCACGTTGTAGCGCGCCTCGTCCGCGCCGTAGAACGCGAGGTCGTCGGCGGCGCGCTGCGCCAGCTTCGCGATCAGCCGTCCCTCGTGAAGCTGGCCGCCGGCCAGCAGCGGGATCTGGTAGGCGATCCCGTAGTGCAGCTGATTGCGGTCCCAGGGGAGCTGGTAGAACCCCAGGCTCGGGTTCTTGAAGAGATCGACCGAGATCGGCACCAGCGAGCGGTTGCCGTCGTAGTGGTTGTACGAGCCGACCAGGTCGACCTCGCCGTACCTGCGTCCGGCCGCTTCCTGCGCCCGCTGCGCCGCGGCGAGGGCGGACAGCTTGGCGGCCTGGAGCCTGGGGTTGGCGGCCAGCGCGCGCGCCGTGGCCTCCTCGATCGTGAGGGAACGGGCGCTGGCGGGGACGAACACCGCGGCAGCGAGCAACGCCGCAAGCCATTTCATGCCTGCCTCCTTGCCGGCCCGCCGCGGGGCCGGCCGTCGGGTTGTGCGAGATCGCTATTTCGAATGCTAACGCGGCAAGGGCGCCGCAGCGCCGAGCCGCCGCAACGTGTGGGCGAGGACCGGTCCGGGATCATCGCCGGCGCTCCGCGACCCGGCCCCGGCGGCCAAACACCGCCTCGAGCTGCCGCAGCAGCGTGCTCGCGGTCTCGCCGTCGAGCGAGTAGAAGACGTTGGCGCCGTCGCGGCGCGCGCGCACCAGGCCGCCGTCCTTGAGGATGCGCAGGTGCCGCGACAGGGTGGCCTGCTCGACCCCGAGCGCGGACGCCAGGGCGCAGACGCACATCGCGGGGTCGCGCTGCAGCCGCTCGATCATCGCCAGCCGCAAGGGATGGCCGGCTCGGCGCAGGCGCTCGGCGGTCGCCACCAACTCCGGCGGATCTCTGCGTATGTGGATAGCCATATCTCCGACCCCCAAGAAGAACCGGGCCGTCCCGGTTTTCGAAGGGCAGTGTCGGTCCTTCCCGCCCCGGGTTCCTTGTCGGCCGACAACTTTGCCCGAGCTCGGAGCGGAGGTCGCATCCGATGCGCGGCCGGCCCTTGCGGCCGTCCGCGCCGATGGCCTGTCGCAGGGAACCGTCCGGCTTGTTCGTCCCGGAGGGCGCCTCGTCCGTGGGACGGCGGCGGCGCGCCGCAGCGGCTCAGTGCGCGCCGATGGGGCCCTTGCCGGTGTCGCCGGAGAGCATGAAGACGAAGGGGAGGATGAGCACGAACGCGACCGTCAGCATCCAGAACACGTCCACGTACGACATGACGACCGCCTGCTGCTGCATCTGGCCGTACATCAGGCGCAGCGACAGCTCCTTCGTCGTGACCGGGTCGAGGCCGGCGGTGGGGAAGAGGCCGTTCGCCGCCCCCGCCAGGCGCTGCTGCACGATCGGGTTGAAGGCGTTGACGTGGTCGGCGAGGTTCGCCTGGTGCACCTGTGCGTGGCGCGCGAGCACGGTGGCGGACATCGCGATCCCGACCGAGCCGCCCTCGTTGCGGAAAAGGTTGAACAGCCCCGTGGCGTTACCGATCTGCTCGGGCGGGAGGTGGGAGAACGCCGCGGTCGAGATCGGCACGAACAGGAACCCGAGCCCGAACCCCTGCAGCAGGCGGGAGAACATCAGGTAGGTGAAGCTGACGTGGAGGTCGACCGACTGCAGCAGCCAGATCGCGGCGATGTTGAGCGCGGCGCCGAAGAGCACCAGGACCCGGGTGTCGATCTTGCCGATGAGCGCGCCGACCATCGCCATGGCCACCAGCGACGCGATCCCGCCCGGCGAGATCACGAGGCCGGCCCAGGTCGCGGTGTAGCTCAGCATGGTCTGGGCGAACAGCGGCAGCATCGTGAACGAGCCGAACAGGCCGAACCCGACCAGGAACATCAGCACCGTGGCGGAGGCGAACGAGCGGTTGAGGAAGAGCCGGAGGTTGACCAGCGGCCGCTCGGCGGTGAGCGAGCGCCAGATGAAGAGCGCGACCCCGGCCACGGCCGCGAGCGCGAACGCCTTGATGAAGTTGCTGTTGAACCAGTCGAACCGCTGCCCGCGGTTGAGCGTCACCTCGAGGCTCCCGAGCCCGATGCAGATGAACAGGAAGCTGAGGAAGTCCACCCGTCCCTCGGGGCGCTTGAGGTACGGCGGGTCGGTGATGAACATGAGGCCGAGCAGGACGCCGAGGATGCCGAGCGGGATGTTGATGTAGAACACCCAGGGCCACCCCCAGTTGTCGGTGATCCAGCCGCCCAGCGTCGGGCCGATGATCGGGCCGAACACGACGCCGACGCCGAACAGCGCCATCGCCTTGCCGCGCTCCTCCCGGGGAAACGCGTCGAGCAGGATCGCCTGCGACATCGGCACCATCGCGCCCCCGGCGAACCCCTGCAGCACGCGCATCACGACCAGGAAGGTGAGCGACGGCGCCGCGCCGGAGCCGAGCGACGCGAGCGTGAACATGGTCAGACAGGAGATGTAGAACTTCTTCCTCCCGAAGTAGTTGGCGATCCAGCCGGTGATCGGCAGGATGACGGCGTTGGCGACCAGGTACGAGGTGATGACCCAGGTGATCTCGTCCACGCCGGCGGAGAACGTGCCCTGCATGTGGGGGAGCGACACGTTGGCGACCGACGTGTCCACCACCTCCATCAGCGTTCCCAGCATCGAGGTGAACGCGATCAGATACCGGTTCGTGGAGCGGCCCGTCGCCATCGCTCCCCCGCCCGCCGTCAGCGCGCGCCTTCCGGGGCCGCCGGCGTCGCGGCGGGGAGGGCGCGCGGCTCGGCCGTGGCGTCGACCTCGACGCGCACCGAAAGCCCCAGGCGCAGCGACCGGTCGGCGTCGCTGCCCGGGTCGATGGCGATGCGCACCGGCAAACGCTGCACGATCTTGACCCAGTTGCCGGTGGCGTTCTCGGGCGGGAGCAGCGCGAACGCGGCGCCGGTGCCGGCGGAGAGGCTTTCGACCCAGCCGTGGTAGGTGCGCCCCGGGTTCACGTCGGCGACGACCGTCGCGGGCAGGCCGACGCGGAGCCGCCGCAGGTCGGTCTCCTTGAAGTTCGCCTCGACCCAGATGTGGCCGCCGGAGAGGGGTACGACGGCGCACAGGGGCTGCCCCGGGGCGACGACCTGGCCCGACTGCGCGCTCTTCCGGCTGACGACGCCGTCGACCGGCGCCACGATGGTGCAGTGGGAGCGCGTCAGCTCGGCGGTGGCGAGCCTGGTCTGCTGCACCTTGATGCGCTCCCCGGCGCTGCCGAGGTTGGCCTCGGCCACGGCGAGCGCCTTGCGTGCCGCGGCGACGTCGGCGGCCGCGACCTGCTCGGCGGTGACCGCGTCGTCGTAGCGCTGCTTGGGGACGGAGTTGCGCTTGAAGAGCTCGGAGAAGCGCTGCAGGTTGAGGCGTGCGAGCTCCAGCCGGCTCGCGTTGGCCGCCACGCGCGCCTGCTCCTGCGCGATGTGCGCGTCGTTGGTCGCGAGCGCGGATCGCGCCTCGGCGAGCGCCGCGGTCGCCTGCTGCACCTCGGCGTCGTAG
Organism: Acidobacteriota bacterium; assembly: GCA_004298115.1. Lineage (GTDB taxonomy): Bacteria > Acidobacteriota > Thermoanaerobaculia > Thermoanaerobaculales > Thermoanaerobaculaceae > RBG-13-68-16. Next base: position 40,399 of record SCRJ01000045.1, read on the forward strand.
TCGCGCGGGTCGATCGTGGCGATGACCTGGCCCCGGCTCACCCGCTGGTTCTCCGTGACCTCGACGGTCGCCAGCCGGCCGGGGATGAGGGAGGAAACCGCGAACACGTCGCCCCCGACGTATGCGTCGTCCGTGTTGGGGTGGACTTGCGAGTGTCTCCAGTCGCGGTACGCGAAGATGGCGATCCCCGCCAGCACCAGAACGATGGCCGCCAGGCTGATCCATTTCTTCATGTCACGGCTCCTGTTCTTTCGTGCCGACGGCGGCGAAGAACGTCGGCAGGTCCTCGCCGGCGAGGGTGAGCAGCACTCCCTGCTTGAGGTAGGCGTTGAAGTGCTGGTTGACCAGCGCGAAGCGGGCGTCGGCGAGCACCGCCTCGGCGTCGAGGACGTCGGTGCTCTTCGCCAACCCGGCCTTGTACTGGTCCTCCTCGATGCGCAGGTTCTCCGTGGCCGCCGCGACGTTGGTCTCGGCGGTGGCGGCCTCGGTGAGCGCCTGGCGGTAGGCGAGGAACGCCTGCTCCACCTGGACGTCGATCTGCCGTTGCAGGTCGGCGATCTCGGTGCGGGTCCGCTCGGCCCGGAACGCGGCCGCGCGCACGGCCGCCGCCCGCGCGCCGCCGTCGTACGGCTGCCACGACGCGCCGAGCATCAGGAAGTTGGCGTTCGGATAGACGAGGTACTGGTTCTGCTGGTAGGTGTGGGAGGCCTGCGCGAACAGCGACGGTTTGTCGTCGCTCTTCTTCAGGGCGACCGCATCCTCCTCGGTCTTGAGCCGCGCCTGCAGCGCCAGCAGTTGCGGGTTGGCCTTGGCCGCGCGCTTGGCCAGCTCCGCGGCGGACGCGGCCAGGGGCGGCGGTGGCGGCATCGTCCCGGGCAGGGCGACGGCCTCCGCCGGATCGCGCCCCATCAGCCGGTTGAGCGCCGCGGTGGCGACCGTCTCGCCGTTGGCGAGCGCGCCCCCCTGGTCCTGCACCAGCCGGAGGCGGACCTCCGTGGCGAGCAGATCGTTGCGCGCCACCACCCCCTGGTCGAAGAGGTCGTGCACCTCGCGCAGGTGATCCTGCAGCGTCACGACCCGCTGCGCCACGACCCGCCGCTGGGCCGTGAGCGTGAGGATCCGAAGGTACGTGCCGAGCCCCTCGAGCATCGCCGAGCTGACCTCGGCCCGGCCGCCGGCCGCGGTGGCGTGCTCGGCGCTGCGGGCGCCGGCGACCGCCCACGAGCGGCGCCCCCCGTCCCAGAGCAGCTGCGTCAGGTCGACCTCGCCGAAGAGGAAGTGGCTCTGCCCCGTCGGCGCCTGCAGGGCGCCGAACTTCGCCACCACCTCGTGGTCGCGCAGCTGGAAGCCGCCCGACAGGTCGAGCGCGGGGTGGAACGCGGCCTCGGCGCGCTTGGTGTCCTCCCGGGCCGCGCTCGTGTCCAGCGCGGCCGCCGTGGCCGCGGCCGAGTGCGCCGCGATCTCGCGCAGCGCGTCCGCGAGCGTGAGCGGCCCGGCGACGGGCGCCGCCGCGGCGGCGGCGGCAAGCGCCGCCAGGACGGCGACCGCCGCGGCGCTTGCCCGGCGGACGGTGCCGCGGCGCCTGTCCCTGTCATCGTGAGGGTGTTCGCGAGGCATCTGGTCATCTCCTCGGCGCCGGTCAACCGGCCCGGCCGGCCCGCCATTCCAGCAGCGACTCAGGATGGTGGCAACGGTTCCCATTCTAGACTCGGTCGGATTCAGGGCAGGGAAGGGAAGATGGAGCGGGAAACGGGATTTGAACCCGCGACTTCGACCTTGGCAAGGTCGCACTCTACCACTGAGTTATTCCCGCTCGCTCCCGCCGCCGGAACGGCGGGAGGAGAAAAATAGCAGCGTCTCCCGGCACCGTCAAGACCGGGCCCTCCCAAGCGCCAGGGTGGGACGCCCACGGTCAACGCCGCGGCCCGGAAAGGGAATGCGGGGAACCCTGGAGTTTCGCCTCACGGACCACGGACCACGGACCACGGACCACGGACCACGGACCACGGACCACGGACCACGATCCCTACGCCACGGTATGGCGGAGGACGCCGATCCCCGCGATCTCCACCTCGACCGCATCGCCGGCCACCAGCGGGCCGACGCCCGGCGGGGTGCCCGTCGTGATCAGGTCCCCGGGAAAGAGCGTCATGATGTGCGAGATGAAGGCGATCACCTCGGCGACGGTGAAGATCATGTCGGCGGTGGTCCCCTGCTGGCGGCGCACGCCGTTGACGCGGAGCTCGAGGTCGAGCGCCTGCGGATCGGCGATCCCGGTCTCGAGCCACGGGCCGACGGGGCAGAACGTGTCGAACCCCTTGGCGCGGGCGTACACCTTCTCGACGCGCTGGATGTCGCGGGCGGTGACGTCGTCGAGGCAGGTGTAGCCGAGCACGTGCTCGAGCGCCTGGGCGGCGTTGACCCTGGTTGCCGTCTTCCCGATCACCAGCGCCAGCTCGCCCTCGTGCTCGACGCGCTGCGACTGGCGCGGCACCGCGACGGCCCCTCCCGGGGCGAGCAGCGCGGACGGCGCCTTGAGGAAGAGCAAGGGCTCGGCGGGCAGCTCCTTGCCCATCTCGGCGGCGTGGGCGCGGTAGTTGAGGCCGACCGCGACGATCTTCGTCGGCTCGCACGGCGGCCGCAGCGTCGCGGTCGCGAGCGGCAAGGCGCCGCCGATCGTGCGCACCCCTTCCCACGGCGGCGCGGCCAACGGCGTCACCAGCTCCCCTTCGATCACGCCCCACCGGCTGGCGCCCGCGACTGCGATCCGACAGAGCCGCATCTCAACTCTCCTTTCCCGCGCCGCCGGCGCAGAACATCGCTTCGAAGTGCTCGAGGTGGTCCCGGATGCCGAGCACGACGAGCACGTCGCCCTCGTCGAGGGCGAGGTTCGGCTCCGGGTTCGGGAACAGCGTCGGCCCGCGCTGGACGGCGACGACCCCCACGCCGCACCGCCGCCGCAGGTCGGCCTCCGCAAGCGTGGAGCCCACCAGCGGGCTGGAGGCGGCGATCATGATCTGCTCGAGCTCGAGGCCGGGGACCTTGCCGGCGCCCAGCGAGAAGTCGAGGAAGTCCACCACCGTGGGCTTGACCACGAGCTGGGCGAGGCGCGTGCCGCCGTGCCGGTAGGGGTTGACCACGCGGTTGGCCCCGGCGCGCCGCAGGCGGGTTTCGGCGCCCTCCTCGCCGGCGCGCGCGACGATGAACAGCTCGGGGTTGAGCGAGCGGGCGGTGAGCACGGTGTAGACGTTGTGCGCGTCGTCGTTGAGGCACGCCACCAGGCCGCGGGCGCGCTCGATCCCGGCGGCGCGCATGGACTCCTCGCTGGTCGCGTCGCCGGCAACCACCGGCAGGCCCTGGTCCTTGAGCTGCTGGACCTTCTCCGTCTTCGCCTCGATCACGACGACGGTGCGGCCGGCGCGGCGCAGCTCCTCGACCACCGCGTGCCCCATGCGGCCCCACCCGCACACGATCTCATGGCCGGAAAGGTTCTCGATCATCCGCGACCTCCGCACGTCTCCCAACGCCTCGCGCAGCTCGCCCTCGATGACCGAGCGTCCGATCTCGGTCGCGGCCAGGAGGATGAGGCCGAGGCCGCCGAACAGCATCGCGACGGTGAGGACCTGGCCGGCGCGCGAAAGCGTGGAGATCGAGTTGAACCCCACGGTCGTGAGCGCCAGCACGGTCATGTAGAAGGCGTCCCACCACCCGACGCCTTCGGTGAGCCGGTACCCGAACGTCCCGGCGACGAAGACGCCGGCGAGCACGACCGCCGAGCGCGCGAGACGCGTGCGCATGCCCACACTCTAGCGGAAACCGCGCCGCGCGGGCGCCGCCCGGGGGCGGCCTCAACCCGTGCGGCGCGGGAAGCCGGGGGAGGCCGTGATCGTCCGGAGCTGAAACAGGTGGCGGCGCTCGTGGGCGCCGGCGATATCGACCCACTGGTACAGGTTGAGCTCGAACCCGAGCGGGTGGGGGAAGCGGAGGGCCCCGAGGTCGAGGCCCGCGAGCGCGGGGATCGTCGCCATCACGGCGGCGTGGCTCTCGATCAGGTCCCGGCACAGCGCCGCGATCGGGAACCCGTGGGCGGGCGTCACGCGGTCGGGGTTCTTGACCGGGCCGGAGGCGCCGATCTCGGCGATCGCGCGGATCCGCGGCCACGAGCGCCGCGTTTGGGGGCCGGCCGTGACCCCGGCGCGCCGGCCCTGCTGGATCAACTTCCTGGCCACGATGGCGAACGTCCGGTTGGCGAGGACGACGTGGTGCAACACCTCGCCCGCCGACCAGCGTTCCGGCGCGGGCCGCCAATCCGCCTCGACCTGATCGAGGGGCGTCACCGCCGCCAGCAGCGCCTCGAGGTCGGCCTCGAGCCGGGCGCGCAGCTCCTCGAGCTCGGGCTCGAGCGCACCGGGCGCGCCACTGGCCGCTCCGAGATCCTGCGACCCAGTCACGAGCAGGATTATACACCGGCCGCGCCGCCGCCGCGGCTACGTGGACAGGAACTCGAGGACCTCGGCGAGCAGGGCGCCGCCGCCCTCGGCGAGCACCGAATGGGCGGCGCCGGGGACCTCACGGTAGCGCGCCTCGGGGATCGCGGCGGCCAGCTCCCGGGTCGCCGTGGCCGCGACGAGCGGGTCGTGCTCGCCGGCCAGCACCAGCGTCGGGCAGGCGACCGCGGCGAGGTCGGCCCGCATGTCCCAGCCGGCGCGCAGCGCCGCGAGTTGCTGCAGCGCGCCGGGGCGATCGTCCGGGTCGAGCGTCCACAGCCTGGCGGCCTGGTCCACGAAGGAGGGGTACTTGTCGGCGAACGCGCTGGCGAAAGCGAACGCCATGAACGCCTCGGCGGCCTCGGCCGGATCGAGGCGCGTGAAGGCGATCTCGAAGAAGCGCATGACGCGCCGGTGCGATGGGGTCAGCCGCGCCCCGCACGAGGCCACGACGAGGCGGCCGACGGCGGCCGGATGGCGGACGGCGAGCTGGCAGGCGACGAGGCCGCCCATCGAGACGCCGATCACGCCGGCGGCGGCGAATCCGGCGTGCGCCAGCACGGTCGCGGCGTCGTCGGCGGCGCCGGCGAGGGTGAACGTCTCGCCGCCGCGCGAGCCGCCCACGCCGCGATTGTCGGGGGCGAGCACGGTGAACCGGTCCGCGAGCAGCCGCGGCAGCTCACCCCACAACCGGGCCCGCGAGCCGAGCCCGGCGAGGAGGAGCAACGGGGGGCCGCCCCCCCAGCGCTCGTAGGCGATCGGCCCGCGCGGTCCGGCGATCGTCAGGTCGTCCGGGGCGGGACGAGGCGCGCCGGTGTGAGGCGGAGTCTCGGCCTTCGGGCTCATCCCCCGCGCCCGTCACAGCAGGGCGGCCAACTTCTCCTTCAGGACCTTCTTGTCCACCGCGCCGATGACGCGGTCCACCATCTTGCCGCCCTTGAAGAACAGCAGGGTCGGGATCGACTGGATGCCGAACTTGATGGCGACCTGCCGGCTCGAGTCCACGTCCACCTTGGCGACGATGGCCTTGCCGGCGAACTCCTCGGCGAGCGCCTCGACGTGGGGCGCGATGATGCGGCACGGACCGCACCAGGTGGCCCAGAAGTCCACCATCGCGGGCTTGCCGGCGTTGACGACGGCGGCTTCGAAGGTTTCGTCGGTGACCTGCGTGACGTTTCCAGACATTGCGGCCTTCCTCTCTGTTCTCCGGGGACGAAGCGGTTTCGCCCCCGGCTCGCGTGCATGCAAGCGCGGCCGCGGCCGCGCAAATTCCGCCTCGGACCGTTCGCGGGCGGCGCACCGGACCTCCGGAGCAGGTATTGTAGGCAGGAGGGGACGGGGGTGGCAACCGTGCGCACGCGGCGCCAGAGGCTCGGGCAGCACTTCCTGCGCGACGCAGCGACGGCGCGCGCCGTTGCCGCCGCGCTCGCCGCCGCGCCGCCGCGGGTGCTCGAGATCGGGCCGGGGCGAGGCGCGCTCACCGGGCCGCTCCTCGAGCGCTTCGGCCGGGTGCGCGCCGTCGAGGTGGACGCCGCCCTCGCCGCCGGCCTCGCGGCGCGACTGGGCGCCCCTCCCGGCCTCGAGGTCCGGCACGCCGACGCCCTGGCGGACGACCTCGAGGCGCTCGCGGAAGGGGGGCCGTGGCAGGTCGCCGCGAACCTCCCCTACAGCGTCGGCACGGCGATCGTGCGCCGCCTGCTGCCCCGCCGCGACCTGTTTCCGCGCCTCGTCGTGATGGTGCAGCTCGAGGTCGCCCAGCGCATGGTGGCGCCGCCGGGAGGCGGGAACCGGGGGTTGATGACGCTGGCCACCGAGGCCTGGGGCCGGGCCGAGATCCTGTTCACGGTGCCGCCGGGGCGTTTCGCCCCCCCGCCCAAGGTGAACTCGGCGGTCGTCCGCATCGAGCTGCGGCCGGACCCGGCGCCGGCGGCCGCGATCGAACGCGCGCTGGCGCTGGCGTCGGCCGCATTCGCGCAGCGCCGGAAGAAGCTCGCCAACGGGCTCGCGGCGCTGGCGACGCCGGCCGCGATCGCGGCGGCGTGCGCCGCCGCCGGGGTGGATGCCGGCGCGCGGCCGCAGGAGCTGGCGTGGGAGGCGTGGCTCGCGCTGGCGCGGGCGCTCCCGGACCGCGGCGGCGCCGCGGCAGCGGCCGGGGGACCGGGCTGATGGCGACGCTGGTGGCGCTGGGCGGCCTCGGGGAGTTCGGCGCCAACTCGCTCCTGGTCGAGGACGAGGGCGGCGCGCGGGTGCTCCTCGACGCCGGCGCGGCGTTCTCGGACCTCGCGGCGTTCGGCGTCGGGTACGAGGTCCCGGACTTCGCGGCGATCGGCGGCGGGCCTCCCGCGGCCGTCGTCGTGACGCACGCGCACGACGACCACATCAAGGGGATCGCGTTCCTGCGCGAAGCGCACCCCGCGATCGAGCTGGCGGCCAGCCGCACCACCCTGGCGTGGGCGCGCCGCGCGACCGGCAACGGCGCCGCGCTCGCGACGCGCGAGCTGCAGCTTGGGATCCCGGTGCCGGCCGGCCCGTTCACGGTGCACGCGGTCCCGGTCTCGCACTCGATCCCGGGGACGGTGGCGTTGCGCCTGGAAGGGGCCGACGGCGCCCTCGTGCTCGCCACCGACCTGCGGCTCGCCCCGTCGGCGCTCGAGGAGTCGACGTCGCAGGAGGCGCTCGCGGCCTGGGGGGACGCCGGCACGGACCTGTTGCTCCTCGACTCGACCAACGCTCTGGTCCGGGCCGAGCCGCCGTCCGAGGCGACCGTGGCCGAGGCGATCGAGGAGCAGGTGCGCAAGGTGCGGGGGGCGGTGATCGCGGTCTCGTTCGCCTCGCAGCTCGGGCGCTTCCGCCAGCTCGCCCGCGCCGCCGCCGCGACCGGCCGGCTGGTGGTGCCGGTGGGCCGCGGCCTCGTCGAGTCGCTCGAGGTCCAGGCCCGGCTCGGCGGCCTCGGCCTGCCGCTCGGTCTCGTGCGTCCGGCGCGCGAGCTGCCGTCACTGCCCCGCGACCGGGTCATCGTGGTCGCCACCGGGTCCCAGGGAGAGCCGGGCTCCGCCTTCTCGCGCCTCGCCGTGGACCTGCTCCCCGGTTTGCGTCTGCGGCCCGGCGACACGGTGCTGCACGCGGCCCGCGTGATCCCCGGCAACGAGCGCCGCCTGGCGCACCTGTTCGACCACTGCGTCCGCCGCGGGGCGCGGGTGGTGACCGCCGCCGAGGCGCCGATCCACGCCTCGGGCCACCCCCACCAGGCGGAGCTCGCGCGCCTGCTCGACCTCGTGCGGCCGCGTTGGGTCCTGCCCGTACACGGCCGCCGCCGCCACCTCGAGGCCGTCGCCGAGCTCGCGCGGGCCCGCGGGATCGGCACGCTGGTGGTGGAGAACGGCGAGGAGGTGGCGTGGGGGCGCTCCGGCGTCGCCGTGACCGGGGAGCTGCGCCAGGTGGGGCGCATCCTCCTCGACGACGTCGGCGAGGAGGTCCTCGACCCCGCCATCCTGCGGCACCGGCGCTCGCTGGCGCGCGAGGGGATGGTGGTGGCCGTGCTGCCCTGCTCGCGCGCGGCGCCGGGAGGGCTCGGCGACGTGCAGATCCACGTCTCGGGGATGCCCGCCGCCGCCGGACTGGTGGACCAGCTCGCGGTGGGACTGACCGCGGAGATCGGCCGGGCCGGGATCCTGGCGCGGCGCGACCCCGAGTGGCTGCGCAGTACAATGGCGCGGTGGCTGCGCAGTGAGGTGCGCCGGCGCACGCGCCGCCGCCCGGTGGTGGTGGCGCTGGTCGTGGAGCTCTGAATGACCATGTTGGATGCGGTCGGACTGGGAATCGTGCGGGGGCTCACCGAGTTCCTGCCGGTTTCCTCTCGCGGGCGGCTGTGCCGGTTCGCCGGGTACCTGCCGCCGTTGGCCGCGCTGACGGTCGTCCCCGCCGAGATGGGCATCTGGTGATGGCGCGCAGCCGGGAGGAGATCACCCGCGAGGTCGCCGGCTTCCTGCTCGGGATCATGGGCGTCCTGGTCCTGCTGGCGGCCGTGACCTACCACCCCCTCGACCCGTCGCTGTTCGCGGCGGGGAGCGACGTCGTCCACAACCTCCTCGCCTGGGGCGGCGCGGCGATCGCCGGGATCGTGGTCGGGCTGCTGGGTGCGCTTGCCCCGGCCGTGCCGGTGATGATGATGGCGGTGGGGTGGCGCTGGCTGCGCGGGCGGGAGCTGGAAGCCCCGGCCGTCGTGGGAAGCGCGTGGGCCGTGGCCGTCGTGGGCGGCGACGGTCTCCTCGCCGCGCTGGTGGGGCGCACGGGCTATCGCGGCGGCGAGCTGGAGTGGGGGGGCGAGGTCGGACGCCTCGTCGCCCGCGGGCTCACCGGCTCGCTCGGGCCGGTGGGGGCGCTGGTGATCTGCGCTGCGGCCGTGCTGGCGGGAGTGACGTTCGGCGTGAGCGGTTCGCTCGTGCAGGTGTTCGCCGGGGTCGGCGGCCTCGTCACCCACAAGCGCTCCGAGATGGCGGCGAAGTGGGCGCGCCGGCGCGACGCCCGGCAGCGCGGCGAGATGCGCAAGAAGCTGCTGCGCCGCCACCAGGAGCGCCACCCGGGAGCGCCGCGGCCGCCGCTGGTGGCGCGGGAGCGGGCCGGCGACGTCTCGTTCAGCATCCGCCGCCTGCGCCACGTCGCGGTGGTGAGCGAGGAACCCCCGGCGCAACGTTCGGTGGCGGCCTCCAGGGCGCCTGCGGGCGGCGGCGAGGCGACCGAGCGGCGCGCGCCCTCGCCGCGGCCGCAACGTCCGGCGGCGCGCCGGGTCGAGTCGGTGGCGGTGCAGGAGGCGTTCGACTTTCCGGAGGCGCCGATCTCGCCGTTGCCGGAGAAGACGATGCTCGCGCTCGCGCCGCCGGCGCCGCAGATCGATCCCAAACAGCTCGCCCAGATGCGGGAGCACGTCGAGGCCAAGTGCCAGGAGTTCCGGGTGGACGGCGCGGTCGAGGACGTGCTGCCGGGCCCGGTCATCACCACCTACGAGTTCCGCCCCGCGGCCGGGGTCAAGTACGCCCAGGTGGTTCGCCTCGAGGAGGACCTCGCTCTCGGTCTCCAGGTCGAGGCGGTGCGGATCGAGCGCATCCCCGGCAAGGCGACGGTGGGGATCGAGGTGCCGAACCCCGAGCGCCACACCATCGTGCTGCGCGAGATCATCGAGTCCTCGAAGTTCGTCCACTCCGCCTCGCCGCTCACCCTGGCGCTGGGCAAGGACATCCACGGGCGGCCGTTCGTCGCCGACATGCAGCGCATGCCGCACCTCCTGATCGGCGGCTTCACCGGTTCGGGCAAGAGCGTGGGCATCAACGCCATGATCATGTCGATCCTGTTCAAGGCGACGCCCTCCGACGTGCGCTTCATCCTGATCGACCCGAAGCAGGTGGAGCTCGGCATGTACGAGAAGCTGCCGCACCTGCTGACGCCGATCATCTCGGACCCCAAGGAAGCCGCGCGCGCCCTGCGCTGGGCGGTGCGCCAGATGCGCGAGCGCTACGCGCTGCTGGCCGCGTGCAAGGTGCGTAACCTCACCCAGTACAACGCCCTGCTCGGCGACAGCGAGGCCCGCAAGGTGGCGGCCGAGGGCGCCGGCACGGTCGAGCTGCAGCCGCTGCCGTTCATCGTGATCATCATCGACGAGCTGGCCGACCTGATGATGACCTGCGCCAGCGAGGTCGAGGACTCGATCGGCCACCTGTCGCAGATGGCGCGCGCGGTCGGCATCCACCTGCTGTTCGCGACGCAGCGCCCGAGCGTCGACATCGTGACCGGCGTGATCAAGGCGAACTTCCCCTGCCGCATCGCCTACAAGGTGCGGACGCGGTTCGACTCGCGGACCATCCTCGACACCGAGGGCGCCGAGTGCCTGCTCGGCATGGGCGACATGCTCTACCTGGCGGCGGGCACCTCGCGGCCGGTCCGCCTCCACGGCTGCCTCGTGCGCGAGGACGAGATCCTGACCGTGCTCAAGCACCTGCGCCGGCTCGGCAAACCCGAGTTCGACCCCGCGGTGCTGGCGGAGCCGGAACCCGGGGCCGGGTTCGGCGGCGAGGCGGAGTGGGACGACCCGATGTACGACCAGGCGGCCCGGCTGGTCGTCGGCTCGCGCAAGGCCTCGGCCTCGTACATCCAGCGCAAGATGCGGCTGGGGTACGCGCGTTCCGCCCGGCTTCTCGATATGATGGAACAGCAGGGCCTCGTCGGGCCCTCGCAAGGCTCGCGCGGACGGGAGGTCCTGGTGCCGCCCGAGTACTTCGGTGAGGTGGATGCGACGCAGTTGGACGGCGGCGGGGAGGCGACCACCGATGATTGAGCTCTCGACGCAGATGGTCATGTACTTGCTGGCGGCGGTCGGGATCCTGCTGCTCCTGTTGGTCGTGAGCCTCCTGTCGCGGCCGCGGGTCTTCACCCAGTACCTGGAGGCGATGACGGGGATCAAGCTCTCCGCCCGGGACGTCGCGCGCGTCTACAAACAGCGCGGCAAGTCGGGCGTGCGCGACATGTTCCTCGAGCTGATCATCCGCGAGGACCTCAAGAGCGGCCCGCGGATCACGCCCGACTCGGCGCCGGACCTCGAGTCGCTCGTGCCGGAGCCGAGGAAGTGAGCGCGTCGCGCCGGCTCGACGCCCTGCTCGCGGCCGGGGTCGGCTTCGTCGCCGGGGTGCCGTGCTCCTACCTGAAGACCTTCTTCGCCGGGTGCGCGGAGCTGCCGCTGTCCTCGTTCCTGCCCGCCGTGCGCGAGGACCACGCCGTGGCGGCGTGCGCCGGCGCCTGGCTCGGCGGGACGCGGGCCGCGGCCGCGATGCAGAACTCCGGCCTGGGGTACTGTCTGGAGGTCCTCACCTCGTTGCACCTCATGTACGCCGTCCCGCTGCCGATGCTGGTCTCCGACCGGGGGGACCCGGGCGACTTCGAGGAGCACCGCATCCTCGGGCAGCGCACCCGGCGGCTGCTCGACCTCTTCGAGATCCCCTGGGCCGAGGCCCGGTCCGGCGCCGAAGGCGACGACGCGAACTGGCTCGTCGCCGCCGCCGAGCGTGGGCGCCGTCCGGCGGTCCTGCTGGTCGGCAAGGGGGCGGACTCGTGACCCGCGCCGAAGCCGTCGCCGTGGTGCTGCCGCTCCTCGCCGACGACGACATCGTGGTCGCCGCCGACGGCGCGATCTCGCGTGAGGCGTACCGCGCCCATGACCGCTCGCGGACGTTCTACATGCTGGGCTCGATGGGGCAGGTCGCCTCGATCGCGCTCGGCCTCGCGTTGACCCGGATGGAGAGGGTCGTCGCCCTCGACGGCGACGGCAACCTGCTCATGGGGCTCGGCGGCCTCGCCCTCGCCGGCGGCCGTCAACCCGCGAACTTCTACCACCTGGTGCTCGACAACGGCTGCTACGCCACCACCGGCGGCCAGCCTGCGCTCTCGCAGGACGTCGATCTCGCCGCCGTGGCGGCCGGCGCCGGGTACGCGTGGGCGCGGCGCTGCTTCTCCGCCGAGCACGTGACCGAAGCGATGACGGCGTGGCTGGCGGCGCCCGGCCCCGCGTTCCTCGACATCGAGGTGGATGCGTCCAACACCGACCCGGCGCCGCGGGTGCCGATGACGCCGGAGGAGATGGCGGCGCGGGTCCGCGCCGCCCTCGCCACCTGAGCGCCGGCACGGCTGCACGCCTCGAGCGTGGCGGCCCTGCCTGGCGGCGCAGCGGTCGATTTCTCAGCTGTCATCCCCGCGAACGCGGGATCCAGGCGAGGCCGGTCGCGCGCCCATGACCGGATTCCCGCCGGCGCGGGAATGACGGCAGAGAGGCGCGCTCGGGCCTCACCACGGACCCCGGACCACCGACCACGGACCACCGACCACGGACCCCGGACCACCGACCACGGACCACGGACCACGGACCACTGACTACTGACCACGGACCACGGACCACGGGCCACGGACCCCGGACCACGGACCACGGACCACGGATCACGGACCACGGGCCACGCTCCTGTGTTGCGGTAAGATCATCGGTAGTCAGGACGACAGGCGCGGACTCGGCAGCGGGAGGTGGGCGTGGGCAAGCTTGTGGTGATCGCCGACAACGTGGCGGCCGTGCGCGAGACGCTGCGGGAAACGATCGAGCAGCTGTACGAGGACAGGGTCGCCAGCGGCGAGCTCCGGGTGGACACCTACGAGGACGGCAGCGGCGTCGTGTCGCTGTGCGCCATGACCGCGCCCGATCTCGTCATCCTCGACGTCGCCATGCCCGGCCTCGACGGGATCGAGACGTTCTACTGCATCAAGGAGGTCGCGCCCGCCGCCGCGGCGAGGGTCGTCTTCCTGACGGGTCTGGCCGGCTCCGAAACGGTGCGGGCGCGGATCGACCGCGCGATCGCCGCCGGCGCGTGCGGTTGCCTCCCGAAGCCGGCGACGGCCGCCGAGATCAAGAGCCTCCTCGACGCGCGGGTGTTCGCGGCCTGAGAGCGGGGGAGGGTCGCGCGGCGGCGAGGCGACCCGGGCGGCCCCGTCACCCCCGCGGGCCGGCGGAGCGGTGCATGTACGAGAAGAGCTTGTCGTACAGCGCCATGGCGTGGCTGACCGCCTGCTTCGCCTCGCCGGGCCCGAGGAACTCCTGGACGCGGACCTCCTTCTGCTCGAGCTTCTTGTAGTCCTCGAAGAAGCGCCGCACCTCGTTCATGCGATGGGGGGGGAGCTGCGAGATGTCGGCGTACTCGCGATACTCGGGATCGTCGAGGTGGATCGAGATGATCTTCTCGTCGTTCTCCCCCTGGTCGAGCATCGTCATCATCCCGATCGGGCGCACGCGCAGGATCGACAGCGGCACCACCGGCTCCTGCATCAGCACCAGGATGTCGAGCGGGTCGTGGTCGTCGCCCAGCGTCTGCGGGATGAAGCCGTAGCTCGCCGGGTAGATCACGGACGAGTACAGGATCCGGTCGACGCGCAGCAGGCCCGTCTCCTTGTCCAGCTCGTACTTGACCTTGCTCCCCTTGGGGATCTCGATGACGGCCTGGAACTCGTCCGGCGCGCCGGGTCCGATGTGCACGTCGTGCCACGGGTGGCTCATGTCGCTCCTCTCCGGCGCCCGGCTCCTGCGACCCGTCGGCCGTGAGCCCGAGAACCGCCCCTCGCGCCCGGGTGTTCCCTCGCGCGGCGCCGGGTGCGGCCCGGGCCCGCGCCGGGGAATCCTAACGCAAACCGCGCCCAGGGGTTGACACGGTTCGTGTCGCTGCGATAGCGTCTCGGCCATGCGGTACCTTGGTGTTGCTCGGCATCGTGACGGCTGGCGCTGGCCCGTGCGGCGGTAGGCGGGGCGTGCCGTCCCCGCTTGGCCGCCGGGCGCAAGCGGGGAGACAAGGTGGAAACGGACCACAACCTCCCCGCTCCCGGCGGGGAGGTTTGAGTTGATGGAGATCGTTGCCACCTTCGTTCCGAGCGGCCGCGGCGACCCCGCCGAGGAGCTGCGGCGCCCGCCTGCGGGCGCCACCATGGTCGAGTTGCGCGCCGACCTGATCGACGCCGGCGCCGACATCGGCGGCTTGGTCGGCGCCGCCGGCCTCCCGACCGTCGTGACGCTGCGCTCGCGTGCCGAGGGGGGCGAGGGGCCCGACGACCCGGCCGGGCGGCGCCGGTTCTTCGAGCGCGCGGCGTCGTCGTCCGCCGCGTTCGTGGACCTCGAGGCGGCGCGCGACCGCGACCTGGTGGACGCCGTCGTCCCGCGCGACCGGGTGATCCTCTCCGCGCACTTCGGCGCCGGGGTGCCGGCCGACCTCGAGGAGCGCGCCGCCGCGCTGCTCGCGGCGGGGACGCGGTTCGTCAAGATCGTTCCCGCGGCGCGGAGCCTGACGGACGTCGAAGCGGTGCTGCGCCTGGCGAACGCGTTCGATCGCGGCGCGCGGGCGGGCCGCCGCGCCGTGCTGTTCGCCTCCGGCGAGCTCGGTCGCGCGACCCGCCTGCTCGGCCCGCTGCTGGGAGCGCCGCTCGCCTACGCCGCCTGGGCGCCGGAGCGTCGCGCCGCGCCCGGCCAGTACCTTCCGGAAGAGATCGACGCCTTGATCGGCCACCTGGGCGGCCGGCCGCGCCGGCTCTTCGCGGTCCTCGGCAGGCCCGTGGCCGGCTCGCTCTCGCCGCGCATCCACGCCGCCGCCTACCGCGCCCTCGGGCTGCCGAACGTCTTCGTTCCTCTCGACGTGGCGGCGGCCGCGGAGCTCGACGGCCTGCTCGTTCCGGCGGGGGCGTCGTGGCTCGACGCGCTCGGGCTGGCGGCCGGCGGCTTCGCCGTGACGATGCCGTGGAAAGAGGAAGCCGCGCGCCGGTGCACGCTGCTCGCGCCGCGGGCACAGCGCGCCGGCGCCGCGAACACGGTGTTGCCGCGCGCGGGGAAGGTGCTCGGCGACTGCACCGACATGGACGGCATCACGCGCGTGCTCGCCGAGGAGGGCGTGAGCCTCGCCGGCGCCGGCGCTCTCGTGCTCGGGGCGGGCGGCGCGGCGCGCGCGGCAACCGTGGCCCTGCGGCTCGGCGGCGCCGAGGTGGCGATCGCCGCGCGGGACGGGGAGCTGGGGGCGGCCGCGGCCCGCCGCCTGGGCGTTACCTCCGCCGAGGTCGCGGCGAGCGAGCGCGTCGCCGTCGTGGTCAACGCGACGCCCGCCGGCGCCGACGGCGAGGGCTCGCCGTGGCTGGAGGCGTTGCGGCTTCCGGCGGGAGGCGTGGTCGTGGACCTGCCCTACGGTCCCCGGCCGACCTTCCTCGAGCAGCTCGCCGAGCGCCGCGGCTGGCGCTACGTCTCCGGCCGCGAGGTGCTGCTCTTCCAGGCCGTGTCGCAGTTCGCGGCGATGACCGGAGCGGCGCCGCCGGTGCGGGCGATGGCGGCCGCGCTCGGCCTCGGGGAGGCGGCGCCGTGAGCGGCGCGGAGCGGCGGCCCGGGGGTCGCGGTGGAAAGCGCCGCCGCCTTGCGGGAGAATGGGTCGGATCCGACGGCAGTGCGGTTCGCGGCGTTCGCCAAGGGCGTCGCGGCCGGTGCGCCGGGACGCACCTGGGGAGGACGCGATGAAGATCTGGCAAAGCGGCGAAGAGAAGGGCGAGCGCTACCTGCAGCAGCTGGAGGCGCGGTACGCCCGACTGTTTCCGGCTCAGCTCGACGAGAAGGCGCGCCGGACGGTGGCCGCCGTGGCCAAACAGGGGGACAAGGCCCTGGTGGCGTACGTGCGCCGGCTCGACCTCAAGGGACGCCCGACCGAAGGGTTCCGGCTCCACGGGACGGTGGCTGGCGGGGAGGACGTCGGGGAGGAGTTCGTCAACGCCGTCGAGCTCGCGCTCGCCAACCTCAAGGGCTTTCACGAGCCGCAAGCCGTGAAGGGCTTCACGCCGGAGGGCGACGACGGCCTGGGGATCAGGGTGCGGCCGATCGAATCGCTCGGGGTCTACGTGGCGGACGGCTCTGCGGCGTCGCTGGCGTCGCTCCTGACGGCGGTGGTGCCGGCGCGCATCGCGGGGGTGTCGCGGATCGCGGTGGCGACCCCGCCGCGCGCGTTCCTGGCCTCGCCGCAGCTGCGCTACCTGCTCGACCGCCTCGACCTCCGCGAGATCTACCTGATGGGCGGCGCGCACGCCGTGGCCGCGCTCGCCTACGGCACCGACTCGGTCGCGCCGGTGGACAAGATCGTCGGCGCCGGCGGGCGCATGGTGGCGGCGGCGAAGCGCGCGGTCTGCGGCGTGGTGGGCGTCGACGCCGCGGCGGACCCCTATGAGATGGTGATCGTCGCCGATGCCCGCGCCGAGGCGGAGATCGCCGCCGGCGACCTGCTCGCCGCGGCCGGCCGGGACGAGGACGCGCTCGCGGTCCTGGTGACGTCGTCGAAGAGCCTGGCCGCGAAGGTGGAACGGCGCGTCGCCGCGCGGGTGCGGGCGCTGCCGAGGAAGCATCCGGCGCGTTCGGCGCTCAAGAACTGGGGCGCCATCGTGCTCGTCCCCGATCTCGACGCCGCGGCGGAGGTGGTCAACCGCATCGCGCCGCAGCACGTCGAGCTGCTCGTCGCCGAGCCGCTGCGGGTGCAAGATCTCATCGAGCGTGCGGGGATGGTGTCCGTGGGGCCGTGGTCGCCGCCCGCGCTCGCCGACCTCGTGCTCGGCGGCGGCCTGAGCCTGCCGGCCGCGGGCGGCGCGCGCTTCGCCTCGCCGCTCGGGGTGTGGGACTTCGTGCGCCGGACGGTTGTCGCCCGCGCCGCGGCCCACCGCTACCCGGCGCTCGCGCGGGCCGCCGCGGCGCTGGCGCCGAAGGACGAGCTGCACGAGGAAGCGCTGCGCGCCGGCAGCCGGGGCACGATGTGAGCGCCGCCAAGCCGGGCCGGGGACGTTTCCCCGCCGGGAGCCGCCGTTGATCCGTCCGTCGCGCGAGCGGTTCGCGGAGCTGGCGAAGAGCCACCGGCTCGTGCCGGTGGTGCGCGAGCTGACCGCGGACACCGTCACGCCGACCGGGATGCTGCTGCGCCTGGCGCGCGCCGGCCGCCACCCGTTCCTGCTCGAGAGCGTCGAGGGTGGCGAGCGCGTCGCGCGCTGGTCGTTCGCCGGCGCCGACCCGGCGCGAATCGTCACGGTGCGCGGCGGGAAGGCGTCCGTGGACGGCGCCGAGGCGGCCGCGCCGCCGCTCGAGGTGCTGCGGGAGGCGGTCATGGCGCGCGGCCGCGCGCCGGTGGAGGACCTGCCGCCGTTCGCGGGCGGCGCGGTCGGCTGGCTCGGCTACGACGCGGTGCGGCTGATCGAGCGGCTCCCGGCGCACCTCCCCGACCCGCTCGGCCTGCCGGACGCGTGGTTCGCCGTCTACCCGACGGTCGCGGCGCTCGACCGCGCCCGCCAACGCCTGCTCCTGATCGCCACGGTCGCGGTGGAGGACGGCGCCGACGCCGCGTACGCCCGCGCCGTCGCCGCGCTGGACCGCCTCGAGGGCGTGCTGGCGTCCCCGCTCGACGAGGCCCGGCCGGCGCCGCTCCCGGTGGCGGACGCGTCCCTCCAGCCCGACCTCTCGTGGCAGGTCGCCCCCGACGACGACCGCTTCCTCGCGGCGGTTGCGCTCGCGCGGGAGGAGATCCGCGCCGGCGAGTGCTTCCAGATCGTGCTCTCCCGCCGCTGGTCGCGGCCGAGCCCGGCCTCGCCGATCGCGCTCTACCGGGCGCTGCGCCTGGCCAACCCCTCGCCGTACATGTTCTACCTCGACGCGGGCGAGGCCCAGATCCTCGGTTCCTCCCCGGAGACCCTGGCGCGGCTGCGCGGGACCCAGGCGGGGACCTGTCCGATCGCGGGGACGCGGCGGCGCGGGCGCACGGCCGCCGAGGACGCTCGGCTGGCCGCGGAGTTGCTGGCGGACGAGAAGGAGCGGGCCGAGCACCTGATGCTCGTCGACCTCGGTCGCAACGACATCGGCAAGATCGCGCGCGCCGGTACGGTCAACGTGACGCGCTTCATGGAGGTCGAGCGCTACTCCCAGGTCATGCACCTGACGAGCGAGGTCACCGGGGAGCTGGAAGCGGGGCGCGCGGCGCTCGACGTGCTGCTCGCGTGCTTCCCGGCCGGGACCCTGACCGGCGCACCGAAGGTGCGGGCGATGCAGCTGATCGAGCAGCTGGAAGTCGTGCGCCGCGGCGTGTACGGCGGCGCCGTCGGGTACTTCGACTTCGGCGGCGACATGGACGCCTGCATCGCGATCCGCACGGCGGTGGCGGCGGGCGGCGCCGTCCACGTGCAGGCGGGCGCGGGGATCGTCTTCGACTCGCTGCCCGAGAGCGAGCTCGCCGAGTGCGGCAACAAGGCGCGGGCGCTCGCCCTGGCCGTGCTGCTGGCGGAAGGGATGCGGTCGTGATCGTCCTCGTCGACAACTACGACTCGTTCACCTACAACCTCGTCCAGTACCTGCGCGAGCTCGCGAGCGGCGAAGAGGTGCGCGTGATCCGCAACGACGCGGCCACCGTGGCCGAGATCCTGGCGCTGGGGCCGCGCGCGATCGTGCTCTCCCCGGGCCCCGGCGTGCCCGAGGCGGCCGGCGTGTGCGTCGAGCTGACGCGCGCCGCGGCGGCCGTCCCGCTCCTCGGCGTGTGTCTCGGGCACCAGGCGCTCGCCGTCGCCTGCGGCGGACGGGTGGTGCGGGCGCCGGAGCCCCGGCACGGCAAGACCTCGCCGGTGCACCACAACGGCCTGGGCGTGTTCGCCGGCATCGCGGAGCCGTTCGACGCGACCCGCTACCACTCGCTCGTCGCCGAGCGGGCATCGCTCCCCCGCGACCTCGAGGTCGTGGCGTGGACCGACGACGGCCTGGTGATGGGGCTCGCGCACCGCGGCCGGCCGCACTTCGGCGTCCAGTTCCACCCCGAGGCGTACCTGACCCGGGGCGGCAAGCGCCTGCTCGCCAACTTCCTGGGCGTGGCCGGGGTGAGGGTGGCGGCGGCGTGATCCGGGACCTGCTCGAGCCGTTGCTGGCGGGCGAGGACCTGCCCGCCGAGACGACGGAAGCCTGCTTCACGGCGCTGATGGCCGGCGAGTGGTCGGAGCCGGAGCAGGCCGCCTTCCTGATCGCGCTGCGGGCCAAGGGCGAGACCCCCGGCGAGGTGGCCGCGGCGGCCCGCGTGCTGCGCGCGTTCGCGGTCGCGGTCCCCAGCAGCCGGGCGCCCCTCGTCGACACCTGCGGCACGGGCGGCGACGGCGCCCACACCCTCAACATCTCGACCGGCGCGGCGTTCGTGGCCGCGGCCTGCGGCGTCGCGGTGGCCAAACACGGCAACCGCTCGGTGTCGTCGAGGTGCGGCTCCGCCGACGTGGTCGAGGCGCTCGGGGTGCCGCTCGAGCTCGAGCCCGAGCGGCTCGGGGCGCTCCTCGACGAGGTGGGGTTCGCGTTCCTGTTCGCGCCGCGGCTGCACCCGGCGATGCGCGCCGTGATGCCGGTGCGCCGCGTGCTCGGCGTGCGCACGGTGTTCAACCTCCTGGGGCCGCTCGCGAACCCCGCCGGCGTGCGGCGGCAGGTCGTCGGCGTCTACAGCCGCGCGGTGATGGGGCTGGTCGCCGGCGCGCTCGCCGAGCTGGGGGCCGAGCACGCCTGGGTCGTGCACGGCCACGACGGGCTCGACGAGCTGTCGGTGTGCGCCCCGACGGCCGTGATCGAGGTGCGCGACGGAGCCGTTGCGAGCGAGACGGTTGTCGAGCCGGAGGCGCTCGGCATCCGCCGCGCCGACCGCGCCGAGCTGGCCGGCGGCGGTGCGGCGGAGAACGCCGCCAGGCTGCGGGCGATCCTCGCGGGCGAGGAGCGCTCCGCCGCCGCGGACGCGGTCGCGCTCAACGCCGCCGCCGCGCTGGTGGTGGCGGGAGCGGCGCCGGATCTCGCGGCGGGCCTTGCCCAGAGCCGGGCGAGCCTTGCCGCGGGCGCGCCGATGCGGACGCTTGCCGCGGTGATCCGCGCCGCGCGGAGGGTCGCGCCGTGAGCGCGCTCGAGCCCGACATCCTGGTGCGGATCACCGACGCGGTCCGCGACCGGCTGGCGGCCGAGCCGGCGCCGGCCGGCCTCGAGGCGCGGGCGCGCGAGGCGGCGGGGGTCCGCCGGCGCGAGGGGCGGCGCAGCCTGCTCGCGGCGCTGGAAGCCCCCGGCGTGCGGGTGATCGCGGAGTGCAAGCGGCGCTCGCCGTCGAAGGGGTGGTTGCGGCAGCCGTTCGAGCCGGTCGATCTGGCGCGAGCGTACGAAACCGGCGGCGCCGCCGCGGTGTCGGTCGTCACCGAACCGCAGTTCTTCGCGGGCCGGCCGGAGTGGGTGGCCGCCGTGCGGAGCGCGGTCGCGCTCCCGGTGATGCAGAAGGACTTCCTGCTGGCGCCGCGCCAGCTCTTCGAGGCCGTGCTCCTGGGCGCCGACGCGGTGCTGCTCATCGCCCGGGCGCTCCCGGGGCCGCACCTCGGCGAGATGCTGGGGCTCGCCGCGGAGCTCGGGCTCGAGGCGCTCGTGGAGGCGCACGACGCCCGCGACCTCGACCGGGTGCTGGCGCTGCCGGCGCGCATCGTCGGGGTCAACGCCCGCGACCTGGGGAGCTTCCGGGTGGACCTCGAAGCCGCGGCGGGGCTGGCCCGGCGGGTCCCCCCCGGAAGCGTGGCCGTCGTGGAGAGCGGGATCGCCGGCGCGGGCGACGTGCGGCGCCTGGCGGCGGCGGGCCTGCGGCGCTTCCTCGTCGGCGAGCACCTGCTGCGCTCGACCGACCCGCACGCGGCGCTCGAGGAGCTGGTCGCGTGCGCGTGACCGTCAAGATCTGCGGCCTCACGAACCTCGCCGACGCGTGCGCCGCCGTGGCGGCGGGGGCCGACTTCGTCGGGTTCCTCTTCGATCCGGGCTCGCGGCGGTTCGTCGGGCCGTCCCCGGCCTGGATCCGGGGCGTGGAGGGCGCGAGCAAGGTCGGCGTCTTCCGCAACCAGGACGTCGCGACCGTGGCGCGGGCACGGGAGGCGGCCGCCCTCGACATCGTGCAGCTCCACGGCGACGAGCCGCCCGAGGCGTGCGCGGCGCTCGGAGGCCCGGCGCGCGTCATCAAGGCCGTCTCCGTGTCCGGCGTGGTGGACTGGGCCGTCGTGGCGCGCTACGCGCGGGTCGCCAGGATCCTCTTCGACACCGCATCGGCGGCGGGCGGCGGTACCGGCCGGACCTTCGACTGGGACGCGCTCGCCGGCGCGCCGGCGGGCCTCGAGTTCTGGCTGGCCGGCGGCCTCGACCCGGAGAACGTCGCCGCGGCCGTGGCGCGCGTCCGGCCGGCGGGCGTCGACGTCGCGAGCGGCGTCGAGGCCGCCGTCGGGCGCAAGGACGCCGCGAGGATGCGGGCGTTCGTGGCGGCCGCCCGCGGAGCCGGCCGCGGTCCGGCGGCGGGCCGTCCCGCCGGCGGAGGTGGTACGGTGCGCCGCGCGGGGCACGGGGGGGACGATGAAACCGGTACCTGACAGCCGAGGATACTTCGGGCCGTACGGCGGGCGCTTCGTGCCCGAGACGCTGATGGCGCCGCTTGCCGAGCTGACCGCCGCCTGGCAGGAGGCGCGGCGCGACCGCGCGTTCCGGCGCGAGCTCGCCGGCCTGCTCGCGACCTACTGCGGCCGCCCGACGCCGATCTCGCACGCGGCCCGGCTCACCCGACACCTCGGGGGGGCGCAGGTCTTCCTCAAGCGCGAGGACCTCTGCCACACCGGCGCCCACAAGATCAACAACGCCGTCGGTCAGTGCCTGCTGGCGCGGCGGATGGGGAAGGTTCGCGTGATCGCCGAGACCGGCGCCGGCCAGCACGGCGTCGCGGTCGCCACCGCCGCCGCGCTGTTCGGGTTGCGCTGCCGGGTCTACATGGGGACCGAGGACGAGCGCCGCCAGGCGCTCAACGTGTTTCGGATGAAGCTGCTCGGCGCCGAGGTGGTGGGGGTCGACGCGGGCTCGCGGACGCTCAAGGACGCGATCAACGAGTCGCTCCGGGATTGGGTGACCAACGTCGCGACCACCCACTACGTCCTCGGTTCCGTCCTGGGACCCCACCCCTACCCGTTGATGGTACGGGAGTTCCAGTCCGTGATCGGGAGCGAGGCGCTGCTCCAGATCCGCGCGCAACACCGCTCGCTCCCGAACCTGGTGGTCGCGTGCGTCGGCGGCGGCTCCAACGCCGCCGGGATCTTCTCCGCGTTCGTCCCGCACCGGCACGTCGAGCTGGTCGGGGTCGAGGCGGGCGGGCGCGGCACGCGGTTGGGGGAGCACGCGGCGCGCTTCGCCGGCGGGTCGCCCGGCGTCCTGCACGGGACGCGCAGCTACGTTCTCCAGGACCAGGACGGCCAGGTCAGCCCGACGCACTCGGTCTCGGCGGGGCTCGACTACCCCGCGGTCGGCCCCGAGCACGCGTACTGGCACGACTCCCGCCGCGTTTCGTACGTGCAGGTCGCCGACCGCGAGGCGCTCGACGCGTTTCACCTGCTCTCCGAGTTCGAAGGGATCGTGCCGGCGCTCGAGACCGCGCACGCGATCGCCTACGTCGCGCGCGTCGCCCCGCGCATGGCGAGCGCTCAGGCCGTGCTCGTCAACCTCTCGGGGCGCGGCGACAAGGACGTGGTCGAGGTCGCGAGGCTCGAGGGGGTGACGCTATGAGCGGACGGATCGACAAGGCGTTCGCCCGGGCCGGCAAGGCGAAGCGGGCCGCGTTCATCGCGTACATCACCGCGGGCGACCCGGCCCCGGCCCGGACCGTCGTGCTCGCGCGCGCCCTCGAGCGCGCCGGCGCCGACATCCTCGAGCTCGGGGTGCCGTTCACCGACCCGATCGCCGACGGCCCGACCAACCAGCGCGCCGCCGAGCGCGCGCTGGCGCAGGGGACGTCGCTTCCCGGCGTGCTCGGCATCGTGCGCGAGCTGCGCTACTCGAGCGAGCTGCCGGTCGTGCTGTTCACCTACTTCAACCCGGTGCACGCCTACGGGCTCGCCCGCTTCGCCGTCGACGCCGCCGCCGCCGGCGTGGACGGGGTGCTGTTCACCGACGTCCCGGTGGAGGAGGCGGGCGCGGCGCACGCGGCGCTGCGGCGGGTGGGCGTCGAGCTCGTCCTGCTGCTCGCGCCGACGTCCACGCGCGAGCGCGTCAAGGCGGTGCGCAAGCTCGCGGGGAGCTTCGTCTACTTCGTCGCCCGCGCCGGCGTTACCGGCGCCCGCGCGACCCTGGAGGAAGGGCTCGAGGAGCAGGTGCGTCTGGTCCGCAGGCTCACGAAGACCCGCGTGGCGGTGGGGTTCGGCGTCTCCACCCCGGACCAGGTTGCGCGCGCCGCCCGCTTCGCCGACGGGGTCGTCGTGGGCTCCGCCCTCGTCGAGCGCATCGCCGAGCTCGGGGACGCCCCGGAGCTGCCCGGCGAGATCGAAGCGCTCGCGAGGTCCCTCGCCATCGCGACCAGGAGGAAGTAGAACCCCGAGGGCACCGGGCACCGGGCTCCGGGCTCCGGAGAGGCGTGGTCCGTGGTCCTTGTCGTCATCCCCGCGAACGCGGGGATCCAGGCCATGGCCCACGCGAGTCCGTGACTGGGTTCCCGCGTGCGCGGGAACGACCCTCCGGTTCTGTCCTCACGTCTCTTTCGGACCACGGACCACGGACCACGGACCACGTCTCTGTGTGACCGTCTTGCGGACGGGCCTGGCGGGTGCGACACTCCCGAAATGCCACGCCGCGCCCTCGCCGCGCTCCTCGTCGTTGGCCAGCTCACGCTGCTGCTCTCCGGCTGCATGTCGGTCCAGGCCACGGGCACCCACCCCGCCCAGGGCCCCGGGGGCGGCGTGGCCGTACGGGTGT
Organism: Acidobacteriota bacterium; assembly: GCA_004298115.1. Classification (GTDB taxonomy): domain Bacteria; phylum Acidobacteriota; class Thermoanaerobaculia; order Thermoanaerobaculales; family Thermoanaerobaculaceae; genus RBG-13-68-16. The sequence goes on from SCRJ01000045.1 coordinate 64,210, forward strand.
TCCCAGACGACGGCGCCTGGCGCGCGGGACGGCCGGGGCCGGACGGGATCGAGGGTGAGCTCGAGCGCCGGTCGGGCAACGGCTGGGTGCCGGTGTTCCGCTCGCTGAACCCGGCGTGGACGGTCGCCGGGCTGCCGCCGGGCGAGTACCGCGTGCGCTTCCCGGCGCGCCTGGACGAAGCCGGGAACGTCGTGCGGCTGTCGGGCAAGGCCACGACCGTCCAGGTGAGGGACGGCGCCGTCACCGACGTCCGCGCGGTGCTCGACCACGTGTCCACCGGTCTGATCGTGCTCGGCGTCGTGACCGTGGTCGCGATCGCCGTCATCCTCACGAAGGAATCGCGCGACCACGGCCTGCCGCTCCCGCCGCCGCCGCCGCCCGAGCTGCTCGACGCCGTCTTCTACGTCTCCGTCAACCTCGCCGCCGGCTCCGGCTGGGAGAGCGCCGAACGCTCGCTGCCGCCGGCCGTGACGTCGCACTTTCCGGCCGCCGGCGCGATCGTCGCCGCGCGCCGGCCCCGTCTGGTCTTCTCGCTGTCCAAGCCGCTGCGCCCCACGTCGTTGCACGCCGGCGCGGTGACCGTGCTCGGCGAGGCGAGCGGCCTCGTCCCCGGCCAGGTGAGCTACGACGCCGCGAACTGGTGGGTGGTGTGGCAACCGGCGGTCGACCTCGCGGCGGGCGACACGTTCCACGTCACGCTCGCGCGGGACGGGGCGGAGGACGCGGCCGGCCACGAGCTGGCCGCCCCGGCGTCGTTCACGTTTCGGACGGCGCCGTGATCCTGGATCGCGACGGGGTCGCGCTGCACGTCGTCGCCGAGGGCGAGGGCGAAACGGTCGTGCTCCTCCACGGCCACACCCTGGACGTGCGCGTCTGGGACGAGGTCGTCCCTGCGCTGGTCGCGGCCGGCCTGCGGACGATCCGCTACGACCAGCGCGGCCACGGCCGCAGCGCGTCGCCGCCGTCGGGGTACCGCTGGGGCGACCACGCCGCCGACCTCGCGGCGGTGATCACCCGCGTCGCCGGCGGGCCCGCCCACGTCGTCGGGCTCTCCAAGGGCGGCGGGATCGCGCTCGAGCTGGCGGTGCGCCGTCCGGAGCTGGTGCGGACGCTCGCGCTGATCGGCCCGCTGGTGCCGGACGCCCCGCTCTCGCCCGAGTTGCTCGCGTCGTTCAAGGCGCTGGCGAAGGCGATCCGGGCGGACGGCCCGCGCGCGGCGATGAGCGAGCTGTGGCTGGCGCACCCCCTGATCGCGAGCGCCGCGGCGCGGCCGGACGCCCGCGGGCGCCTCGAGGCGATGCTGCGGACGTTTCCGGCGGGCGAGTACCTGGCGACCGTGCGCGACGCCCCGGACCGGGAGTGGACGCTCACCGATCGTCTCAACGAGGTCGCGGCGCCGACGCTGATCGTGCGCGGCGCGAGCGAGGTTCCGGACTTCGTCTCAAATGCAGAATTTCTCGCGAGGAATATGCCACGAGCGCGACTCGTCGTTGTCCCGGACAGCGGCCACCTCGTGCCGCTCGAGCAGCCGGCGGCCGTGGCCGCGGCGCTGAGAGCGTTTCTCATAATTGAGTCTCGACAGTAAGCTCATTCCCACGAATACGATAACTGCTATTGTCTCGGCGCGAGATTCTTGCTAGAGTCGCACAGGTGCCACTGACGGTGCCGCCGCATCCATAAGATGCGGTCACAAACTGAGACTCCTGAACAAATTTTATGCTGGATTTTGTACCAAGTTCCTGCTGTCAGGGGGGCTTGAGAGCTTGCGCATATATAGCATTTTCACATGTTGTCGCCATTGCACACACCCGAAAGGGAGAAGGAGGTGAGGTGGAGGATCTCGACCAACCGGAAGCGAAGGAGATTGGCTGGTACGTCGAGTGCTGAGGATCGCGGTTCCGAAGCGTGCAGCAAATCACATACGATCAAGGAGGACGTGCAAATGAAGTTCACAAGATTCGTGCTCGTGGCCGCAATGCTGGTTGTCGTCGCATTGCCCGCGCTCGCGCAGATGCCGACAGGCACCCTGACCGGGCGCGCCACCGACGGCAAGGACCCCCTCCCGGGCGTGACCGTCACCGTGACGTCGCCCAACCTGCAGGGCGCGCGCACCGCCGTCACGGAAGTGACCGGCGCCTACATCTTCGCCTTCCTGCCCGCCGGCGACTACCACGTCAAGTTCGAGCTGATGGGGTTCCAGACGCTCGACACGACCGTCAAGATCAACGCCGCGCAGACCGCCACGGTCAACGCGGCGATGCCGACCGCCAAGGTCGCCGAGGAGGTCACCGTCACCGGGACCTACGACAACATCTCCTCGAGCCAGCAGGTCGCGACGACGTATGACCAGAACCTGATCAACTCGCTCCCGGTCGCCCGCGGCATCACCAGCTCCGCGATCCTGACGCCCGGCGTGGCCCAGACCGGCCCCTCGCAGAACCTTTCGATCTCGGGCGCCATGTCGTACGAGAACCTGTACATGGTCAACGGCGTCGTGATCCAGGACAACGTCCGCAACACGCCGAACGCCCTCTACATCGAGGACGCGATCCAGGAGACGACCACCCAGACGGCGGCGATCTCGGCCGAGTACGGCCGCTTCGCCGGCGGCATCGTCAACACCCTGACGAAGTCGGGCGGCAACGAGTTCCACGCGTCGTTCCGCGACTCGCTCTCCAGCGACAAGTGGGCCGCCAAGACGCCGTTCACCGCGAGCCGCAACGACAAGATCAACTCGGTCTACGAGGCCACCGTCGGCGGCTTCGTCCTCAGGGACCGGCTGTGGTTCTTCGCCGCCGGCCGCGACCGCAAGCTCACGCAGGACGGCCAGACGTACTCGACCAACATCCCGTACACGTCGGTCGACACCCAGAAGCGCTACGAGGGCAAGCTCACCTTCTCGCTCACGCCGAACCACCGCGTGATCGGCTCCTACATGAAGGTGGAGCAGACCCAGCTCAACAACGTGTTCGGCACGATCCTCGACCTCGCGAGCCTCGACAAGTCGCGCGAGCTGCCGCAGGACCTCTTCGCCGCCAACTACACCGGCATCATCACGAACAACTTCTTCGTCGAGGGGCAGTACTCCAAGCGCCACTTCACGTTCGTGGGCTCGGGCGGCGACGCCCGCGACTACGTCAACGGCACCGTGGTGCGCGACAACCAGCACTACTGGTACTCCAACGCCCCGACGTTCTGCGGCGTCTGCGACCCCGAGAAGCGCGACAACGAGGACTGGCTGGTCAAGGGCTCCTGGTTCGCGACCTCGCAGAGCCTCGGCACGCACGACATCGTCGTCGGCTACGACTCGTTCAACGACATGCGTTTCTCGAACAACTACCAGTCGGGCTCCAACTACGTGTACTGGCCGACCGCGTACCTCACCACGGACGCCGGCGCGATCGTCCTCGACCCGGTGCTGCACCAGCCGATCCCGATCGTCTACGGCGACGGCAGCTCCGACTTCACCTACTGGGCGGTGCTGGCGCAGTCCAAGGGCACCAACTTCCGCACCAACTCAACGTTCGTCAACGACAAGTGGCGCCTCAACAACAACCTGTCGTTCAACCTCGGCGTCCGCTACGACAAGAACGACGGTGAGGACGCCTCGCACAACACGGTCGCCAAGGACAGCCGCATCAGCCCGCGCCTCGGCGTCAGCTACGACATCAAGGGCGACGGCAACTGGGTCGCCACCGCCTCGGTCGGCCACTACGTGACCGCGATCGCGGGCTCGATCGCCTCGCAGGGCGCCGGGTCGCCGTCGTCGTTCGGCTACTTCTACGAGGGCCCCGACATCAACGCCAACTGCACCCCGGACAACCCGGGCGCCTGCCTCAACGAGCACGAGGTGCTGCAGCAGGTGTTCGCGTGGTTGTACGCCAACGGCACCAACGCCATCGGCGGCCCGGTCGGCCGCGACGTCGGCTACGGCTCGATCGCGGGCCTCTCCCAGATCGTGGGCAAGAACCTCAAGTCGCCGTACGCGCAGGAGTACACGGTCGGTCTCACCAAGCGTCTCGGCAGCCGCGGCCTCGCCCGCATGGACTACGTCCACCGCGAGTACAAGGACCTCTACTCCACCCGCGTGGACATGAGCACCGGCCAGGTCACCGACTCGCTCGGCAACGTCAGCGACCTCAAGGTCATCGGCAACGACAACGTGCTCGAAAAGAAGTACGACGGCGTCAACCTGCAGGCCAGCTACCGCGTGAGCGACGCCTGGCAGGTCGCCGGCAACTACACCTGGTCGCACAGCTACGGCAACTACGAGGGTGAGACCAGCGGCTCCGGCCCGGTCTCCAACACCTCGAACCCGTACTACTACCCCGAGTACTCGCGGCAGAGCTGGACCAACCCGGTCGGCAACCTCTCCAACGACCAGCGCCACCGCGGTCGCGTCTGGGTCGTCTGGGACGTCCTCAACACCAGGCACAACACCATGAGCGTCAGCCTCATGGAGAGCTACGCCTCGGGCACGCCGTACTCCGCCGCCGGCACCGTCTACACGTACCTGTACGTCACAAACCCCGGGTACGCGCAGCGCCCGACGACCTCGACCTACTACTTCTCCAAGCGCGGCGCCTACACGAGCGACGCGGTCACCAGCACCGACCTCTCGCTCAACTACTCGTTCAAGGTCCCGGCGTTCGGCACCGACCTGGAGCTCTACGTCATCCCGCAGATCACCAACATCTTCAACGAGCAGGCCGTGATGTTCCCGAACTCGACGGTGCTCACCCGCTACAGCGGCGCGGTATCGAAGTACGGCCAGATCGG
>SCRJ01000046.1 GCA_004298115.1 Acidobacteriota bacterium
GACGCCTGATGCGCAGGATGAGCTCTCCCACCCCAACACCCAAGACCGGAAACAAGACCCTATCCAGGAGGCAATCAACGACACGACCCCACTTGACTCGACCGACCTACTCATAGACGCCCGCCGGGCGCGCTTCCTTTGCTTCCGTAGCGGCGCGTGCTCGCAAGCGCCGGCTTCGTTCCGGCTGCAACCCGTCGGCCGATGCGAGCATCGGCTGCTACATACGACGCGCGGGTCCGGGGCGCGCCGGCCGAGCGCGCGGGCGCCTCGCGACGCCCGCACGGCCGTTGGATGCGAACCGAACTCGTTGTCAGGCGGTGGCGGCCTGCTGGTGCTTGGCCGCCTCGGCGTGCACGACGGCCATGTCGAGCGCCTTGACCTGGCCGATCAGCTCGGTGAGCGCCTCGGCCGGGAGCATGCCGGGCTGGGAGAAGAGCAGCACCTTCTCGCGGAAGATCGCCAGGGTCGGGATCGAGCGGATCCCGAACGCGGCCGCGAGCTCCTGCTGCGCCTCGGTGTCGCACGACGCGAACGTGATGTCCGGGTTGGCCTCGGCCGCCGCGTGGAAGATCGGCTTGAACGCGCGGCACGGGCCGCACCACTCGGCCCAGAAGTCGATCAGGACGATGTCGTTGGCGGCGATCGTTTCGTCGAAATTGCTCGATGTCAGTTCCTTGACAGCCATGTGTCCTCCTTGGGCGGCCGGCGTCAGCCCGGCCGGTTGGCGGAGTCATATCATTACTCCATCACCAACGGGTAATATAGTAACCCCTATCGCACGGCTTGGCAAGCCCCCTGGCGGCTCCCACCCGGATCCGGCGTGGGCGTTCGTCCCCACGAGCGCGGCCGGCGGTCGTAAGATAATCGCGTATGCAACCACACGACCCACCGCGCCCGAGGCGGGAGCCGCGCTGATGCGTCTGGTGCGCGACCCGGTGTCGGCCTTCACCCATCTCGGCGCCGCCGTCGCGGCGGTGATCGGCGCCACCGTGCTGGTGACGCTGGCGGCGGTCCACCACAAGTGGTGGCACCTCGCCGCTTTCATCGTCTATGGCATCTCCTTGATCCTGCTCTATATCGCCAGCACGCTCTACCACCTGCTGCCGGTTTCCGAGCACGCGCGCCGGGTGCTGCGGCAACTCGACCACGTGGCGATCTTCCTGCTCATCGCGGGGACCTACACGCCGCTCTGCCTGGTGCCGCTGCGCGGCCCGTGGGGGTGGTCGCTGTTCGGCGCGGTGTGGGCGCTCGCCCTCGCCGGGATGTTCATCGCGATCTTCGCCATCGACGCGCCGCGCTGGCTCTCGGTGGCCCTCTACCTCGGCCTCGGCTGGCTGATAGTCATCGCGATCTGGCCGCTGGTGCACCGCCTGCCGCCGGCGGGGCTGTTCTGGTTCGGTCTCGGCGGGTTTTTTTACACGGTCGGCGCGGTGATCTACGCGGTGAAGAAGCCAGACCCGGTCCCCGGGGTGTTCGGCTTCCACGAGATCTTCCACCTGTTCGTGATGGCGGGCTCCGCCGCCCACTTCTGGGCGATCGCGCGCACGGTCCTGCCGCTGCCGTAAGCCGCGGCCGCGCCTCCGTCCGGCCCCTCGCCGCCGATCGTCCGCTGCCCCCTCTTGACACGCCGGGCCGGGGGTGTTTACTGTATTACAGCAGTGGTACAGTAAACGGAGCTGGTGGCGAAGGGAGGGGCGGCACGATGACACGCACGGTCGTGATCGATCCAGCGGACCCGGCCCCGATCTGGCGGCAGATCGAGGAAGGGGTACGGCGGCTGGCGGCGTCTGGGGCGTTGGCGCCGGGCAGCGTCGTGCCTTCCGTGCGTGAGCTCGCGAAGGAGCTGCGCGTCAACCCGGCCACGGTCGCCAAGGCGTACCAGCACCTCGCCGACGCCGGAGTCCTGGTCGTCCGCCGCGGCGAGGGAACCTACGTCGCCGACGCACCCCCGCGGCTTCCCGATGCCGAGCGCCGCCGAGCGCTGCGCGAAGGCGCCGCCCGTTACGCGACGCTCGCGGTGTCGATCGGCGCGACCAGGGAGAGGGCGGAGGAGGAGCTCGGGGCGGTCTGGGCGAGCTTCGAGCAGGGCGACGGGAAAGGGACGGGGCGATGAACGAGACCGGCAACTCTCACGCGGTGGCTGGGTTCGATGGCGTCACGGTGCGCTACGGCCGGACGGTCGCGGCCGACGCCGTGACCCTCGCGGTCGAGCCGGGGCGCGTCTATGCGCTCCTCGGCCGCAACGGCGCCGGCAAGTCCTCCCTCGTCCGCTGCCTGCTCGGCCAGCAGAAGCCCGAGGCCGGCCGGGCGACGCTGTTCGGGGAGGATGCGTGGCGCTCCCGCCGGCGGGCCATGGCGCGGGTCGGCGCCCTCCCGGAGGAGCCCGACGTGCCGCCGGAGATGACCGCCGCCGAGGCGGTCGCCTTTTGCGCGCGGCTCTACCCGACGTTCGACCGGGCCGGCGTCGGCAGCCGCCTCGAGCGGTTCGGCGTTCCGGCGAACGTGCCGGCCGGCCGGCTCTCCAAGGGCCAGAAGGCCCAGCTCGGCCTTGCGCTCGCGCTCGCCCCGCACCCCGACCTGTTAGTCCTCGACGACCCGACGCTGGGGCTCGACGCGGTGGCGCGCAAGGCGCTCTACGAAGAGCTGGTGGGCGAGCTCGCCGACCGCGGCACGACGGTGTTCCTCACGACGCACGACCTCGCCGGGGTGGAGACGATCGCCGATCGCGTCGGGGTGCTGATCGGGGGTCGCCTGGTACTGGACGAGGAGCTGGAGGCGCTCAAGGGCCGCTTCCGCCGGCTTCGCTTCGGGTCCGGACCGACCGAGGTACCACCCGACGTCGACGGCGAGCTGGCGGGGCTGGGCGCGCTCGGCCTCGTGCGCAACGGCTGGGGGCTGGAGACCGTGGCCTCACGCTTCGACGAGACCACGTTCGGGCGCCTGGGCGCGCGGCCCGGCGTGGTCCGACCGGAGGCGTCCGGCATGTCGCTCGAGGAGATCTTCATCGCGGTGAACGCGGGCGCTGGGGAGGTGCGGCGATGAACGGCATGCTGGCGGTCGCGTCAAGGGATCTCAGGGAGAAGTGGACGGTGTTCGTCGCGGCTCTCGTCGCGGGCGTTCTGGCCCTCGTCGTGCCCCTGTTCTCGTCGCTCGGCGCTCACAACGCCCGCGATGCGCGCGAGCTGATGGCCGCCATCTTCGCCGGGGCGTTCGCGTTCGGCGTCGCGGTGGTCGCCGGCGCCGGCATGATCAACCGCGAGCTGGTGGAGCGCAGGCACGGGTTCCTGTTCGCCCGCCCGCTCTCCGCCGCCGCGATCTGGGGCGGAAAGGTGCTCGCGTGCTGGCTGCTGGCCGTGGGCTCGGGCCTCGTCGTGCTGCTGCCGGCGGCTGCCGTCGGGGGCGGGCTTCGCCTGTTCTGGGGGACGTTTCGGTACGCCGACTGGGCCAAGGGGTTCGGCCTGGCGGCGGCCGCGGTGCTCCTGCTCATCCTGCTCTTCCACGCGGTCGCCCTCATGGCGCGCTCGCGCATGCCGCGGTTGCTGGCGCTGGACGCGGTCCTCGGCATCGGCGTCGTCGTGGCGGTCGCGCTCGCTTTGCGCCCTCTCGTCTTCGCGTTCGCCTTGGTGGCGGTGACACGGGGGGCCGTGGCGTTCACGGTGCTCGTCTTCGTCGCCCTTTTCGCCGCCGGTTTCGCGCAGGTGAGCCGCGGCAGGACCGACATCCGCCGCGGCCACCGGGTGCTCTCGGCGACGCTCTGGAGCATCCTCGGCGGCGCGGCGCTGCTCCTGGTGGGGTACGCGCACTGGGTGCAGGCGGTCGGGCTTCCCGATCTCACCCGGCTCGACCGTGTGGCCCCGGCTCCCAGGGGTGGGTGGGTGTCGGTCGCGGGCGAGACCTGGGGCCGAGGGGACTGCAAGCGCTGGTTCCTGCTGGACACGGGCTCGGGCCGCACCGTCAGGCTGGAAGCCGCGGGCCGGTGGTGGGCCGGCCCCGAGTTCTCGGCCGACGGCACCCGGGCGGTCTGGCTCTCCCCGCCCGCGAGCCTGACGGACTTCACGCGCGACGTGATCACGCTCGACCTCACGGACCCGACGTCCAAACCGGTCACGACCCGGATCGCCCTTTCGTCGCAGCGCTCGGTGCGGGACGTGGAGCTCTCTCCCGACGGCCGCCGGCTCATGCTCCGCGAGGCCAAGACGATCTCGGTGATCGAGCTCCTCACGGGCCGGCTGCTGGCGTCGGCGCGGATCCCGGGGGACCCGGGCTTGATCAAGGTGCTCTGGCCCGACTCGGGCAATCTCTACCTCGCCGCCTGGAACCCCGTGCCGGGAAACGCGGACCAGGCCGACATGCGGCTGTTCGACTTCGACGTCGCGCGTCGCACCTTGACCGAAACCGGCGGCGTCGCGGGGGTCGAGCGGCTGGGATTCTTCAGGCTCCTGTTCGACCCCGCGACGGGCAACCTGGTCACGAGGACCGGCCCGCCGTCCGCCGCGTCGCTCGCCCTCTGCGACGCCCGCACGGGGATGCGGGTCGCGACGCTCGCGACGTGCGCCGAGGCGTCGCAATGCGCCGCAACGATCCTCTCCGACGGCACGATCGCCGTGGGCGAGGCGGGGGAGTCCGGCGCCCGGCTGCGGATCTTCTCGGCGGCGGGCGGTTTGCAGCGGACGATCCCGGTCGGGGCGGGCCGGACGATCGCGATCGGGGGGCAGCCCACGCCCGGAACCCTGGTCATCGCCACGCGGGCCGAGACCCAGAACCCGTCGTGGGCCGCCCGCACCGCCGCGGTCGTGGACCTCGCCACGGGTACCGTCGCGCCGCTGGGACGCGGGTACGTCCCCGTGGCGTCGTGGTGGTGGGTGCAGGGCGGGACCGCCCCCAGCCCCGGGAGCGTTGCCACCCGGTCATTCATCGATCCGGACGGGCGGTTCGTCCTCCTCGACCCGGCGACCGGCGCCTTCCGAGCCGTGTTGACGGCGCGGTGGCCCACGAGCTGAGAGCCACCCGACGCCGCCTTGCTGCGGCCGGCCACCGGACCGAGCCTTCGCGGCCGACCTGCGCTACGATCGCAGCTGATGCCCGAGCGCGAGCGGCGGTGGAACGGGTGGGGGGTCGCGGGGGAACGACTTTCGGTTCCCGACGCGGCGCGCGCGTTTCTGACCGAGCGGCTCGGCTCGGGCGATCCCCTGCCGGCGGTCCCCGAGGCCGAAGTGAAACTCCCGGCGCCGCGCCCGCTGCCGCCGCTGCCGTTGCCGGCCGCCACCGACGACGCCTCGCGGCTGCGCCACGCCTGCGGCAGCTCGCTGCCCGACCTGATCGCGCTGCGCACCGGGACCGTCGCGGCCTACCCCGACGCCGTCTGCGCCCCGGACACGCCGGAGCAGGTCGTCGAGCTGCTGTGCGCGGCCGCCGCCGGCGGCGTGACGGTGATCCCGCGCGGCGGCGGCACCAGCGTCACCGGCGGCGTGACCGTGTCCGCGGTCGACCGCCCGGTCGTGGTGCTGTCGCTGGAGCGCCTGCGGGGCATCGTGGCGCTCGATCGCGGCTCGCAGCTGGCGCGCGTCCGCGCCGGCACGCTCGGGCCCGAGCTCGAGGCGGCGCTCGCCCCGCACGGTCTGCGCCTCGGCCACGAGCCGCAGTCGTTCGAGTTCTCGAGCGTCGGCGGGTGGGTGGCGACGCGCTCCGCCGGGCAGCGCTCGACCGGGGTGGGGAAGGTCGACGACCTGGTCGCCGGCCTCGAGGTCGCGACCGAGACGGGCCTCTGGCGCCTGGCGGCGCAGCCGGCGTCGGCAGCGGGGCCGGAGCTGCGCCGCCTGCTCATCGGCAGCGAGGGGCGCCTCGGCGTGATCACCGAGGCGACGCTGCGCCTCCGGCCGCTGCCCGAGTGCGAGGACGGCCTGGCGGTGCTGCTCCCCGGCTGGGCGGCCGGTGTGGACGTGTGCCGGGCGCTGCTCCAGAACGGCGTGCCGGTCGAGACGATGCGCCTGGCCGACCCCGAGGAGACGCGGTTCGGGATGACGCTCGTTGCGCTGTCGCCGCTCGCCGCCCGCGCCAGTCGGATGCTGTTCAGCCGGCGGCGCTACCGGAGCGGCTGCCTGCTCCTCCTCGGCTGGGCCGGCACGACGCAGGGGATGACGCTGGCCGAGCAGACCGCGGCGCGGCACTGGCGCGCGGCGGGCGGGTTCGCCGTCGGCCGCGCCGGCTGGCGGCGGTGGCGCGCCGACCGCTTCCGCCACCCGTACCTGCGCGACGAGCTGCTCACGGCCGGCTGGGGCGTGGACACGCTGGAAACCGCCGCGCCGTGGTCCGGCCTCGAGGCCGTCTACGGCGGCGTCCGCGAGGCGCTGCAGCGGGCCGCCGCATCGCTCGGGACGCGGGTCGTGGTCGGCTGCCACCTCTCGCACGCCTACCGCGACGGCGCCTCCCTCTACTTCACCTTCCTCTGGCCGCTCGCCCGCGGCCGCGAGGTCGCGCAGTGGGGCGCGCTCAAGGGCGCCGCCAACGACGCGCTGCTCGCGGCCGGCGGTACCCTCTCCCACCACCACGGGGTGGGGACGATCCACGCCCCGTACCTCGAGCGCGAGGTGGGCCGCACCGGGGTCGCGGCGCTGGCGGCGCTCGCGCACGCGCTCGACCCGGCAGGGGTGCTCAACCCCGGTGTGCTGCTCTTGCGGACCACGGACCACGGGCCACGGACCACGGGTGGGGGGGAGGGCTGATGTTCCCCCCCGGCTGGCGCGAGCGCGCGTGGCGCAGACTCGGCGAGAGGCTCGACCTGCTCGTCATCGGCGGCGGCATCACCGGCGCCGGGGTGCTGCACGACGCGGCGCTGCGCGGTCTCGCGGTAGGGCTGGTCGAACGCGGCGACTTCGGCGGCGGCACCTCGTCGCGCTCGTCCAAGCTGATCCACGGCGGCCTGCGCTACCTGCGGCGGATGCAGCTCGGCATCACCCGCACCGCGTGCCGCGAGCGCGACCAGCTGGCGCTGCTCTCCCCGCACCTGGTGCGCCAGATGCGCTTCCTCTACCCCTCGTACGAGCACGACGCCACGCCGGGGTGGCAGATCGGCCTCGGTCTCTCGATGTACGACCACCTCACGCCGGTGCACCACCGCCACGAGCGCGTGGACGCGGCCGAGGCCGCCGCGCTGGTGCCGCGGCTGGCGCGGGGCGGCCTCGAGTTCGGCCTGCTCTACGACGACGCGGTCGCCGACGACGCCCGCCTCGTGCACGCGGCGGTGAGCGCCGGGGTGCTGGCCGGCGGCGCGGCGCTGAGCTACGCCCGCACCGAGGAGTTGGTGCGGGACCGCGGCGGGCGGGTGATGGGTGCGCTGGTGCGCGACCTGGAGAGCGGCGCCACGCAGGAAGTGCGCGCGACCGTGGTCGTCAACGCCACCGGTGTGTGGGTGGACGAGGTACGGGCGATGGGGGGCGGGGCGAGGTCGCGGGTGCGGCCGTCGCGCGGCTCGCACCTGCTCTTCCCCCGCGCCGTGCTGCCGCTCGACGTCGCCGTGACCGCGCTCTCGGCCGACGACGGCCGTCCGGTGTTCGCGGTGCCGCACCCGGAGGGGACGCTCGTCGGCACGACCGACCTCTTCCACGACGGGCCGCTCGACGACCCCCGCCCCACGGCGGAGGAGACGGCCTACCTGCTGCGCTTCGTCCAGACGGTCTTCCCCGCGGCCCGGGCGACCGGACGAAGCGTCGTCGGCGCGTTCGCCGGCGTTCGCCCGGTGATCTCCAGCCACGCCGAGAACCCCTCCGCCGCCTCGCGCGAGGAGGCGGTGTGGGAGGAGCGCGGCATGGTCTCGACCGCGGGCGGCAAGCTCACGACGTTCCGCGCCACCGCCGGCAAGGTCGTGGACGCGGCGGTCAAGCTGCTGCCCGAGGCGCGCCGGGAGAGCCTCGCGCCGTCGCAAACCGCGGCGGTGGCGTTGCCGTGGCGCGCCGACCCGGCCGAGCTGGCGCGCGGCCTCGCCGCCATGGGCGTCGCGGAGGACGTGGCACGCGGCATGGCGCGGCGCCTGGGCGCGCTCGCGCTGCCCGCGGCGGGCTCCGGCGCGGCGCTGGCCCCGCTCGCCGAGGGCCTCGACCTGTGCGCGGCCGAGCTGGTGTGGCAGCTGCGTTTCGGCGGCGTCGTCCACCTCGAGGACCTGCTGTTGCGCCGGGTGCGCCTGGGGATGTGGCAGCCGCGGCGCTGCCTCGAGCTCGCGCCGTCGTTGCGGCCGCTGCTGCGCCGCGCCGCGGGGTGGACGGTCCCGCGCTGGAACGCGGAGGTGGCTCGGCTGGAGCGGGCGGTCGCCAACTGGCTGCCGGCGGAGGCGGGATGAACCGGACGCTGGTCCTCGTCAATCGCGCGGCGGGCGGCGGCCGCGCCGGCCGCTTCTGGGAGCGGCTGCGGCCGCAGGCGGAACAGCTTGCGCCCATCCAGGTCGTGACCCCCGCCGACGCCGAGGCGTCGCGGCGGGCCGTCCTCGAGGCGGTCGAGTCGGGGTGCGGGCGCGTCGTCGCGGTCGGCGGCGACGGCACCGCGCACCTGGCGGCCGGCGTGCTGCTGGGGCGCGGAGCGCCGCTGACGCTGGGCATCGTGCCGGCGGGGACCGGCTCCGACCTGGCCCGGCCGCTCGCCATCCCGCGCGACCCGGCGCAGGCGCTGCGGCGGGCGCTGCTCGGCCCGGCGGTCGCGATCGACGCCGGCCGCTGCGACGGCGAGCGCGGCGGCTTCTTCTTCGTCAACATCGCCTCGGCGGGGGTCTCCGGCATGGTGGACGAGACCGTCAACGCGGTGGCGACGCGCGGCCGCACCACGTTCCTGCGCTGCACCCTCACCGCCCTCGCCCGCTATCGCTGCGTGAACGTGCGCGTCTGGGCGGACGGCGACGCGTGGTTCGCGGGGCCGGCGCTGCTCCTCGCGGTCGCCAACGGCACGACGTTCGGCAAGGGGATGCGCGTCGCCCCCGGCGCGGTCCTCGACGACGGGCTGTTCGACGTGGTCGCCGTCGGCGAGGTCAGCGGGCTCCAGCTCGCCCGCCGCCTGCCGCAGCTCTACTTCGGCAAGCACCTCGGCGCCAAACCGGTGCACTTCCGGCGGGCGCGCGAGGTGCGGCTCGAGCCGCAGGCGCCGCTGCCGCTGTTCGACGTGGACGGCGAGACCTACCCGAGCGGTCCGGTGACGTTCCGGGTGCTGCCGGGGGCGCTGCGGGTCGCGGGTCCGGATCTCGCCAAACCCGTCCCCCCGCGCTAACCTCTCGGCATGGCCAAAGCGATCCGCATCCACGCAACCGGTGGTCCCGAGGTGCTGCGTTGGGAAGAGGTCGAGGTCGGTCACCCCGGCCCCGGCGAAGCGCTCGTCCGCCAGACGGCGATCGGCCTCAACTACCTCGACACCTACCACCGCTCCGGGCTATACCCGCTGCAGGTGCCGGCCGTGATCGGTTCGGAGGCGGCCGGGGTGGTCGAGGAGATCGGCCCCAGCGTCGCCGAGGTGAAGCCCGGGGAGCGCGTCGCCTACGCCGGCGTCGTGGGCGCCTACGCCGAGATGCGCCTGATCCGGGCCGAACGTCTCGTGACGCTGCCGCCGGCGATCGACGACCGCACCGCGGCCGCCGCCATGCTCAAGGGGATGACGGCGCAGTACCTGCTGCGGCGCACCTGCCCGGTCGCCGCCGGCGATGCGGTGCTGATCCACGCCGCCGCGGGCGGGGTCGGCCTCATCCTCTGCCAGTGGGCGAAGCAGCTTGGCGCGGTCGTGATCGGCACCGTCTCCACCGAGGCCAAGGCGAAGCTCGCCCGCGCGCACGGCTGCGAGTTCCCGATCGTGACGACCCGCGAGGACTTCGTGGCGCGGGTGCGGGCGATCACCGGAGGCCGCGGCGTGCGGGTCGTGTACGACTCCGTCGGCCGCGACACCTGGGACGGCTCGCTCGACTGCCTGCAGCCGCTCGGCATGATGGTCACGTACGGCAACAGCTCGGGGCCGGTGCCGGCGTTCTCGCCGCTCGTGCTCTCGGCGAAGGGGTCGATCTTCCTCACCCGCCCCACGTTGATGACGTACGTCGCGCGCCGGTCCGATCTGCTCGCGACGGCCGCCGAGCTGTTCGACGTGATCGACAGCGGCGCGGTGAGGATCGAGATCAACCAGACCTACCCGCTGGCCGAGGCCGAGCGCGCCCACCGCGACCTCGAGGCGCGCCGCACCACCGGCTCGACCGTCCTGCTGCCGTAAGGGTCCCGCGGGCGCCCAGGCCGGGCGCTGCGCGGCGCTCTAGCGCTCCCCGCGGGCCTGAGGGCTGCGTTCCGTGCTGAGCCCCCTCTCCTCGAACCACCAGGCGAACGCCCGCAACGCCAGCGCGGTCGCGATGCCGATCGCGATGAAGTACAGCCAGATCGTGCTCGCGTGTTGGTAGTAGGCCGCCCGTTGGGCCGCGTCGAGCCCGGCGGGCAGGGTCTTCGGGTCGGGGCAGTAGCGGTCGAGAAGCACGCCCGAGAGCATGAAACCGGCCACTGCGGCGAAGAACGAGTAGAGGTAGGCGAACCCCAGGTAGGTCCCCTCCTCGCCCTTCGGCGCGAGCACCGAGAAGTACTCGAGGTACCGAGGCGAGATCAGGCTCTCGGCGAACCCCTGCAAGGCGACCCCCGCGACGAGCATCAGGACGAGCGGGTGGACCCGGACCAGACCGAGGACGGGGATCGAGGGCCCCAGGAGCCGCTCGAGCGTCTGCCCGGAGGCGATCAACCCGCTCGCCAGTGGGACGAGCAGCATCCCGCAGAAGATCGACGTCGACGCCCGCCAGCGCTTCGTCAGCCGCGTGATCAGGACGACGAACAGCACGACGACGAGCGGGTTGACGTTGGCGATCCACTCGGGTTTCGCGTTCTGTCCGAGGAGCCGGATGACGTACTTCGGCATCGTCGCATAGAGTTGATATTGCGTCGTCCAGAACCCCGAGACGATGAGGATGAGCAGGACGAGACGGGGACGCCTGAACACCTTGCCGAGGGCGATCGCGACCTCGCCCAGGCTCTGCGGACGGGTGGGCGAATCGGGCGGGCGGTACCACACGAGCGTGCACAGCAAAGCCACCAGGCAGATCCCGGCGGCGAAGACGTTGACGGCCGCCACGCCCGCTCCGATGCGAATGAAAGGCACGACCGTCTTGCCCGAGAAGGAGCCGATGTTCACGATCCAGTAGAAGAGCGCATAGCCGCGGGCCCGGTTGTCCTGCGAGGTGGTCCGCGCGACGGTGCCGGTGACCAGCGGTTTGACGAACGCCCCGCCCACGGCGATCAGCATGAGGGCGGCCACCACCGCGGCCCGGCCGTGGAAGAGAGCCATCAGGCCGTACCCGGTCGCCAGGAGCGAGAACGCCAGCACCATGGCGCGGCGATACCCCATGCGATCCGACAGGGCGCCGACGAACGGCGTGAGGAAGTAGAGGACGCCGACGAAGACGCCGGCCACCACGCCGGTCTCGCGGTCGCTGAACCCGACCACGTCGGTCAGGAAGAGCGTGATGGAGATGTAGAAGCCGTAGAACGCCGCCCGTTCGAGCAGCTCCAAGAGGTTGGCGGTCCAGAATTCCTTCGGCAGCGCCGCCGTGGACCTTGCGGTCGTCTCCGCGGGGCGGCCAGGCGTCACTCGTCCACCCTGATCGAGAGCGTGGTCTTGATGGCCTTGATGGAGCGCGGGCGGGCGCGCTGCGCGATGGCGGCGGCGAGGCCGTGCACCAGCACGATCGGCGCCGACACCGAGTTCGAGGGCGTGAGCGAGTCCGTCTTCGCGACGAGCAGCACGCCGCAACAGGCCGCGATCGGCGCCACGGCATGGTTGGTGATCGCCACCACCGAAACGCCCTGCTCCCTGGCGAGGCGGGCCGCATCGATGGTCTGGGCCGAGTATGGCGGGAACGAGAAGGCCAGCAGCGCGTCCCCCTTGCCTGCCCGGATCAGCTGCTCCGACAGTCTGAGGCCGGTGTGCTGCAGGGCGAAGCTCCGCAGCCCGACGTGCTGGAGCACGAACGCCGCGAGCCCCGCCAGGTGCGCGGAGACGCCGACGCCGAGCACGTAGACGGTGTGCGCGCGGGCGAGGGCATCGACCGCCCCCCGGAACGCCCGCTCGTCGAACACCCGCATGGTGTCGGCGATGTTGCGCGCCTCCCGCTTCGCGATGGCCGCGACCGCAGGCGGCACCTCACCGCCGGCGTCATCGAGGTTCATGCCGAACTGCTCCAGGGGCGAGCGTGCCCGTTGCAGCGTGCTGCGCAGCGCTTTCTTCAGCTCCGCAAGGCCGGTGTACCCGAGCTTCTGGACCGTGCGGATGATCGAGGCGGGCCCGGTCCGCAGCTCCGTGGCCAGTTCCTGCACCGAGAGCAGGGCAACGTCCTCCGGGTGCTCGAGCAGGTAGGCGGCGATGCGACGGTCGGTGGGCGTGAGGTTGTCGCGCTGGGTTTCGATTGCGGCGTGCAGCCGCTGGATCGACGGGGCGAGCGGTTCGGGCATGCTGGTCCTCCACTGGCGGCGACCCCCCACCTCGCTGTTGACACGGCCGTGGGGTTGCGAGTAGCTTACACCCGATGGAACTAAAATTCCATAACACGACCAACAGCAACGGAAATTCCATGCCGGCAAACCGCCAACTCGTCGACACGTTCCTCGACCTCGTCCGTATCGATGGCGTCGCCGGGAACGAGCGCGACGTGGCCTCGTATCTTGAGCGCCGTCTGTCGGCGCTCGGCCTCGAATGGCACATGGACCGCTCCGGCGAGACGTTCGGCGGCGACTGCGGCAACCTCGTCGCCCGGCTGGCCGGGAACGTCGACGCGCCGGCCATCCTGCTCGGCGCGCACATGGACACCGTCGCTCCGACGCGCGACCTGACCGTAATCGAAGCGGACGGCCGGCTCTCCTCGGACGGGACCACGATTCTGGGCGCCGACGACCGGGCGGGGATCGCCATCATCCTCGGGGTTCTGTCGACGCTGGTCGAGGAGCGCCGCCCGCACGGGCCGATCGAGGTCGCCTTCACGGTGTCGGAGGAGCGCGGGATGCACGGCGCGAAGGCTCTCGACATCGGAGCCCTCTCGGCGCGCATGGGCTTCCTGTTCGACAGCTCGGCCCCGCCCGGCCAGTTCGTCGTCGAAGCCCCGGGAGCCATCGCCTTCCGGATCGTCGTCCACGGGCTGGCGGCGCACGCCGCCGTGGCGCCGGAGAAAGGCGTCAACGCCGTCGGGATCGCCGCGCGCGCGATCGCGGGCCTGCCGCTCGGCCGCCTGGACGACACCGGCATGCTGAACGTGGGATCCGTCCACGGGGGCGGGGCGATCAACGTCGTGCCGGACACGGTGGAAATCACGGGCGAGACGAGGAGCGCCGACCCGCTGGCGCTCGAGCGCCAAATCGGCCTCGTGCGCGACGCGTTCGAGCGGTGCGCGGCCGCGGCCGGCGGCTCGGTGGAGGTCTCGCTGACGCACAAGTACCAGGGGTTCCACCTGGGACCCGACGACCCGGTGGTGGGCGCCGCCGCGAGGAGCATCGAGGCCGCGGGGTTCGCGGCCAAGCTGCTCGGCTATCCCGGGGGCAGCGACGCCAACGTCCTGAACGAACGCGGGCTGCCGACCGTCAACCTCGGCATCGGAACGCAGGACGCGCACTCCCCGCACGAGTCCATCCCCGTCCGGAACCTCGTCGATGGCGTCCGGATCGGGCTCGCCATCGTTCGCGAGATCGCCCGCGGCAGCGGCGAGGATCGGTGATGG
The DNA here is from genome assembly GCA_004298115.1 of Acidobacteriota bacterium. Taxonomy (GTDB): domain Bacteria; phylum Acidobacteriota; class Thermoanaerobaculia; order Thermoanaerobaculales; family Thermoanaerobaculaceae; genus RBG-13-68-16. Next base: position 13,757 of record SCRJ01000046.1, read on the forward strand.
GCAGTCTCTGGCTGCTCCTGGCGCTTCCGTTGCTGGCCCAGCCCGCCGCGCCGCCGCTCGCCGCCGGCAAGGGGAGCTTCGTGTTCCAGGACGCCGCGGTCAACGCCGGCCGCCCGATCACGGTGTGGTACTACCGGCCGGCCGGCTCCGGCCCCGACTCGGACGTCCTCTTCGTGATGCACGGCGTGAACCGTGACGCCGGCCGCTACCTGGACGAGTGGATCGACGTCGCCGGGCGTCACCGGGCCGTGCTGCTCTGCCCCGAGTTCAGCGAGGCCGACTGGCCCGAAGACATCAACTACAACCTGGGCAACGTCTTCCAGACGATCGACGAGAGCGGGCGAGCGGCCGGCCCGCAGTCCGAGGCGCGCTGGTCGTTCTCGCTGCTCGACCCGATCTTCGACTCGGTCGTCGCGCGCCTCTCGCTGCGGGCGCGCGGCTACCTCCTCTACGGGCACTCGGCGGGCGCCCAGTTCGTCCACCGGTTGCTGTTCTTCAGGCCCGACGCCAAGGTCAAGCGCGCCGTGAGCGCCAACGCCGGCTGGTACATGCTGCCGGATCGGGCCGTCCCGTTCCCGTACGGGCTCAAGGGCACTTCGGTCGGAGAGGACGCCGTGAGGAAGGCCCTCGGCATGCCTCTGACGATCCTCCTCGGAGAGGAGGACGTGGATTCGAACCACAAGTGGCTGCGCAAGACGCCTGAAGCCATGCGCCAGGGCGCGAACCGATTCGAACGCGGCCAGTACTACTTCGCCGAGGCTCGGAAGATCGCCGGGGCGCTGGGAACGGCGTTCGGATGGCGCCTGGTCACCGCGCCGGGCGTTGCGCACCACGACAAGCAGATGGTCCCGTTCGCGGAGAAGGCGTTGTTCCCGTGAACAGCGGCCCCTGCCCCGGCCAGGTCGTCGGTACGCGCAGCCCACCCCGGCCCACGCCGCCCCGAGACGCTCGGCCAACGGTGACGCGCAGGGGCGGCCCAGAGTGACGAAACGCGTTGCATGCCTTGCTGATATCGAATGAGGAGGAGGATCCATGTTGCGTTCAAGAAACCTGTTCGTGGTGCTCGCTCTTCTCGTCGTCGGAGTCGTACCCGCCCTCGGGCAGGGCAACCCGACCGGGACGATCACGGGCCACGTCACCGATCCGGACAACCTCGCGCTGCCGGGCGTCACGGTCACGGTCGCCTCGCCGCGGCTGCAGGGCGTGCGCACCGCGACCACGTCGGAGAACGGCGACTACATCATCCCGTTCCTTCCCGCGGGCGATTACACCGCCACCTTCGACCTGCAGGGGTTCGCGACGATCAAGCAGGCCGTCAACCTGAAGATGGCCGACATCCTGCCGGTGAACGTCAAGATGGCGCTCTCGGCGGTGACGGAGACGCTCAACATCTCGGCGGCCGCGAGTGAGACGGCCACCACGGCAACGGTCGCAACGACGCTCAAGGCGAGCACCGCCGACCTGCTCCCCATGAGCCGCTCGCTCGACAGCGCCACGCTCTTCTCTCCCAACGCCAACAACAACGGCCCGTCCGGCAACATCATGATCTCGGGGGCGCTTTCCTACGACAACCTGTACCTGGTCAACGGCGTCAACGTCAACGAGACGCAGACCCAGCAGCCCCGCCCGCTCTTCATCGAGGACGCGATCCAGGAGACCAAGGTCTCGGCCGGCGACATCTCCGCCGAGTACGGCCGCTTCCAGGGCGGCGTCGTCAACATGATCACCAAGTCGGGAGGCAACGCGTTTTCCGGCTCGCTCCGGGTCACGTTCACCAACGACGCCTGGAGGTCGCTGACGCCGTACCCGGGCGACTCGAAGCTCGACAAGGTGGTGCCGGCCTATGAGCTGACGTTCGGCGGCGCGATCCTGCGCGACAAGCTGTGGTTCTTCACGGCGGGCCGCTACGAGAAGAACTCGACGAACGTCACCGCTCCCTACACCGGGTTCAACTACACGAGGACCGACAAGGACGAGCGCGCCGAAGGCAAGCTCACCTGGAACATCAACCCGAACAACACGGTGAAGGTGTCCTACCTGAAGAGGAAGGAGCCGATCACCAACGACAGCTTCGGCAAGATCATGGATGCGGCGAGCCTCTACAACGACAGCACGGTCGAGTCGCTGTTCGCGGCGAACTACCAGAGCGTGGTCACCAACGACCTGTTCCTCGAGGGCCAGTACTCCGCCCGCAAGGACAACCTGCTGGGCCGCGGGTCGAGCTTCATGGACGAGATCCACGGAACGCCGATCTGGGACAAGTCCCGCGGCAAGGCGCGCTTTTCCGCCCCGACCTACTGCGCCGTCTGCCCGAACTACGCCAACGACATGGACAACTGGGACGCCTACGCGAAGGCGAACTACTTCCTCTCGACGAAGACGATGGGGTCGCACAGCATCGTCGCGGGCTTCGACGTCTTCCGCGACATGCGGAAGAACAACCAGAACTCGTCGGCCAGCAACTACCGCGTGCAGGCGACCGGCGCGATCATCGACGGCTACAACATCTACCCGATCTTCAAGCCGGGCACGACGTGGGTCGAGTGGCTCCCGGTCTTTCAGGACACGGTCGGAAGCGACCTCCGGACCGACTCGGCGTTCGTCAACGACACCTGGCGGGCCAACGACCTCGTGACGTTGAACCTCGGCGTCCGCTACGACAAGAACAACATCCGCGACCAGGGGGGCAGGCCGGTGGCGAACGCCGGGCTGTTCAGCCCCCGTCTCGGGGCGACGTTCGACCTCAAGCACGACGGATCGTGGCTCGCCAATATCGGCTACGCGCAGTACGTCGGAGCGTTCATCACACAGGTCGCCGACGCCGCCTCGGCGGCCGGCCGCCAGGCGTCATACAGCTTCCTCTATCAGGGGCCGAGCGTGAACACCGGAGCGACCGGACCCTACCTCAACTCCTATGATGCGCTGCAGGTCCTCTTCAACTGGTGGAACAGCACGGGGGGGCCGAACCGCAAGCCGCGGCAGAACCCGACGATCCCCGGCGTCAACACGGCCGTCGATCACGGCATCCAGCCCGCCAAGACCGCTGAGTACTCGCTCGGCATCGCGCATACGCTCAGTTCCAGGGGCGTGGTGAGAGTCGACTACCTCTACCGCCAGTACGACAACACCTACGGGGACTTCCTCGACATGTCCACCGGCGTCGTCACCGATCCGCGAACCGGACAGCAGTTCAACCTCGACGTCGTCAAGAACACGAACACCGTCAAGCGCAACTTCCAGGGCTTGAGCGTCCAGGCCACCTATCAGGTCACGACCAGCCTGCAGGCGGGGGCCAACTACATGCTCTCCTACCTGCGCGGCGGCACCGAGCTGGAGAGCTCGACCGACATCACGAACTTCGCCAGCGCGAACTACTACCCCGAGTACCGGCAGAAGGCGTGGAACTACCCGTACGGCTACCTCAACGCCGACCAGCGCCACCGGCTCCGCGTCTGGGGAACCTACGAGCTGCCGTTGCCGAAGGTACTCGGCAGGTTCGACCTCGGTTTCCAGGAGCGGTACGAATCGGGGCGCCCGTACGACCTTGCCATGTCGATCGACTCGCGGCCGTACGTCACGAATCCCGGCTACCTCGCGCCGCCCTCGAGCGTGACCTACTTCATCAGCGGCCGCGGCGCCCACCGGTTCGCGGGCTCGACCTCCACCGACCTGTCGCTGTCGTGGAGCCACCACCTGCCGGGCTGGACGAGTGCGGACTTCTTCGTCCGCTTCGTCATCAACAACCTCTTCAACGAGCACGCCCTCACCAGCTTCGACACCACGGTGCTGAGCAAGTCGGACGACTCCTCGCTGCAGGCGTTCAACCCGTTCACGACCCATCCGGTCGAGGGGGTGAACTGGAAGAAGGGCCCCAACTTCGGCCAGGCAACCAGCCCATTGAGCTATCAGTCGCCGCGCGACTACTACTTCTCGGTCGGGATCCGCTTCTAGCCGGCCGGACCTGCTGCAACGGGTGGGGCGCCGTGCCGGCGCGGCGCCCCACCCCGTCTTCGCCGGGGCGCCGCCGGTCGCTCCGGTGGGGCGCCCGATCCGCCGGCGACCGGTGCCGGCGGGTGGCGGCCGGGACCCTCGACGGCCGGCGGCCGGCTTCTCCGGCGGCCGCATGTGGGCGCCGGGTAGAAGGTATCGTCCCGGATGAGCCGGATCGCACGCGGCGCCCGGCCGGGGCCGAGCGGGACGGCGAATCGTCGAGACCACGAACCGGCGCACGAGAAAGAGGCGCCGAAGGGAGCGAGTGAGGCATGGGAGCGAGCGGTCGAGCACGACGGCAACCGACGGCCTGGGAGGCCGCCACCCCCATCGCCGGCATGGCGCTCCTGCTCGGCGTGGGGTACGGCGCCTATCACTTCCCCGTCGAGATCCTGCTCATCGCCGCCTCCGTGGTGGCGGGCCTCGTGGCCCTGCGCCTCGGCTACACCTGGAAGGACATCGAAGCCGGCATCATCGACTCGATCGCCAAGGCGATGCCGGCGCAGATGATCATCATCGTGGTGGGCGTGATGATCGCCTCCTGGATCGCCAGCGGCTCGATCCCGATGCTCATCGACTTCGGCCTGCGGATCGTCTCGCCGAGACTGTTCCTCGTCACCTCCTGCCTGGTCTGCGGCATCATCTCGCTGCTCACCGGCACGGCGTACGGGACCGCCGGGACGGTCGGCATCGCCTTCATCGGCATCGCGCACGGGATGGGGATCCCGCCCGGCCAGGCTGCGGGCGCCATCGTCGCCGGCTCGTACCTGGGAGAGAAGATCTCGCCGTTCGCCGCCTCTCTCAACCTCGCCTCGGCGGCGGTGCGCTGCAACGTCGTGGACACCATCAGGCACCTGGTCTGGACCACCACCCCGCCCTACCTGATCGGCCTCGCCGTCTACTGGATCGTTGGGATGCACACCTCGTTGCACACCGCCAGCGCCGAACGGATCTCGCTCATCCAGCAGACGCTGCGCAGCAGCTTTCACTACGGCTGGAGCCTGTTGCTGCCCCCGGTCGTGGTCCTCGTGCTCACCCTGCGCCGCAAGCCGGTGATCCCGGGCATGCTGCTCTCGTCGGCGTTGGCGCTGCTCCTGGCCCGTCTGGTCCAGGGGCGGTCGCTGATCGAGAGCGCCAAATTCTGCGTCACCGGCTTCAAGCTCGAGTCCGGCGTGGCGACGGTGAACGAGCTCCTCTCCCGCGGCGGCCTCCAGGAGATGATGAGGGTCTCGCTGGTGGCGTTCTGCGCCTTCGCGTTCGCGGGGATCGTCCAGAAGGCCGGGATCCTCGACGCCCTGCTCGAGCGCATCCTGCGCGTCGCGCGCACCACAGCGCTGTTGATCACCTCGGGCGTCGCCGCGGCCCTCGCCACCGCCGTCGTCACCGGGAGCGCCTACCTGAGCGTGCTCATCCCGGGGGAGCTGTTTGCCCCGGCGTTCAAGGCGCGGCGGCTGGCGGCCAAGAACCTGGCCCGCGCCACCCAGGAGGCGCACTCGGTCGTGGCGGTGGTCCCATGGGCGATCGCCGGCGTCTACATGGCGGGGACGCTGGGGGTCCCCACCTGGAAGTACGCTCCCTGGGCGATCTTCAACTACACCGGTTTCCTCTTCCCCGTGCTGTACGGCTGGCTCGGTTTCGGCACGGCCCCTCTCAAAGCCGACGACGAGACCCAGGTGGGATCGTGAAGTCGCGGATCGAGGCGTGAGATGAGACGACAACCGGCCACCACCGGACGCCATCGCGGGACGAGGGACGTCCTCCGTCGGGCGGAGAGCGAGATCTACTTCGAGGTGACCGGCTCCGGCCCGGCGCTCGTGTTCGCCCACGGCCTCGGGGGGAACCACCTCTCCTGGTGGCAGCAGGTCCCGTACTTTTGCGACCGTTACACCTGCGTCACGTTCTCCCACCGCGGCTTCCCGCCGTCGGTGAACGTCTCCGGGACGTTCGGCCACGAGGCGTTTGCGGACGACCTGGCGGCCCTCCTGGACCACCTGGCCCTCGCCGACGCCTACCTGGTGGCGCAGTCGATGGGCGGCTGGACCTGCCTCACGTATGCGCTGCGGGCGCCGGAGCGCGTGCGCGGGCTCGTGCTCTCCTCGTCCACCGGCACGATCGACTACGCGGCGATCGACCATCCGGCGATCGCCGAGCTGCCGGCGTGGAACGAGCGCAGCCTGGCGGAGCGCCGGCGGCTGGACGCCATGGGCGTCATGGCCTCCACGGGCTCCCGCATGGCCCACGAGCAACCCGAGGCGTACTTCCTCTACGAGGAGCTCTACCACCTCACGCCGGCGTCGTACAAGGACAGCGTCCGCCGCAGCACCCGCGGCTCCAGGAACCTCCCCCCGCAGCGGGTGCGCGAGGTCCGGACGCCGGTCCTGCTGATCGTCGGCGAGGAGGACCTCATCTTCCCGCCGATGGCCGCCGCCGCCGTCGCGTCCCTGATCCCAGGCGCCCGCCTGCACGCGGTGCCGGAGGCGGGGCACTCGGTCTACTTCGAGCGGCCCGAGGCGTACAACCGGGCGGTGGACGCTTTCCTGGCCGAGCACTCGGGGATCGCAACCCGGCACGCGGCCGCCCCGGCCGGGGACGGGAGCGCGCGTGGCTAGCCGCCGGCGATCCGCGACGAGCACGGGCGCCTGGGCCGTCGTCGGGTTGGCCGCCGGGCTCGCGACCGGAGCGGCGATCGCCGCCGCGGGGCAGCCAACCCTCGTCGCGATCGGATCGGGCGTCGAGGTCGCCGGCAAGCTCTGGATCAACGCCATCCTGATGACCATCCTGCCGCTCGTCGTCGCGAAGCTCGTCGTGAGCATCGCCGGGCAGGACGTGTCGCCCGCGCTCGGGCGGGCGGGATGGCGCGCCGTCGCCCTGTTCGTCGTGCTGCTCACGACGACGGCCGCCTTGACCGCCGCCCTCATGCCGGCCGTGTTCGCCCGCCTGCCGATCAACGCCCTCACCCCGGCGTCGCTGCACGCGGCGGCGCCCGCGCTCTCGACGCCTCAGGCGCCGCCGTCGGTGCTGCAGTCCGTGCTCGGCCTCGTCCCGTCCAACGCGATCCGCGCGGCGAGCGACGGGGCGATCGTCCCGCTGCTCGTCTTCACCGTCGCGTTCGCCCTCGCCGCCGGCCGCATCCCGCGCCACCTCCGCGACCCGCTCCTGACGCTGTTCCGAGCCGTCGACGCCGCCATCACCACGCTCCTGCACTGGATCGTCGCGATGGCGCCGTTCGGGGTGTTCGCGCTCGGGCTCGGGCTCGCCGTTTCCGTCGGCGGCGGCGCCGTCGTCGCCCTCGTGGGCTACATCGCCGTCTCGTCGACCGCCCTCGTCGTGTTCACCGCCCTGCTCTATCCGGTCGTGTGGCTTCTCGCGCACGTGCCGCTCGGCCGTTTCGCCCGGGCCTGTGCTCCGGCCCAGACCGTCGCGTTCGGCACGCACTCGTCGATGGCCTCGCTGCCGGCCATGCTGGACGGCGCCGAATCGCGGCTCGGTTTGTCCGGGACGTCGACGGGGTTCGTGCTCCCGCTCTCCCTCGCCGTGTTCAAGTACTCGGGCCCGATCTGGTTCATCACCGCCACGTACTTCGTCGGCCGGCTCTACGGCGTGACCATCGCTCCCTCCCGCGCGGTCGCCATCGTCCTGGTTGCGGTCGTCACCAGCCTCGCGATCGGCGGCGTCCCCAGCGGCGCGGCCGTCGTGCTGGCGCCCGTGCTGGCGGCGGCGGGGCTACCGGTCGAAGCGATGGGCGTGTTGCTTGCGGTCGATCCGATCCCCAACGCGTTCCGGACCGTGGCCAACGTGACCGGCATGATGGCGGTCACGGCCATGGTCGGCGCGAAGGTGGAACCTGACCGCCTGGCGGAGTCCTAGTCGTGCGTGGAACGCGACGTTGCGAGCCGGCGACGTTCGAACCTGGAGGCGTCACGATGAGTTCCAGCGTTGCCGGGACCACGGAGAACCGGTCGAGCATCAGGCTGCTGTGTTGGGCCGTAGGCACGGTGGTGCTGGCGTGCCTTCTCGCCTCGCTGATCGAGAGCTCGTGGGGACGCGTCAAGGTGCAGGGGATCAAGGTCCCGACCCAGGACGGCCAGTGGGTGGTCGCCGACCTGTTCAAGCCGGCCACGGCGACGAAGCAGACGCCGGCGCCTCTGGTCGTCGTCGTGCCCGGCTTCCAGCGCTCGAAGGAGGCGCTCGAGAACATCGCCGTGGAGCTGTCGCGGCGCGGGATCGTCGCCGTCGCGATCGACCCCTACGCACAAGGGGCGTCGTCCTCGTCGGTGAGCAGCCGGGCCGCGACGACCGAGGGCTACGGCATGTTCGCGATCGTCGACTACGCGGCGAGGACCGGCAACCTGAACTACGTGGACAAGAGCCGCATCGGGGCCACGGGGCACTCCGCAGGGGGCAACGCGGCGGTGCTGGGAGCCGCCCACTTCGGCAAGGAGGCGATCAAGACGGGGAAGCCCAGCGCGCTCGACGCGGTCTTCGTCTCGGGCTACCTCCTCAGCTTCACGGACAAGGTGCTGCGCGACGTCCGCTCCAACGTCGGGATGAGCTACGCGCGCTACGACGAGGGCGCCTATCGGAACGAGTTGAAGAACGGAGACATGCGCCACGCCCCGGAGGCGATCCGCCTGGTGGACTCCGGCCGCGGGCCCGACGCGGCGCCGGTCGCGGAGGTGGAGCTCGGGCGCTACTACGGCGACGCGACGCGGCGGACGCTGCGGGTCGTGTACAACGAGCGCGTGCTGCACCCGTTCCAGCCCTACAGCGTCGAGGCGATCGCCCACCAGATCGAGTTCTTCGAAAGGGTCTTCGGGACCACGAGCGGTCTGTCGAGCCGCGACCAGGTCTGGTACTGGAGGGAGCTGCTCGGCCTGATCTCGCTGGTGGCGGCCCTCGTCGCCCTCGTCCCGTTGGCGCGGATCCTGCTTCGGACGCCCGTGTTCCAACCGTTGGCCCACCCGCTCCCGCCGCCCCAGCCGCCGCCGGACCGGCGGGCGCGGCTGGTCGGCTTGGGTCTGTCCGCCCTGGGTGCGCTTGTCGCCTGCGCCACCTACATCCCGATGACGGAGCTCTCGCAGCGGCTCTTCGTGGCCGCGTCGAGCCGCGTGCCGACGTGGTTCTTCCCCCAGCGGATGAACAACCCCGTGCTGCTGTGGGCGGTCCTCAACGGCCTCGCCGGCTTCCTCCTCGTCTACCTGGGCTACCGCCTCTACGGGAAGCGGCTCGGGGTCCGCCTTGAGATGTGGGGGGTTCGGGTCGGCGCCGCGGAGCTGGTCAGGATCTGCGCGCTCGCCCTCGTCCTGTTCACCTCGTACTACGGCCTGCTTTTCGCGGTCTACTACGTCCTCCACGTGGACTACCGCTTCCTCTTCATGGGCGCGCGCGTCTTCCAGCCCGAGTTCATCGTCCTGCTCGGGATGTACGCCCCGTTCTTCCTCGTCTTCTTCCTGTCGAACGCGGTGCGCGTGAACGGCGCCATGCGCGTCGCAGACCACGCGGAGTGGAAGAGCATGTTGACCGCAGGCATCGCCAATTCGGCCGGCCTGCTCCTCATCGTGGCCGTGCAGTACGTGACGTTCGCCGTGACCGGGACCGTGCGCTGGACCGAGGGCTGGCTGTACGTCAACCTGCTCTTCGCGGTCGTGCCGATGATGTTCGTCCTGCCGTACTTCAACCGCTACTTCTTCCGGCTGACGGGACGGCCGTACCTCGGCGCGATCACGACCTGCCTGGTCTTCGTCATGATCCTGCTGACGAACACCGTGTGCTATCTGCCGCTGTGACCCGACGGGCGCGCGGTCGTAGCTCTTGTAGCGGCGTTTGCTCGCAAACGCCGGCCGCTTCCAGGGCGCTCGCGACCTGCCGGCCGATGCGAGCATCGGCCGCTGCCACGCCGGGTCGAGCCGGCGGCGGTCAGGCGCCGGTCGACGCCCGCTGGAGCTGCTGATACACGCCGAGACGATCGGTGATCTGCCAGTGCCCGGTGAGCCGGTTGCCGTCGAAATAGTAGACCGTAGCTCCGGACATCGTGATCCGTCCGCCGGTGGCGGGAAACCCGGGAATGTCCCCCGCGTGCGTGGCCGACCAGAGCCACGTCATCACGACGGCGTCGCCGTCGGCGAAGAGTTCCTGGATGTCGAACGCCTGATCGGGGAATGCGGCACGCAACGTCTTGACGCGCTCCTTGTAGGCTGCGAGGTCGAGCTCTCGGCCCTCCCATGGATCTCCAGGATCGTGCCGAATCGTATATCTCGGCGCGATGTACCTCTCTGCGGCTTCGATATTGCCCTCGCTCCACACCTCGCGGGTAAACCGGGTGAGGATCTCCTTGGCATCTTCACTGATGGACATCTGTGCGGCTCCTTTCCCGGTGTTCCGGCGAAGATGCTGCGCCGGGAGGTCCGCGGGCACGCGATGATAGCGTCCGACCCGCGCCCCGACCGCCCCTCGAACTCTTCGGCGCTCGATTGCGAGCTGCCCGAGTCTTGATGAGCGGATGCCTCAGCCGTCGACGTCCCAGCGGAAGCGCAGCACGGCGAGCGCTCCGAAGACGAGGGCGCAGCCGGTGAGCAGCGCGATCGGGAGCGCGGCGGCGTCGAAGCCCAGCCCGCGCCAGGTGGTGGCGTCGAGGCCGTCCATCGCCCAGCGGGTCGGGACCACGACGGTCAGCTTCTGCAGCCACGCGGGGAACAGAAACGTCGGCACCCACGCGCCGCCGAGCATCACCATGAACAGGGTCGTCACGATCGCTAGGCCGCGCGTCGCCTCGGGGGTCTTGCCGAGCGCGGCGATCAGCAGCCCCCACGCCGCGGTCATCAGCGAGAACGCGGCG
>SCRJ01000047.1 GCA_004298115.1 Acidobacteriota bacterium
ATTCCGACGGGGGCGCACTCGACGGGTGCGTTGGGGACCAACTGGCGCACGGATCTCGAGGTTCACAACCCCGGGACGACCCAGGCCAGCTACACCATCGCCCTGCTCAAGCGCGATACCGACAACTCGTCGCCCGTCTCGCAGTCGTTTTCCCTCGCGCCCGGGCGCGCCGCCCGCTACACCGACGTCGTCGACTCCGTCTTCCACTTCACCGGCGCCGCGGCGTTCCGCATCACCCCCACCTCCGGCTCGGTGCTCGTCACCAGCCGGACCTACAACGCCCTCGGCGACGGCAACCCCTTGTACCTCCCCGCCGGCGCCACCTTCGGCCAGTTCGTCCCCGGCTTCACCACCGACCAGGCCATCGCGACCGGGCAGGAAGGCCGCCTCATCCAACTCGCTCATCGCGACCCCAACTCCAAGCTCGACTACCGGACCAACATCGGCTACGTCAACACCGGCGCCGCCACCATCGCCCTGGCGACCGACCTCTACCGCGCCGACGGCGTCTTGCTCGGCACCTTCAACGACACGCTGCGCCCGTACGAGTACAAACAGATCGACAAGATCTTCGAGCGCGTCACCTCCTCCATCGTGGCCGACGGTTACGCCATCCTCCACTCCACCACCCCCGGCGCCACCTTCCTCGCCTACGCCTCGGTCATCGACAACCGCACCGGCGACCCCGTCTGCGTCCCCGCCCAACGCCTCACCACCTCCACCACCTCGCCGACCCCAACCCCGACGACCCCGCCGCAGGCGGGCACCCAGCCGCTCGGGACGATCGAGACGATCAACGACATCATGACGGTCCTCGGCACCGCGGGCACCGGGAACAAGCCGACTGTCGAACAGATCATCACCACCCTGCAGACCTCGGGAATCGATGCGATCATCAACGATGCCGTCAGCCGGTACCCGACCCTGGTGACGCGCGTCCCCGGCGGCGGGAAAGTCGACTTCGGCGCCGGCTACACGCTCGACGACGGCTCGGTGCTGACCGGCTCGATCACGGTCACGACCTCCAACCTCAACGTGACGTCGAGCCGGGCCGCGGGAAACTACGCTCTGACCTTCGACAACTTCACCAAGAACGGCGGCTACCCGACGGTGCAGACCGTCACCGGCGGGTTCGACGCGAGCGTCAGCGCCGCCAAGAAGGTGGTCGGCGACGCAACCATCGACGGCAGCGGCACGACGGCGATCGGCACGACGACCATCACCGGCAGCGTGCACGTGGACACCAACGTCTGCCCGAAGTACCCGGTGAGCGGGACCGTGACGATGCGGCGCGGCAGCGACACCAGGACCGTCACGTTCACTCCGGCGTGCGACGGAACCTACGTCTACACCGGCTCCGGCTACTCCCCGTATCTCTTCGACGGCATGCTGCTCAAATGCGATGGGACGCCGCAGTCATACTCGAACAAGATCTCGCTCGCCGCCGAAGGTGATCACCTTGCCGTCAACCCCACGTGCCCGGCGACCGGCGGCCTGCAACACCACCGCGTGACCGGCACCAAGACGGCAACCTCGGTCCGGTTCTTCTTCCGGAGCACCTACCCTGGGGCCAGCACGCACGTCTACGAGGGGATCTTCCAGGGGACCAGCTCCAATGGAGGCGTCTCGTACGACGGCACCAGCACCTTCAGCGTCACGGTCTACAACAGCTACGGCGGCGTGGCGTGCTCCAGCCCACCGTATTCCAAGCAGGGAACGATGTGGCTGAACACGGCGGCGCCGTGCTGGCCGTGACGGCGATCGGAGAGAGCGCCGGCACCATCGGGGTGACGTGGGAGGAAGAACGGATCCACGGCCGTGGCCGCCGAAGGCCGAGCCCCTGCGCGGTTCGTACCCGGCAACTCTCTGGCGTGGCTGTTTCGACGCGGATGGACGACCATGCGAGTTAGGCGGTTCGATCTCTTCGCGTTGGCCAACTTCACGCTGTGGGCTTGGATGGCCTGGTCCGTGCACCGCAAGCGGCTCGCGTTCTTCCGTGGCGAGCCCGGCTTGGCCGAGTTCTTCTTCTACGCCAGCCTCATCACGGTGGTGCTCGCCCTGACCTGGGCCAGCCTGCGCCGCTTCGCCTGGCACCCCGTGCTGCTCGGCGTGGTGGAGGTCGTGATCGTGGTCGCCATCGCCGCCGGGGTGGTCACCGCGGACGGCACCCGCCTGTACGACTGCGTGGTGCTCTCGATCCGGTTCGACAAGTACGTCCACCTGTGCGGCTCCCTCGTCGCCGCGCTCGGAGTCGGCGCGATCCTCAACGCCTTCGGGGCCCGGCCCCGACGGCTGGCGGGAGCGGCCATCGTGCTCGTCGTCCTCGGGGGCGGAGCGATCTGGGAGATCGTCGAGTACCTCGTGGTCAGGACCTTCCCCGATGCGGGGGTGGGGGCGTACGACAACAACATGCAGGATCTCATCGCAAACCTGGCCGGCGGGCTGCTGTCCCGGGCGTTGCCGTGCCGGTGGCGGGAGGCGCTCGAGCGGGTGCCGGGCGTCGCGCCGCGGCCACACCCCGCGGCGGCGATGGAGCCCGGCGTCGGGTACCGGGCCGACCGGGTTCGCGGCGAGGCCGGTTAGCGTGTGGCTCGCGCTCCACGGCCTGCGGCGCCACCCGCGCCGCACCGTTCTCACGGCGTCGGGCGTGGCGGCCGGAGCCTGCGCCTACGTGCTGCTGGTCGGTTCGGCACAGGGGCTGCTGCGGCACTTCCACGCCGTGACGACGTTCTTCGGCGCCGACTTCGTGGTCGAACAGGCTGGCGCGACCTCGCCGTGGGGTTCGGTGCTCTCGGAGACGGATGTCAGGGCGATGCGCTCGGCGCGGGGCATCGCCCACGCCTCGCGCATCGCCCTCGGCAAGACCAGGTTGATCGGGACACCGTACTTCCTCGTCTTCGGCCTCGACCCCGGCGAGCCGCTGCTCGCTCGCATGCCCGTCGTCGCCGGCCGGCCGCCGCGGCCGGACGCCGACGAGGTCTTGCTCGGCGAGCAGGCCGCCGCTCGTTTGCGCGCGGGCGTCATGCAGACGTTGGACGTGCGCGGCCGCCGTTTCATCGTGTCGGGCATCTACCGGACCGGCCACGCGGTCCTCGACGCCGGCGGCATCCTCGATCTGACCGTCACGCAGCGGCTCTTCAACCTCCGCGATGCCGTCAACCTCGTCTTCCTCGAGCTCACGGGCGATGTCGGCGCCCGGACGGTCGCCGGCGAGCTGGCCCGGGCACGGCCCGGGCTCGAGATCATGCCCGCCAGGGTGTGGGGGGAGAGTTACGGCCAGTTCGAGCTGATCGACGCCTTCGCGCACTTCCTGGCGGGTCTCGCGGTGCTGATCGCGGCGTTCGGCGTGTCGAACGTGTTGCACATGTCGATCGCCGAGAGGTCGAGCGAGCTCGCCGTCCTGCGGGCGATCGGGTGGACCCGCCAGCGGGTGGCGGCGCTCGTCCTCGCCGAGAGCGCCGCGGTGGTCGTGCTGGGCGTGGTCATGGCTTTCGTCGTGTCCGAGCTGCTCCTCGTCCTGGCCCGCTCGGCCGCGGTCGGGTCGACGTTCACCGCCACCTTCCTGCCGCCTCACGTTTCCGCCGGCCTGTTCGCCGAGGCCGTCGCGGTTTCATTCATCGCGGCACTGCTCGGAGCGGTGGCGCCGCTGACCCGGGCCATCCGCATCCATCCGGCGACGGTGCTGCATGGAGTGTAGAAACCATTGAGGCCCCCAACCGACACCAGGTTCGACGCAGCGGACCGGCATGGTCTGCCGCGTGGCGCGACCGGCTCGCGGCGGTCTCCACGGCCTCCGGTCCACGGCCCACGGCCTGCCTTTTCCGGGCCGGGGGGACGGCTCCAGGATGAACGCCGCGCTGCGTAGCCTGACCCGCCGGCCTCGCCGCACGATCCTCACCGTCGCCGGGGTGGCGGCCGCAGCGTGCGCATACATGCTCCTGGTCGGGTCGGCGCAAGGCTTCCTCGCCCAGTTCCGGAAACTGTCCACCCTCTTCGGTGCCGATCTCGTGCTGCTGCAGGCCGGCTCCACGTCGCCGTGGAACTCGGTGCTGCCCGTCCAACCCCTCGCGAAGCTGGGCGAAATCGGCGACATAGCCGGCGTTTCGCGGCTCGCGCTCGGCAAGGCAAGGATCGTGGGCGCCCCGTTCTTCCTGCTCTTCGGGCTGGATCCCGCCGAACCGCTCCTTGGCCACCTGGCGATCGTCCGCGGGCGCACGCTGCGGCCCGGCGCCGACGAAATGCTCCTCGGGTCTCTGGCGGCGACACGGCTTGGAATCGGGTGCGGCGGCGAGATCGACGTGCGCGCCCGGCGGCTCCGAGTGGTGGGCGTCTACCGGACGGGTCACCGGGTCGTCGATGCGGGAGGCGTGCTCGATCTGGCCACGACGCAGCGTCTCTTCAACCTGCACGACGCCGTGAGCCTCGTGTTCCTCGACCTGGCGGCGCCCTCCGCGGCCGGGTCGGCGGCCGCTCGGATCACGGCGCGCGTCCCGAACGTCGTGGTCGCGAGCGCCGGCGAGTGGGTCGAGAGCTACGGCCAGTTGGTCGTGGTCGAGGACTTCGCCCGCTTCCTCGCGGTCCTGGCGTTGCTGATCGCGGTTCTCGGCGTTGCGAACGTGCTCCACGTCTCGGTGGGGGAGCGCACCCAGGAGCTGGCCGTTCTCCGAGCGATCGGCTGGCGCCGGCAGCGTGTGGCGGCGCACATCCTGACCGAGTGCGGGCTGGTGACGCTGCTGGGCGCCGCGGTCGCGGTGCCGATGGCCGAACTCATCCTCCTGCTGATCGACTCGGCGTGGTTGGGGTCGTTGGAAACCGCCGGCTTCCTGCCGCCGCACCTGTCCGGCGGTGTGATCCTGGAAGGAATTGTGGTTGCGTGTCTCGCGGGGCTGCTCGGGGCGGCGGCACCGCTGCTGCGTGCGATCCGCGTGCGGCCGGCGGACGCGCTGCGCGGCGCATAGGAGGTGCGAGGATGAACGCAGATCCCCAGACCCGCTCGAAACCCGACGGCGAGCGCGAGGCGTCCGCTCTTGAAGCCGGGGTCCGCCGCGGCATCGCGGTCGTCGCCCGTGGCCTGCGCAAGTCGTTCGACGGCGGCCTCGTGCGTGCCCTGGACGGCGTCGATCTGAACGTTCGCGCCGGGGAGACCGTCGCGCTTTCCGGGCCGACCGGCTGCGGGAAGACGACGCTGCTCTCTCTCCTCGCACTGCTCGACGAGCCCGACGAGGGGGAGCTGGAGCTGGGGGGCGTGCCGGCGACGCGTCTGCGGCCGGCCGAACCGTGGCGCGCGGCCAATGTGGGCATCGTGTTTCAGCTCCACCACCTGCTTCCCCACCTCACCGTCGCGGAGAACGTCGCCCTGCCTCTCGCCGTTCGGACCCTGTCGCGGCGGGACCGGCGGGACCGTGTCGCCGGCATGCTCGATCGCCTCGCCCTTTGCCACCGCGCCGACACCCTGGCGGCAAAGTTGTCCGGCGGGGAACGACAGCTCGCGGCCGTCGCCAGAGCGCTGATTGCGCGCCCCGCCCTGCTGTTCGCCGACGAGCCGACGGGCAGCGTCGATTCCGCGACCGGTCAAGTCATTCTCGACCATCTGCTCGGGTGGTGCCGCGATACCGGCGCCACCCTCGTGCTCGTCACCCACGACGCGGCGATCGCCGGCGCGATGGACCGGACCATCACGATGCGCGACGGTCGCATGAGATGAGGGTACCAGGTACCGCAACGTTACAGTTCGGCGGACCTCAAAGAAGACGGATCGCGAGGGTACGGGCGAACGTCGCGCCTGGGGGGAGGCATACGATCGCTTCCTTGTCCTCCAGGCGGCCGGACGCGTCCGGCGGGTCGGCGACGCCGCACCACGGTTCGAGGCAGACGAACGGCGCGCCCGGTTTCGACCAGATCCCGAAATATGGAAACCCCTCGAATCCAACCTCGACGCCCCGCCCCGACCGACGGCTGACGAGGCGGGCGCGACGCGAGACCAGCTCCTTGAACACCAAGGCCCCACCCTCGAACGTTCGCGGCCCGAGGGGGATGGCGTTCTCGCCGTTGAGACAGGGCTCGCCGCGCCGGCTCACCAGACCGCCTTCGACGGGGTAGCGGTTCGCCGTCTCGGCGTGCTCGAACTCGACGACGTACTCCTGGAGTCGCTCGCCGCCGGTCAAGGGGCAACGGAAACCGGGGTGAGCCCCGAGCGAGAACGGCATCCCGTCCCCGCTCACGTTCGCGACCTCATACGCGATCTCCACGCCCCCGCCGGCAAGGCGGTACGTCACGGTGAGGCGGAACCGGAACGGGTAGAGCGAGCGCGTGCCGGCGTCGTCGTGCAGCACGAAGGTCGCGCTCGTCGCCGTCCGCCCTTCCACGGCGAACTCGCGGTCGCGGGCGAAGCCGTGTTGGCCCAGCGTGTAGGTCTTACCCCCGTGGACGAACGTGTCGCCCTTGAGCCGGCCGACGATCGGGAACAGGTGAGGGGCGCGCCGGTCCCAGAACGCCGGGTCGCCCTGCCACAGGTACTCCACCGGCGAGTCGGCCCGCCGCAGGCTCCGCATCTCGGCGCCGAGCCGGTCGACGTTCAGTCGCAGCGAGCCGTCGTCGAGCGTCATCGCCACCCCTGCATCATACCCAACCGAACGACCAGCCACTTACCGCGGCCATCACAACTGTAACAATGAGGCACCTGGTACCGGTGTAACAATGAGGTACCTGGTACCGGTGTGGTACCGGTGGGATACCGGTGCGGGATTGGAACGCCACCACCAAGACCGGGCGTCGAGATGACGAGGGCGGGCCGCCCGTCGCAGGGGACGCCCCGAGATCGGGAGGGGACGCCGTGAGGGCCGTGGCCGGCGCCGCGAGTCGTAGCGCCCGGCACGTGTCTTGCACAATTGTCGTCAGACCATCGGGGCGTCCCGTCGTTCGTAACCGGGAGACGTGTGGGAGGCTCGGAGCCGACATGTCATCGCCAACCCGGGGGTCGGGGCGCCCCGAGAACGACGCCGGCGCAAGGGCGCGCTCGCGCGGCGCCGGGATCGGTTCTCGGTGGCGCGAAAACCGGAGAGGAGAGTCGCATGAGGGGGATCACGGCAGTCATGGCGGCGGGCGTCATCGCGGTCGCGGCCACGGGGTGCGCCCACACCCAGCTGACGCACTGGACGGGCGTGAACATCTCGAGCGTCGTGAAGGAACTCGGCCCGCCGACGAAGACCGTTCCGCTCGACAAGGGGACGATCTACGTGTGGGACAAGACGAGGGACAACCTGGCCGTCACGACGTGGCCGGCCCAAGGGTCCACGGTCGGAGTGGCGTGGCAGTACATGCGATGGACGTTCCTCGTCGACCGCGTCGGGACGATCGAGAGCTGGGGCTACTCGGAGGCGGCAAAGCCGGACCTGCTGCAACGCACGGCCATAGGCCCGAGCTAGACGGGGCCGGGACCCCGCGAATCTCGGGCTGGCCCGGTCCGCAAGGCGGGATGGCGCGCCGCTCTCAGCAGCACTCGGGAACGGCGTTGTCCGACGTCAACTCCGGGCTCGACGCGGGTTCGTCCTGCCACGCGGGCGGGAGCACGGCCGCGAGCTCGTGGAGGAGCTCGTCCACCGGCTTCGAGCGGTCGAGGACGACGCGCTCGTCGCCCGCGATCTCGTCCGGCGGCTCGAACTCCGCGAGCTGCCCGCTGTAGATTTCCCAGCGGCCGTCGGAAACGGTGCCGTTCTTTTTGGCGCGGCGATCGAGCCGCTCGCGGATGACCTCCTCCGAGGTCCTGCACTCGAGCAGGAGGAACGGCACGCCGAGCCGCCGCGCCAGGTCGAGCGCCCCCCGCCGCTGCGCGCGCTTGATGAAACACCCGTCCAGCACGACGGATTGGCCGGCGTCCAGCAACCCTTCGGCGCGCTCCAGCATCGCCGCGTACGTGCGCTCGGTCATCTCGGGCGCGTACTCCCCCTCGTCGAACGGCAGCCACCGGCGCTCCTGCGGCGCGATGCCGATGAGCTCCTTGCGCACGACATCGGAGCGGACGAGCTCGAGGGCGTACTTCTCGCCGAGCTTGCGCGCGAGCGTGCTCTTGCCGCTGCCGGTGAGGCCGCAAGTGACGAGCAGGCGGCGCGGGTTGCAGGCGCCGGCGAAGTGGGCCGCGAGTTCGTAGTAGCGACTCGCGGTCGCCCGGCTGGCCGCCTGGGCCGCCGCGGGGATGTGCGGGTCGTCGGCCGAGAACGAGTTGACCTTGGCGCGCACGTAGGCCCGGTACATCTTGTAGAACGCCAGCAGCTGCAGGAGCTCGGAGTCCGCCGACGCCTCGACGTACGCGTCCACGAACGCCCGCGCGAACGGGGCGTAGCCGTGGAACTCGAGGTCCATCGCCAGGAACGCGACCTCCTCCGCGACGTCCTGGATGCGGAAGCGCTCGTTGAACTCGATGCAGTCGAAGATGCACACGGGCTCCGTGGCGCAGATCGAGTCGAGGTGGAGGTCGCCGTGTCCGTCGACGATGTGCCCCTGGCGCACCCGGCGGCCGAACAGCTCGGCGCGGCGCCGGAAGAACAGGTCCGTCGAGTTCCTGATGAACTCGAACGTAGCGCGCGGCACGAGCGTCCCCACGTACTTTTCCGTCTGAGAGAAATTCTCGTCGCAGTTGAACTTGACCCCGTCGAACCCCTTCATGATCGCGGTCGCGGGCGGGGCGGCCGCCCGGCGGTGGAAATCGGCGACGATCGCGGCGATGCGCTCGAACAACGCGTCGTTCCCCTCGCCGCGCGCGAGCACCTGGCGCAGCATGCGGTCGTGGGGAAGGCGCAGCATCCTGACCGCGACCTCGACGGTCTCGCCCGGCCCGTCGATGGCGAGCGCCCCGCCGTGCTCGCGCAGCTCGACGACGCCGAGGTACGCGCCCGGACAGAGGCGCGAGTTGAGCGCGACCTCGCGCTCGCACATCGTCCGGCGGCGCTCGAGCGTGGTGTAGTCGAGGAAACCGAAGTCGACGGCCTTTTTGACCTTGTACGCGTATCGATCGGTCAGGAAGATGTAGGAGATGTGGGTCTGGACGACCTCGACTGCGGTCGTGGGTTCGGGATAGAAGGCAGGATTCGACAACTGCTCGACGAGCCGCGCAAGGTCCATGAGCTGTCTCCCGTTACGGGATTATACGGGAGTCCCGCCCGCGACGGGACGGTCAGGCCTCCGCGCGCGGCGGTGCGCGGTGGAGAACGCCGTGCGGATCGTGGCGGAAGTGGTACAGCTTCGCGACCCGGATCTCGAAGCGGCGCAGCCACGTGCCGCCGTGGACCCCGACCGCGGCCACGGCGCCGGCCACCGGTCCCACCAGGTACACCCACCATCCCGTCCACACGTCCGCCACCACCGCCGGACCGAGGCTGCGGGCCGGGTTGGTGCTGGTGCCGGAGATCGGGCCCTCGAGCCACACCATGAACGCGTACAGAAACGGGAAGAGCAGCGGCGTGAACGGCTGCAGCCGCCGGGACCCGAGGAACGCGAACAACCCCAGCACCAGGGCAAAGGTGGTCACGACCTCGCCCACCAGCGCGGGCGCCGTGCCGAAAGCGGCGCCGGGGACGGTGGCGCCGAACCCGATCGATCGCCCGCACCGACCCCAGGCGAGCAGCGGGAGCGCGCCCACCACGCCGCCCGCGAACTGCGCGGCGACGTAGCCGAGCGCGTGCCGCCCGGCGATCACGCCCTTGCACCAGAACGCCAGGGTCACGACCGGGTTGATGTGGGCGCCGCTGACCTTCCCGAGGACGGAAACCGCGATCAGCGCACCGACGCTGCCGAAGCCGAAGCCGGTCAGCGCGCGGCGCAGCGCGGCCGACGGGATCGCGGCCGCGACCGGGCTCCCGGCGCCGAAGTCCACGATGACCAGCGAGACGCCGGCGGCGACCAGCAGCGCGGTGCCGGCGAACTCGCAGGCGAACAGTAGCCACGGGACTCCCGCGGACGCCAGCCGTTGCGACACGCCGCGGGCCCCCGTGGGCATCCCCCGCGCTCAACCTTCGCGGCCGGGGCCGAGCACCGCGGCGAGCAGCTCCGGCAGGCGCTGCAGGAACACCGAGCGGGGGAGCACGACGGCGCCGGCGGCGCGCGCAGCGGCCAGCCGCTCCCCCTGCACGTGCGGCCCGAACGCCAGCACCGCGGCGCCCGTGGCGGCGAGGGCGGTGATCGCCGGGGCGGGGTCGGGACCGAGCGCATCGAGGTCGACGATCACGGCGACGCAGCCGGCCGTGGCCGCGGGCGCCGGATCGGACAACCCAAGCACCTGCCCGCCGCCCGCCTGCACCGCGGCGTCCACCCCGACGCGCAGGAACAGGTTGGGCACCAGCACGCCGACGCGCGGGTTCTCAGCCACGCACCACCCCGGCGGCGAGCGCGGGATCGTTGCTGGTGATCGAGGCGACACCGAGCTCGACCAGCGCGCGGATGCGGCCGGGCCGGTTGACGGTCCACGGGTGGAGGGGGCGGCCCTCGCCGAGCAGCGCCTCGACCAGCGTGTGCCTGGGCGAGAGCTCGAGACCGTTGGGCAGCCAGTCGGGCAGCTCGCCGAACACCCACGATCGGGAAACCCCGGGAAGCGCGTCCTCGATCGCGGCGAGCGCCGGCAGCGAGGAGGAGATCACCCGGGTGCGGGCCGCTCGCGGCGCCAGCGAATCGACGAGACGGCCGAGGTAAGCGGCGAGTTCGCGCGCCGGAAGCGGCTTGACCTCGACGAACAGCCAGCCGCCGTCCGGCACGGCGGCGACCACCTCGGCGAGCGTCGGCACGCCGTCGCGCCGCAGCGCCGCCAGCGACCACAGCGCCACCCGGCGGCCGCCGCGCAGGCGGTCGTGGTGGCACACCCAGGCGCCCCCGGCGCACGGCCGGACGTCCACCTCGACGCCGTCGGCTCCGACGGCGAACGCGGCCCGGACGCCCGCGAGCGAGTTGTCCGGGAAGCGGGCCGCGAAGCCGCGGTGGCCGATCACGAGGGGCATCGTCAGGCCAGAATCGAGTAGC
Organism: Acidobacteriota bacterium; assembly: GCA_004298115.1. Lineage (GTDB taxonomy): Bacteria > Acidobacteriota > Thermoanaerobaculia > Thermoanaerobaculales > Thermoanaerobaculaceae > RBG-13-68-16. The sequence continues at coordinate 11,005 of SCRJ01000047.1, forward strand.
CGCCGTCCACGACGACGGTCTGCCCGTGGATCATCGAGGCATACTCGGTGCACAGGAACACGACGACGTTCGCGACGTCCTGCGGGGTGATCAGCCGGCCGGCCGGCGTGCGCCGCGCCGACTCGTCGAGGAGCTGCTCGCGGTTGGGGAAATGCTTGAGCGCGTCGGTGTCAACGGTCCCCGCGGAGACCGCGTTGACGCGAACCCCTTGCGGGGCCAGCTCCGCGGCCAGGTGCCGCACCATCGACTCGAGCGCCGCCTTCGATGCGCCCACGGCCGCGTAGTTCGGAATCGCCCGGATGGCGCCCAGGGAGGACACCGCGACGACGCAACGGGGCCCCTGCGCCGGCGGGTGGAGGAAGTGTTGCACGAGCGGAAGCAGCGCGCCCGCGTTGATGTCCATCGTCCAGTGGAAGTGGTGCAGCGTCAGCTCGGAGACGGGTTTGAGGACGCCAGACGCGGCGTTGGACACGAGGATGTCGAGCCCGCCCCAGGCCGATTCGATCTCGTCGAACATCCGGCCGACGTGGGCTTCGTCGGCGACGTTGCCGCGAACCAACAGGGCGCGGGCCCCGCGCGCTTCGATCTCCTTCGCGACCGCTTCGGCCGGCGCGCGGTGGCGGAAGAAGTTGATTGCGACGTCGACCTTGAAGTCGGCCAACGACAGCGCGATCGCGCGACCGATTCCGCGCGAGGAACCGGTGACCAGCGCGCGCTTGCCCCGCAGTCTCAAGTCCATCGTGGTCCTCCGGGCGCAACGATACCCGGATTTCGTCTCAGCGACAAGCGATCGCCGCGGCCGGTCTCCTGCCGACATCGAGCCGCGCGGAGCCGCACTCTCCCGGTGCTATACTTTCTCCCCCTCGGCGCGCGCCGGGGACGGAGGCATTTACATGCAGTTGGTGGCGACCGAACTTCGTGCCGGCAACATCGTGGTCTACAACGGCCAGCTGCACCGGGTTCTCCAGGTGGTGCACGTGACGCCAGGGAACTGGCGGGGCATGGTCCAGTGCAAGCTGCGCAACATCAAAACCGGCAACCAGATCGAGCATCGGTTCCGTTCCGAGGACCGGGTCGAGAAGGCAAGCCTGGACACGCACGACATGCAATACCTCTACTCCGACCCCTCGGGGCACCACTTCATGAACACCGAGACGTTCGACCAGCTCTCGCTCGCCGACGAGGTGCTCGGCGAGGCGATCGGATTCCTGTTGCCGGATACCGTCATCACCGTGGATTTCTACGAGGGGCTACCGGTCGGGCTCGAGCTGCCGAACACCGTCGTCCTCGAGGTCGTGGAGACCGACCCGCCGCTCAAGGGCGCGACCGCCGCCGGCGGCGCCAAGCCCGCCAAGCTCGAGACCGGGATCACGGTCAACGTGCCGCAGTTCATCGGCACGGGCATCAAGATCGTCGTGGACACCCGCACCGGCGAATACCTGTCGCGCGCCTAACCTCGCGTCACCGATTCAGAACAACGAGTCCCCGGACACCAGGTAGAGCGGTTTTCCGCCGCCGTCCGGAAACGCCACCTCGATCCTGATCACGCGCACCAGCGACGCGCGCGTGGACTCGACCAGCAAGCCCACACCGGCGTCCTTGCGCACCCCGTCGGTCCCGGGACCGACGCGCGGGCTCCAGGTCTTGCCCGCATCGGCGAACACGACGCCGCCGATGATGCCGAGGTGCAGCACCTCCCCGGTGAGCACGTGCCGCCACTCGAGGTTCGTGACCACTCGCGAGGTGCCGTCGAAAGTGTCCGGGTTCCAGCCCCGCAGGCCGGTGTCGGCCCCCAGCGTCAACTGCCGGTCGCCGTCCAGGTTGTGGCCCAAATCGAGCGCGACGCGACCGCGCCAGCCGACCGGGCCGGTGCGCGCCGTCCCGAAATCCACGTGGGTCACGGCGTTGCCGACCCCCCCGCGCTCGATCCTCCCGGAGGCCGCGAGGTTGAGCCACGAGTACTGCCGCCCTCGCAGCATCCCCACGTTGAACAGGCCGTCCAGCTTGACGCGGGTGCGGTCGCCACCGAACGCCGGCAGCGAGAACCCGGCCGACACCGTCCAGTTGGGGCCGAGCGGCACGTCCTCCTGGCGCTCCCACGCACGGAAGCCGCGGACGACCTCCCAGCGATCCACCTCGTGGTCCCAGCCGACCTGGACACCGCGCATGTCGTGCCCGGCCGGCGTCGGGTACGCGCGCCCGTCGGACCACTGCCACTTCGAGAACTCGGCCCGGTCGTAGAACACGCCGAGGGTCAGCCGGTTGGTCGTGACGGCGTCGCCCGGGAGGCGCAGCCCGCCCCAGAGCAGGAACGACCGGGTTCGGGCGGCGCCGGAGACGGCCTTGTCGCCGTTCGCGTACAGGTAGTCGGTCAGGGTGACGCTCTGCCAATCCACGGCCGCGGCGCGCGGGGTCGCGAGCGCGAAGAACGGGTACTCGAGGCGGAACCCGTCGCTCTTGCCGTCGGATGCGTTCTTGTGCAGGAGCTTGAGCTGCCACCGGCTGCCGAGCAGGAGGCTGTCCTTGTACTGGAACGTCGTCGTCGTCCGCTCCGAGGTCGAGTCGTACTCGACGTCGAGCTCTTTGCCCCACCCCAGGAAGTTCTCCTCGGTGAGGCTACCGCCGGCGTGTTTGCGCTTGCCGAACGCGCCGAAGGAGAGCCCCACCTCGGTGGTCCACTGGTCGTGCGTGCGCACGACCACCTCGGCCCCACCCGGGGCGGCCCGGGCCGTGATCGTGACCGGGCTCAGGAAGCCGGTGCTGCGCAGCAGCCTTTCGCTCTCCGCCAGGAGGGCCGGGTCGACCGGGTCGCCGACCTTGAACAACAGCAGCGAGCGGATGAAACGCTCGCGTGTGAGCACGTGGAGGTGGTTCGCCCAACGGTACGGCCACGCCGCCGTCCCCGGCTCCGAGGTGTCGAAGATGTCCGTGCGGATGATCGTGATCGCCACGATCGGAGTGCCGGCGGCCACCTCCGGGACGGGCGCGGAGGCCGCCGCGGCGAGCAGGGCGATCGCGAGGACCATGCCTCCCGATTGTACGTGGGTGTCGTTCCGACCGGTTGCGATCTCGGTCACGCGGGCCGCGTCGCGGTCCAGGGCGTCGGGATCCGGCGGCCGGCCGCCCAACCCGGCCGCGGGGTGGGCGGCCGACCGCCACAAGGACTCCTGACCGGCGCGGCCTACCTCGGCGGACCCACGGGACGGCGGTCGAGGGCCGCATCCCGCTTCCCGGTCACCGACCATCCGGTCGCCAGGCCGAGGATGAACCAGGCCAGGGCGAGCACGCCCGCGGCGAAGACCGTGTCGCCGACCACCCGCAGCCAGCGGAACAGGTGCATCGCCGGCGTCTGGCTGAACTCGGCGGAGCGCGCGTACCACATGCCGTGCGAGACGCTCGCCCAGGTCTGCATCAGCCCGACCGGGAGCAGGCTTATGAGGCACATGAGGGCGAGGCCGGCGTTGATCGCCCAGAACGCGAACTTGAGGGCCCCGGTCCGCCACACGTTGTGGCCGGAGAGCCCTTTCATGCAGAAGAGCATGAGCCCGATCCCCAGCATCCCGTAGACGCCGAACAGCGCGGCGTGCCCGTGTAGCGGGGTGGTGTTGAGGCCCTGCATGTAGTACAGGGCGATCGGCGGGTTGATGAGGAACCCGAACAGACCGGCCCCGACCAGGTTCCAGAACGCGACAGCGACGAAGAAGTAGATCGGCCACCTGTACGCCGCCACCCACGGCCGCGCGGTGGAGAGGGTGAAGTTGCCGTACCCTTCGAAGCCGATCAGGACCAAAGGCACGACCTCGAGGGCGCTGAAGCTGGCGCCGAGGGCCAGGATCGCGGTCGGGGTGCCGGCGAAGTAGAGGTGGTGGAACGTCCCGATGATCCCGCCGCTGAGGAAGATGGCGGTGGAGAAGAGCACGGCCGCGGTCGCCGACTCGACGCGCAGCAGCCCCATGCGCGTGAACAGGAAGGCGATCACGACGGTGGCGAACACCTCGAAGAACCCCTCGACCCAGAGGTGCACGACCCACCAGCGCCAGTACTCCGCGATCGCCAGGTTGGTCTGCCGGCCCCACATCAGGCCGGCGCCGTAGAACACCGCGATCGCGGCCGTCGAGATGAAGAACAGGCCGAGCAGCGAGCGGTTCTCCCCGGGCTTGGCGAGCGCCGGCGCCATCGCCCGCCCCATGAGCGCCAGCCAGATCAGGAGGCCGGCGAAGAGGAAGATCTGCCAGAAGCGCCCGAGGTCGACGTACTCGTACCCCTGGTGGCCGAACCAGAAGTTCGTGACGAGGCCGAGCCGCTGCCGGATCCCGAGCCACTGGCCCACCATCGAGCCGACCACGATCACGAGCAGGCACACCCAGAGGACGTTGACCAGCGCGCGCTGTCCCCGCGGCTCGCGGCCGGATACCGCGGGCGCCATGAACAGGCCGGTGGCGAGCCACGCGGTGGCGATCCAGAAGATCCCGAGCTGCAGGTGCCATGTCCGCGTCACCGCGTACGGCAGCCAGCGAGCGAGCGGGATGCCGTAGAAGCCGCTCCCCTCGACCGCGTAGTGGGCCGTGACCGCGCCCAGCACGATCTGCACCACGAGCAGCGCCGCGGCCGTCCAGAAGTACTTGAGGGTGGCACGCATCGACGGGGTCGGCTCGAGGGCGAGGAGCGGGTCGGAGTCGGGCAACGGGTGGTCGTCCTCCCCCTTGCGGCGCTGCACCGCGAGCCACCACGACAGCGCGCCGACGCCGGCGAGGAGGGCGATCACGCTCACCCCCGTCCAGATGATCAGCGACGGCGTCGGCCGGTTGCCGACGAGCGTCTCCGGCGGCCAGTTGTTCGTGTAGGTGACGGCAGAGCCCGGCCGATCGGTCGTGCACGCCCACGCGGCCCAGAAGAAGAAGCCGCTGAGCTCGTGCCGGCGCCTCGGGCTCGGGATCGCGTCGGCCGGGATCGCGTAGGCGTCGCGCAGCCGATCGAGCGCCGGGTCATCGCCGAACAGCGCGGCGTAGTGCGCCGCCACCGCCGCGATCGCCGCGGCCCGGTCGCGGGACACGACGAGGTCGCCGGTCGCGGGATCGTACGTGTTGGCGCGCTCCTCCCCGGCCAACCTCGCGCGCAGCGCGGCCTGTGCCTCGGGGTCGAGGGCCGCGTACGGCTTGCCGTGCGCCGCCTGCGCCCAACCGTCGAGGATGAACGTGGCCTCGCGGTGCAGCCAGTCCGCGGACCAGTCGGGGGCGACGTAGGCGCCGTGTCCCCACACCGTCCCGACCTCCTGGCCGCCCATCGACTGCCAGACGTTCTGGCCGTCCTTGATCTCGGCCCCGGTCCACAGGACCCGGCCGTCGGCCGCCACCACCCGGGTCGGGACCGGCGGCGCCTGCAGGTAGATCTCGCGGCCGAAGTAGCCGAGCACCGCGAACGAGCCGACCACGACCGCGCCCAGCGCCAGCCACAGCCGGCGCGTGCTGCTCACCCTGTCCGCGTGCGATGACATCACCGTCCCTCCTCCTCTCGCCGCCGGCCGGCGCCTCCCGACCGCGGCACTCGCGCAACTCCGACCCGGCGCGGCCCGACTCGCGCCGGCGATGGCGACGCCCTACCGCCCGGCGAGCTCGTGCGCCAGCCGGTGGTAGCGCTCGTGCACCCCCGGGCCGATCTCCTCCCGCTCGACCTCGTCGAAGGCGCCCGCGAGTCGCGCCTGCTCCTGGGCCGGCAGCACCTGGTCGGCCATCGGGAACAGGACGTTGTCCTCCTTGAAGATGTGCCCGCGCAGCAGCTCCGCGTAGCCGAGCAGCGCGTCCGCCAGCTCGCGCGCCGCCTTGGGCTCGCCGGCGCGCGCCCCCGGCAGCGCGGCGGCGATCGCCCGCACTGCGGCTCGCCCCTGCTCGTGCTCGTGGAGCATCACCGCGACCGGCCCCGACTCCGGCGGCAGGCCCTTCGCCGCGAGCGCCGGGAACAGGTGCTTTTCCTCCTTGGCGTGGTGGCAGCGGTCGACGAAGTTCTTGAAGAACTCCACCATCAGCTCGACCTTCTCGCCGTTCACGGCCGCACCGGACTTGATCGCCGCGGCTTCGCGTTCGGCCCCCTCCAGCACCATGAGGACGATCGTGTGCTCGTGCTTCAGCGTTTCAGTTGGGGACATCTCGATCTCCTTTCAGGGCCGCCGACTCGCGCCGGCGGCGCGCCCGACCTCGTCGAGCAGCCGGGCGACGTCGAGGCCGTAGGCCTGGGCGACGTCGCGCAGCGTGTCGAACGGCGCCATCGCGCACCCCGGGCAGGCGAGGCGGCGCCGCAGGAAGACCCCGGCCAGCTGCGGCCAGCGCCGCAAGGCTTCGTCCACCGTCAACGTGGGGCTGGGGGCGTCGGGCATTGCGTTCCTCCGCAGGCGACCGTAGGGGAACGCGCCCGGCCCGTCGTTGCGCCAGCGCAAAGAGACAGAGCCCGGAAACGACGTGGTCCGTGGTCAGTGGTCCGTGGTCCGCGCAGGAACGATCGCCCGGCGCCAGGGGTTCACTGGCGGTCGTCGCCGGGCTGGGAGGGGGGAAGGTCCTCGGCGAGCGCGACGAGGCCGTGCGGGCGCTTGACCACGACCCGCTCGCGAGCGCTCTCGACGATCCCCTGCGACTCCCACTCCGAGAGGACGCGACTCACGGTGAACAGGGTCGTGCCCGTCATCGCGGCCAGGTCCTGGCGCGACAGCGGCATGTCGATCAGGACCCCGCCCTCGACCTTCCTCCCGGCCTGGCGGACGAGGCGCAGGAGCGCCCGGGCGATCCGTTGGGCGACGCGCTCGGTGGCGAGCTCCCGGAAGCGCTCCTGCACCTCGCGCAACCGCCCGGACACCAGCTCGAGCGCGTTGAGCGCCAGGGCGGGGTGCGCGCGCAGCAGCGCCTGCATCGTCTCGCGGGACCAGAGCAGCGTGCGGGTGCCGCGCTCGGCCCAGGCCGTCGCCGGGTAGACCGCGCCCTCGAACACGGCCAGGGCCGCCGCCGCCTCGCCGGGGCCCACGAAGCGAAGGATGACCTCGGTGCCGTCGAGCCCGAGCTGGGTCAGCTTGAGGCGGCCCGTCACGACGACGCAGAACCAGGCCGCCGGTTCGCCCTCGGTGAACACCGCTCGATCCGCCTCGGCGCGCTGCTCCCGGGCGCGCGCGACAACCTCTGCGAGCACCTCGCGTTCGACCCCATGGAACAGCTGCGACGCGCCCAGGAGATCGAGCAACTGCACATCGGCCGACGGTCCCACCGCCGCCATGGTGCCACACCCGCCGCGCCCCCGGCGGCCGCTCCCGCCTCCGCCCTTGTACTCGCCGGCCGCATGTTGTATCATCCTGCGCCCCGCCGTTTGGGGCGTGGAGGCACCGATGAAAGAAGGAATCCACCCCGCGTACCAGGAAGTCGAGGTGCGGTGCGCGTGCGGCAACGTCTTCAAGACGCGCTCGACCAAGAAGGACATCCGGCTCGAGATCTGCTCGGCGTGCCACCCCCTGTTCACCGGCAAGCAGAAGCTCATCGACTCCGCCGGCATGGTGGAGCGCTTCCACCGCCGCTACGACAAGGTCGAAGCCAAGACCGACGCCAAGACCGAAAAGGCGTAAGACGCCATCTGACGCGTGCGACTGCTGCCGGCCGGGGGAACGTCCCCCGGCTGGCGTTGTCTTCGGGCGGGCGGCGCGGCTTGCCGGAACTGGTTGCGAAAGGTAGGCTTGCGACGTGAACGGGATGATGCAGCGCCTCGAAGAGGTGACCCGCCGCTGGCAAGAGCTGCGCGACGAGCAAGCCAGCCCCGATGTCCTCGCGGACCGCAAGCGCCTGCTCGAGGTCAGCAAGAAGCTCGCCGAGATCGAGCCGGTCGTCGAGGCGTACCAGGCGTACCGCAAGCTGGTCGATGAGGAGCGCGGCGCGAAGGAGATGCTCGCCGGCGAGAACGATCCCGAGATGAGGGCGATGGCCGAGGACGAAGTCCGCCGCCTCGCCTCGGAACTGACCGAGGGCGAGCGCGCGCTCAAGCTCCTGCTGCTCCCTCCCGACCCCAACGACACGCGGAACGTGATCCTCGAGGTCCGCGCCGGCACCGGCGGCGAAGAGGCGGCGCTGTTCGCGGCCGAGCTGCTGCGCATGTACACCCGCTACGGCGAGGGCCGGCGCTGGCGTGTGACCGTCACCGACCTCTCCGAGGCCGGGATGGGCGGGATCCGCGAGGCCGTCGCGCTGGTCGAGGGCGACGGCGCCTACTCCCGGCTCAAGTACGAGTCGGGCGTGCATCGCGTGCAGCGCGTCCCCGCCACCGAGGCCTCGGGGCGCATCCACACCTCGGCGGCCACCGTCGCGGTGCTGCCCGAGGCCGAGGAGGTGGAGGTCCAGGTCGACCTCAAGGACCTGCGCATCGACACGTTCTGCTCCTCGGGGCCCGGCGGTCAGTCGGTCAACACCACCTACTCCGCGATCCGCATCACGCACCTGCCCACCAACATCGTCGTCCAGTGCCAGGACGAGCGCAGCCAGCAGCAGAACCGCCTCAAGGCGATGCGCATCCTGAAGGCCCGCCTGTACGAGATCGCGCAGCAGGAGCAGCGGGACCAGCTCGCGGCCGAACGGCGCTCGATGGTCGGCAGCGGCGACCGCTCGGAGAAGATCCGCACCTACAACTTCCCGCAGTCGCGCGTCACCGACCATCGCGTCGGCCTCACCAACCACCGTCTCGCCGAGATCCTCGACGGAAACCTCGACCTCCTCCTCGACCCGCTCATCGCCCAGCTGCAGGCGGAGCGGCTGGAGCGCGAGCTGGCCTCCGCCGGATGAGCGCCCGCGACGACCGCCGGGGCGTCGCGGACGCCGCGCCGTCACCGACCCAGGGCGGCCCCGCGCCGGCCCGGGGCGGTCTGCGGGGACTGTTCCACCGCCCGCGGATCCTCGGCGAGGTGAGGTTCGCGTTCGGCGCCGCCCTGATCATGGGGGTGGCCGGCGCGGCGGTGGCGTTCGGAATGCCGCCGCTCCGGCTGCTCGCGACCGATACCCCGGCGGCGCGGCTGTTCGTCCAGGGCTCCGTCGGGTTCGGCCTCGGCTGGTGGGGCGGGCTGTTCTGGAGCACCGCGCTCGTCTTCCACGCGCGCCGTTTCCGCCCGTTGCCGCCGCTCGCCGCGATGACGACGGCCACCTGGGTCGCCGGGACCCTTCTCGCCGCGACGGCGCTCGTGCTGCGCGCCGCGGGGGCCACGGTGGTGCTGAGCATCGGCGCCGGCGTGGTCGCGGCGACCGTCGCGGCGCGCCTCGTCGTGGCGCGCGCCGCCCGCCGGGCGGGTCGATGACGATCGCCCAGCTGCAGGCGGAGGGGGCGGCGGCGCTGACCGCCGGCGACGGCCTGCCCAACCCGCGCCGCGAGGCGCGCTGGCTGCTCGCCCGCGCGCTGGGACAGACGGAGGCGTGGTTGCTCGCGCACGCGGAGGAACCGGTCGCCGCGGCGACGGAGGCGCTCTTCCGCACCTGGCTGTCGCGCCGCGCGGCGGGGGAGCCGGCGCACTACATCGTCGGCTCCTGCCCGTTCTGGGGCCGCCTGTTCGCTGTCACGCCCGCCGTCCTGATTCCCCGCCCGGAGACCGAGCTGATCGTGGAGTGCGCCCTCACGGTTCCGGAGCCCGAGCGCCCTCGGATCCTCGACGTCGGCACCGGCTCCGGCTGCCTCGCGGTCACCCTCGCCCTCGAGCTGCCCGGCGCCAGCGTCGCCGCCACCGACGTGTCCCCGGAGGCCGTCGCCGTCGCGGCCGCCAACGCCCGCGCCCTGGGGGCGAGCGTCCGCTTCACCGCCGGCGACCTCGCGGCCCACGTGCGCGGGGAGTTCGACCTCGTGGTCGCCAACCTCCCCTACGTCCCCGCCGACGAGATCCCGGGGCTCGCCGTCGAGATCCGCGCGCACGAGCCGCACGTTGCTCTCGCCGGCGGGGAGGACGGCGCCGACCTGCTGCGGACGTTCATGGCCGACCTGCCGCGGCTGCTGGCGCCCGGCGGCCACGCGATGCTCGAGATGGGGCCGCGGCAGCGCGCGGGGCTGCGGGCCGCCGTCGCCGCGAGCGGCCTCGTCGAGATCCACCGCGGCCTCGACCACGCCGGGATCGAGCGCGTCCTCGTCCTGCGCAAAGCCTGAGACCGTGGCCCGTGGTCCGTGGTCCGTGGTCAGTAGTCAGTGGTCCGTGGTCAGTGGTCCGTGGTCAGTAGTCAGTGGTCAGTGGTCAGTGGTCAGAGCCGGCCGCGCCGGCCGCAGGCCGCGCGACCTCGAGCACCACGCTCGAAGACGAACACCCCACCGAAGGCAGGGCCTCGCCACTTGCGGCGTGTAGCCGCGCCGCCGAGAGTGGGCCAGATGCTAGGAGGGCAAGGCGGTCGGACCGGAGCGTAGCCGGAGGCTACGTGAGGACCCGAACCGCCGCAGCCCGACAACGCAGATGGTCCGCTATCGGCGGCGCCCGGCGAACGCCTAGCCGCGGAGGGCTTCGACGGGGGTCAGGCGGGCGGCGGACAGCGACGGAAACACCCCCGCGAACAGCCCGACCGCCACGGCGAAGGAGATCCCGAGCACGAGGCCGAGCGGCGCCAGCGGCAGGCCGGCCTCGAACGACCCCGAGACCAGCCGTGTCACCACCACCCCGAGCCCGCACCCGAGCAGGCCACCGAGCGCGGACAGACTCGTGGACTCGACGAGGAACTGCAGCAGGATCGCCCGGTCGGACGCGCCGATCGCCTTGCGCAGGCCGATCTCGTACAGGCGCTCGGCGAGCGAGATCTTGAGCACCGAGTAGATGCCGACGCCGCCGACCAGCAGCGAGATGCCGGCGATCGCCGCCATGACGATCGTCCAGTTGCGCAGCATCTCCCGGATCCTGGCCTCGGCCTTGAAGATCTCGTCGGCGACGTTCTCGACGTGGAAGTCGCTGACGCCGTGGTGGGCGCGGCGCACGAGCCGCTCCGTCTCGGACTGCACGGCCGAAAAGTGCGTCTCGTCCGAGCTCTTGATCATCAGGAGGGCGATCCGGTCGCCGCCGCGCAGGTAGGCGCGGAACGCCTGGAGTCCCACCAGGACTCCGTTCATCTCCCGCCGTCCCGAGCCGCCGTCGTTGACCTGGTTGTTGCCGATCCTGGCCTCGACGCCGATCACCCGGAAGATCGCGTCGCCGAGCCGGATCTCGCGACCGATGGGATCCGACGACCCGAACATCGCCTCGGCCAGCTCAGCGCCGAGCACCGCGACCCGCCGCCGCGCGGCCTCGTCGCGGGCGTCGAAGAAGCGGCCCGAGCTGACCTTCCGGTTGCGCACCTCGGCGTAGGACGGGGTGACGCCGTACACCCGCACCCGTCGCTCCTCGCCGCCGCCTTTCGCGATCGTGTCCAGCACCGACAGGGCCGCCACCGCGTCGTAGTCGCTGCCCCACGCGGCGAGGGAGTTGACGTCGCTGATCGCGAGGCCGTTGGAGAACTGCACCTTCTTGCGCTCGAGCGGGGTCTGCGGCGCCCGCTGCGAGATGAACATGACGCCGTCGTAGCCGAGGCCCTTGATCCCCTCCCACACCATCACCTTGATCGCCTCGATCATCGTCACCATCACGACGACGGCGAGGGTGCCGAGGACCACACCGACGAGGGTCAGGCCGGAGCGCATCTTGTGGCCCCAGATCTCGGCGAAGGTCGTGCGGACGGCTTCCCAGAACGCCATCACTCGTACCTCAGCGCGACGACCGGGTCGAGCCGCGCGCCCCGTACGGCGGGGTAGAACCCCGCGACCAGGCCGACGACGGCCGCGGCGGCCACGGAGACGACCAGCATCGCCGGGGTGAGGGCCGCGGTCTGGCCGAGCAGCGCCGCGATGCCGTGCACGAACCCGATGCCCACGGCGAGGCCGAGGACCGCCCCGATGCCGGTCACCACCAGCATCTCGCACATGAACTGCACGGCGATGTGCCACCCCTTGGCGCCGAGCGCCTTGCGGACGCCGACCTCGCGCATCCGTTCGGTGAACGACGCGAGCAGGATGTTGGCGTTCACGATGATGCTCACGATCAAGGAGATCAACCCGCAGATCATGAAGGTGAGGTCGTACACCTTGCCCTGCTGGTCCATCTGTTGCAGGCGGTCGACGCGGGCGTAGACCTGGAAGTCCTCGGCGCCGTGGCGAGCGAGCAGCAGGCGCTTCACGGCGGGCACCGCCGCCTTGGCCGCCTCGCGGTCCTTCAGGCGCATCGAGATCTCGTCGATGGCCTTCGAGCCGGCCCCGACCTGACGGACCTGCAGCGCGGTCACCGGGACGAGGATCAGGTCGTTCATCCAGTCGAGCGAGTTGTAGGTCTCCGCCTTGTTCCAGTAGAACTCGCGGTACGTGAGGACGCCCGCGACGCCGTACATCGTGTCCCCGAGCCGGATCGTCCGACCGATCGGGTCGTCGCTGCCGAAGAACTCGCGGGCCCGGTTCGCGCCGAGCACGCATACCGCGCTGCGGGTGGCGACGTCCTCCGCGCCGATGAAGCGGCCGCGCTCGACGAGGAGCTCGTGCAGCTCCTGATAGCGGGGCGCCACGCCCGAGACGCTCTCGTTGCGCGTCAGCCGGGCCGTGCGCACCGGCAGGTAGCGGTCCACCGTGGGTTCGACCAGGTCGAACCCCGGCACCGACGCGCGCACCGCCACGACGTCGTCCATGGTCAGGCCGAGACTCGCCTTCTCGCGCGCCGACGTGCGGACGTTCTCCAGCGGCTTCGACCACACCATGCACTTGAGCACCCCGCCCGACTCGGCGTAGTACTTCAGGCTCTGCTGCTTGCCGCCGGCGGTCAGGCCCATCGTGCCGATCACGGAGCCGACGCCGAGCACGACCCCGAGGGTCTGCAGGGCGGTGCGACCGGCGTGCGCGCGCACCTCGGCGAAACCGTCCGCGACGGCCATCGCGAGGTTCACGCGGCCGCCCTCTCCCCGGTCTCGACGAGCCCGTCGACGATCCTCACGATCCGCTTGGCGTGCCCGGCGACCATCGGGTCGTGGGTCACCAGGATCACGGTCTGGCCGGCCCGATTCAGCTCGTCGAACAGCTCCATCACCTCGCCGCCGGTGTTCTGGTCCAGGTTCCCGGTCGGCTCGTCGGCCAGGAGCAGCGCGGGACCCGTCACCAGGGCGCGGGCCACCGCCGCGCGCTGGCGCTGGCCGCCGGAGAGCTGAGTGGGCAGCGACCGCCCGCGGTCGCCGAGGCCGACCCGGGTGAGGATTTCGCGCGAGCGCGCCCGCCGCTCGTCGCCGCCGACCCCGCCGTACAGCAGGGGCAGCTCGACGTTGCGCTGGAGGCTCGCCCGCGGGAGCAGGTTGAACGCCTGGAAAACGAAGCCGATGAACCGGTTGCGCAGCTCCGCCAGACGCCCGCGGGAGAGGTCGGCGACCTCCTCGCCGGCGAGGCGATAGCTGCCCTTCGTGGGCGTGTCGAGGCAGCCCAGGATGTGCATGAGCGTGGACTTTCCCGAGCCCGACGGCCCCATGATCGCGACGTACTCGCCGCGCGCCACCTCGAGGTCGATGCCGCGCAGGGCGTGGACCGCGACGTCGCCCGCGTCGTAAGTCTTCCAGACCCCGGCGAGCTGGAGCAGGGGATCGCTCACGACTGATCCTCCTTCTTCTTCGGCTTGCTCGGATCCTCGAGCGCGACCTCTTCGCCGGCGACGAGGCCGGAGACGATCTGCACGTTGGCGAGCGAGGCGATCCCGGTCTCGACCTTGCGCTCCTCGAACCGCTGCTTCCACGCCTCGCGCGGGTTGGGTGTCGCCTTGGGGGCCGGCGGCTTGCCGTTGCCGGCCGCGAGCGCGGTCCTCCTGACGTACACGACCTCGCCGTCTTCGCGGTGGAAGACCGACTCCACGGGAACCGCGAGCACCTTGACCGCCTTGTCGCCCTTGATCGACACGTTGGCGGTCATGCCGGTGCGCAGCTCCTTGCCCTGCGAGTCGAGGGACACCTCGACGTCGAACACCTTGACCTGGTCCTCCAGGCGCGCGGCCGGGGCGATGCGCGACACCTTGGCCGGGAAGCGGACCTTCGGGTACGCGTCGAGGGTCACCGTGACGGGAGCGCCGAGCCGCACCTTGCCGATGTCGACCTCGTTGACGCCGGCCTTGACCAACATCGTCGAGAGGTCGGCGACGGTGGCGATCACCGTCCCCGCGTTGAACGACCCCGCCCCGGTGACCGCCTCGCCGAGCTCGACCGGACGGGTGATCACCACGCCGTCCATCGGGGCGGCGATGTTGATGCGCTGGTCGGCCGTCGTGCTGACCGGCACGCCCGACGACGCCATGATCGCGGACTTCTCGCGCGCCGCGTCGAGCTCCTCGCGCATGGTCTTGTAGCGCGTCTCGGCCTCCCGGTGCGCCTCCTCCGAGATCAGGCCGTTCTTGAGCAGCTCCTGCTTGGCGATGTAGTCCTTGCTGGCGTCGGCGAAGTCGATCTCGGCCTGGTTGACGCCGCGGCGCACGCCGGCGAGCGTCTGCGCCTGGTTGACGTCAGGCTCGATCGCGGCGATGAGCTGACCCCTCTTGACCACGTCGCCCTCGCGGACGGGCAGCTCGACGACCTTTCCGGAGAGCGCCGACTTGACGTCCACCTTGACCTCGGGCTCGACGGTGCCGACCTCGAGCACCTCGACCTGCACGTCGGCGAGCGCGACCTTGCCCAAAGGGGTGTCGTCCTTGACCGGGTCGGTATTCCTGGCCCGGGCGGCCAGCGCCACCGCCGCCCCGACCACGACCACGCCCACCGCCGTCCCGATCACCCAACGCTTCCGCTTCGCCGTCATGACTGCCTCCACGCGTGACACCTTTCACTACGCACAGACACGTGACAAAGTTCTCCCCCGGCACCCCGCCCGGCCCGGCCGCGAGCGGCTATTCCTCAGGGAGGAAACGCTCGAGGCGGGCCTGGCCGAGAGCCGCAAGCGCCCGGCCCAGGGTCTCGTCGGGCACCAGGAAGTGATCCGTGCCGTAGCTCGAGAGCACCATGAGCGGGATGCCGACGTCGGCGAGCGCGCGACTGACGACGGCCAGCAGACCGACGGTCGTCAGGGGGAACGTCGCATCGAGCGTGAGCGCCCGCCACCCCTTCCCGACCCGCTCGACCAGGCCGCCCTGCGCCTCCACGACCTCCTCGGGCGCCACCAGGCTCACCTCGTCGTGGTCGGCGATCAGCGCGATCGGGGGACCGCCGGCCGGGGACGTCGGAAACGGATCCGGAACCGCGAGCAGGCGGGCGATCGCGTAGCGCTGCGGCCACAGCCGCACACCGACCGCGGCCCGGGCGTGTGGCGCCATCGTCTGCTCGTCGGGGACTGCCGTCAGAACGCGTCGAGGATGTAGTACAGCGGGTTTTCCTTCTCGCCGTCCTTCCACACCTCGTAGTGCAGGTGCGGGCCGGTCGTGCGGCCCGACATCCCCACCTTGCCGATCGGCTCGCCACGCGTCACCCGGGCGCCCTCCTTGACCAGGAAACGGTCGAGGTGCCCGTACATCGTGGTGTAGCCGTATCCGTGGTTGATCTTCAGCAGCCGGCCGTAGCCGGCGTCGCGAGCGGCGTACACCACCACCCCG
Source organism: Acidobacteriota bacterium (assembly GCA_004298115.1). GTDB lineage: Bacteria > Acidobacteriota > Thermoanaerobaculia > Thermoanaerobaculales > Thermoanaerobaculaceae > RBG-13-68-16. Next base: position 26,606 of record SCRJ01000047.1, read on the forward strand.
TCGGCCGGCGCCGTGACGACCGTGCCGTACGCGACCGAGATGTCGAGGCCGTCATGGAACGCCGGCCGGTGCGTCAGCGGGTCCATACGGGGACCGAACCCGTCGGTGATCACCCCGACGACCGGGGCCACCACCGGCGTGTGCGAGAGCATCAGCGCCTGGTCGGAGAGCCGTTGCTCGACCTTGGCGAGCTGCTTGTCGAGCTGGTCCTGCCGCTTCAGCAGGGTGCCGGGCTCGGCCGCCAACTTGTTGAGCGGGCCACCGCTGCCGACCACCCCCGTGCTCGTGGGGGTGCTGTCGGAGAACAGGTTCGCGACGCCGGCGGCGATCGCCAGAGCCTTGGTGCGCTGCTCGAACTGGGCCAGGCGCACCTGCACCTGGCCGACCGTCTCCTCGAGGCGCTGGTTGTTCTTCTTGAGCTGCTTGTTCTCACTCTGGAGGGCGCGGTACATCGCCCGTTGCCGCAGGAAGGTACCCGACGCGACGAGCGAGACGATGGCCAGGAACCCAAGCGTTACCCCTAGGAACATCAACGACTTGAGCAGCACCGGCGAGAGCTGGATCTTGAAAACCTTGCCGTGAGCGTGGGGGACGATGATGATGGTGCTGTGCCGTTTTTCAGCCACGCCTCGCACCTCCTTCAAGGTAGCATCGAACTGCAGCCCACGCACCCGAGCACGCTGGACCTGTTGCGGGGCCAAATGCTGTCACACGCCTGCGGGCGCTGTCAAGGCGACGGGCGTAAACTGCACATGGATCTCAACAAGGCGGCGCCGCGGCGGTCGCTGCACGGTTCGCGGGCGGGCGTCTGCCGGGAGGACGATGATGCTGCTGGCCGAGTTTTCGATCTCTCCGTTGGACAAGGGGGCGAGCCTGTCGCCCTGGGTCTCCCGCGCGCTCGACCTCATCGACCGGTCGGGCCTGCCCTACCGGCTCGGCCCGATGGGCACCACGGTCGAGGGCGAGTGGGACGAGGTGATGGCCGTCGTCAAGGCGTGCTTCGAGCGCATGGCCGAGGATAGCGGCCGCATCAGCATCGCCTTCAAGGGCGACTGGCGCCGCGGCGCCTCCGGCCGCCTCACCACGAAGATCGAGAAGGTGGAGGCCACCCTCGGCCGGAAGCTCAGCACCTGAGAGACCGGGGTTCGGGGTTCGGGGCTCGGGGCTCGGCCACAGCGAAGCCGTGGGCCGTGGTCAGAGTCGGCCGCGCCGGCCGCAGGCCGCGCAGCCTTCCTTGGTCGTCGTTCCCGCGCAAGCGGGAATCCAGCCACCGACTCACCAGGGGCGACGCCTGGATCCCCGCTTGCGCGGGGATGACGACCGGACGATGGGGTCCGACGCCGGCGGCGCCCTCAGCAGCCCTCTACATCGTAGGTAAGTAGAAGCAGATGACCTTCGGCTCCGTCATCTCCTGCAGCGAGAACTTCACCCCCTCGCGGCCGAGCCCCGAGTTCTTGATCCCGCCGAACGGCATCGAATCGAGGCGGTAGTCGGTGGAGTCGTTGATCATGACCCCTCCGGCGTCGAGGCCGAGCGCGAGCTTGAACGCCATGTCGACGTCGCGGGTGAACAGCGCCGCGTGTAGCCCGAACGGCAGCGAGTTCGCCTCGGCGAGCGCATCCTCGACGGTCGCCACCGGGTAGAGGTTGACGGTGGGCCCGAACACCTCCTCGCGGTGGATCGTCGCCGTCTTGGGGACGCCTTCGAGCACCGTGGGCTGCACCAGCGCCCCCGAGCGGCCGCCACCGATCAACACCCTGGCGCCGGCCTGTGCGGCGTCGGCGACCCAGCGCTCGACGCGCGTGGCCTCGCCCTCGGTGATCATCGGCCCCATATCCGTGTCTTCCTTCATCTTGTCGCCGATCCTGTACCTCGCGGTGAACTCGACCATCCCGTCGCGGAACGCGTCGTACACGTCCCGGTGGACGTAGATGCGCTGGACGCCGATGCAGTTCTGCCCCGCGGCCCAGAACGCCCCCGACACGCACGTCTCGGCCGCCCAGCGGACGTCGGCGTCGCGCCACACGATCACCGGCGAGTTGGAGCCGAGCTCCATCCCGATCTTCTTGATCCCCGCGAGCTTCGTGATCCGCTGCCCGGCCTCGAGGCCGCCGGTGAACGAGATCATCCGCACGCGCGGGTCGGCCACGAGCGCGTCGCCGACCTCGGCCCCGTGGCCCGTGAGCGTCTGCAGGACGAGCGAGGGCAGCCCCGCCTCGACGAACGCCTCGGTGAGCTTGAGCGCCGACAGCGGCGTCACCGTCGCGGGCTTGAGCACGACCGCGTTGCCGGCCGCGATCGCCGGTCCCAGCTTGTGCGCCACCAGGTTGAGCGGGTCGTTGAACGGGGTGATCGCGAGCACCACCCCGATCGGCACCCGCTGGTAGTACCCCACCCGCTTCTCGCCGCCGGGGAACGAGTCGAACGGGATCGTCTCGCCCACGATGCGCTTGGCCTCCTCGGCGGAGACCGTCAGCGTGTTGACGCAGCGCCGCGCCTCCTTGCGCGCCTCGCGGATCGTCTTGGAGCCCTCCCGGGCGATCGTGGTCGCGAACTCCTCGAGGCGGCCCTGCACGATCGCGGCGGTCTTGAGCAGGACCTGCGCCCGCTCGTAGACCGTCATCCTGCGCGCGATCTCGAACCCCTGGACCGCCGCCGCGAGTGCGGTTTCCACGTCCGCGGCGGACGCGCGCGGCACGGCGTCGATGAGGGAGTCGTCGAACGGGTCGCGGACCTCGATCGTCTTGTCGCGGTCCACCCACGAGCCTGCGAGCAACATCCTCATGAGCGCCTCCGCACGATCGTCAGCAGGTCGGTGAGCATCGCGAAGCCGGTCTGCGCCTTCCCTGCCCCCGGGCCGACGATGGTGACCTCGCCGAGGGCGTCGGTGCGGATCGCGACCGCGTTGGTCGCGCCCATCACCCCCGCGAGCGGCTGGGCGAGGTCCACCAGGCGCGGGGCGACCGCCGCCCTGACCTTTGCGCCCTCGCGCCAGACCCGGCCGATCAGCTTGTAGCGCTTGCCCTCGGCCTTGGCCCTGGCGATGTCGGCCGCGGTGATCTTGGTGATCCCCTCGCACGGGCTGTCGCCCGGCTCGAGCGCGGCGCCGAACACGACGTTGGCGAGGATCGTGACCTTGGCGAGCGCGTCCCACCCCAGCACGTCGGCGTCGGGGACCGCCTCGGCGTAGCCAAGCTCCTGCGCCTTGGCGAGCGCGTCCTCGTAGGAGAGGCCCTCCTCCATCCGGGTCAGGATGTAGTTCGTCGTCCCGTTGAGGATCCCCTGCATCTCGAGAACCTCGGCGCCGGCCAGCGTCTCGCGGACGAGGTTGAGCACCGGGGTGCCGCTCATCACGGTCCCCTCGAACAGGAACTCGGCGCCGTGCGCCTCGGCGAGCGCCGCCAGCTCGCGGTAGTGGAGGGCGAGCGGCCCCTTGTTGGTCGTCACCACGTGGACCCCGCGTTCCAGCGCCGCCCGGATGTGGCTGGTGGCGGGCTCGCCGGTCGTGATGTCGGTGAAGGTCGCCTCGAGCAGCGCGTCGGCCTCGGCGTGCCGCGCCATCCCGAGGGCGTCCCACCCTTTCCCGCCGCGGTCGAGCGCCGCCAGCGATTCACCCTTGGCCGCCAGGGCGAGCGCCCCGGCGAGGTCGATCCCCGCCGGGTCGTAGGCGCTCCCCTTCACGGTGTCGGCGATCCCGGTGACCGTCCACTCAAGGCCGTACCGCCGGGCCAGCTCCTCGCGCCCGGCGAGCAGCAGCTCCGCGAGCCCCTGCCCCACCGTCCCGAATCCGATGAATACCAATCGCATGTCACCCTCCTGCGAATTGCGTTTCAGACACCCGTCCAGATTGTCCCAACCTGATGGCCCAGTCGATCCGGGACCTCCGAGTCGGCATGGGTCGCCACGAGCAGCCTGTCCCCGAATCCTAGATCCGCGCCAGCGCCTGGTCGAGGTCGGCGATCACGTCGTCGGGGTGCTCCCCGCCCACGCACAGCCGCACCATCGTCGGCGGGATGCCGGCGAGCCGGCGCCCCTCCTCGCCCTGCTGGTGGTGGGTCGAGATCGCCGGGATCGTCGCCACCGACTTGATCCGCCCCAGGTCGGTGGCGCGGTAGATGCGCTGCAGCGCGTCGAAGAACCTCCTCGCGTCGGCGGCCGAGCCTGCGATCGTGAACGACATCAGGTGGCCGAACGTCGGCGTCCCGTCGTCCACCAGCGTCATGTACCGCGACGCGAGGGCGTGCAGCGGGTGCTCCGGCAGCCCGAGGTAGTCCACCCGCGCCACCTTCGGGTGCCGCGCGAGGACGCGCGCCACCGCGACGGTGCTGGCGGACATCCGCTCGACCTTCATCCGCAGCGTGCGCAGCTCGTTGAGGAGGAAGAACGCGGAGTGCGGGGCCATGCACGGCCCCGAGTCGCGGAACGGCCACAGCTTCAGCCACGTCGCGTAGTCGCCCCTCGCATCCTCGGCCAAATGCCGGCTGGTGAGGCCGTGGCGGGCGATCACCGCGCCGCCGACCGCGAAGCCGCCGGCGCCGACGGTCTTGGTGAGCGAGTGCACGACGACGTCGGCGCCGTGCGCCAGCGGCCGCATCAGCGCCGGCGTCGCGATCGTCGCGTCGACGAGGAGCGGAATCCCGTGCGCGTGCGCCAGCTCGGCCAGCGCCGCCAGGTCGACGCACGCCTGCTGCGGGTTGGACGGCATCTCCGCGTAGAGGAAGCGGGTGTCCTCGTCCACCAGCTCGCGCCACGCCTCGATCTCCCACGGCTCCGTCACCCAGCGTACCGCGGCGCCGCGCTCGCGCATCCTTACGTTGAAGAGCTGGAAGGTGCCGCCGTACACCTGCGCCGCCGAGACGAAGTTCACCGCCTCGCCCGGCGCGCCGGAGAGCGCCAGCAGCGGCTCGACCGCCTGCTTGATCGCCGCCATCCCCGAGCTCGTGCACAGGCACGACGCGTCCCCGGGGCACCCGTACGACTCGAGCAACGCGAGCGTCTCCTCGAGGTAGAACACCGTCGGGTTGTGGATGCGGGAGTAGCACCAGGTGGGGATCAGGTAGCCGAGGCCGGCCTCCATCTCGTCGCTGTCGCGGTACGCCTGCGAGGTCGACGGGAAGATCGGCTCGACGATGCCGCCCTGGCCGGCGGCGAACGCCTCCTCGATGCCGTAGGTGCCGTGCACCGCGATGGTGTCGAACTTGAGCCTGCGCACCTGGGCGCGGAACGCCCGGCGGCGGGCGGTCAGCTCGTTGGCCCTGTCCACGTGGCGCTGGATCCCGGCCGAGACTCTCTGCTCCATCGGCTCCTCCGCTTTCCGGATCGCTTGACCGGCGCTGCTTCGAAGGTGCGGCCCAAGGCGGCCTCACGGGAAGTGATCGATACGCGATTTGTACCACCGAACTTGTGAAACCTCAACACAAGCTGGTCCCTCCGAGCCCCGACCCACCCGGAGCCCGGATTATTCGGGACGGGACCGTCGGGGAAGTTGGCAGGCAAATGTGGGGCGCGATCTCTGGGCGCGCCGTCCTTGAATCCGTAGCGCCGTTTGCTCGCAAACGCCGGCCCTGTCCGTACCGTTGGTCTCCGTGTGCGGGCGGCCCTTGCGGCCGCCCGCGCGTGGCGGGCAACGTCACGGGAACCAGCACGGGCGGGGGCAAGCTGTACGACCTCGGGACATGGGTCACAGATTGACCTCGGGACACCGGTAACAGGTTGGGCATGCCGGTGGGTAGGGAGGTGGGGCATGCCCTGGCAGGAGACCGATGCGAGCGTCGGCCGCTACACAGAGGCTTGGCCGGGTGGGCCCTCAGCGGGCGAGGGCGGGGGTCGCGGCGGCGACGGCGGCGAACGCCTGCTCGAGGTCGGCGCGCACGTCCTCGAGGTCCTCGCAGCCGACGGCGAGGCGGACCAGGCCGGGCGTGATCCCCTGCCGGAGCTGCTCGTCCGCCGCCACCTTCGAGTGCGTCATCGAGGCCGGGTGCTCGATCAGCGACTCGACGCCGCCGAGCGACACCGCCAGGGTGATCATCTTGACCGCGTTCATCAGCCGCCGCCCGGCATCGACGCCGCCGCGCAGCTCGAAGGCGAGCACCGCGCCGGGGCCGTCCATCTGCCGCTGCGCGAGCTCGAACTGCGGGTGCGACGGCAGGCCCGGGTAGCGCACCCACTCCACCGCCTCGTGCCCTTCCAGCCACGCCGCGAGCGCCTGCGCGTTGGCCTGCGCGCGCTCGACCCGCATCCCGAGGGTGCGGATCCCGCGCAGCACCAGCCACGCCTGGTGCGGGTCCATCGTGAAGCCGAACGTGCGCGCGGCGTCGGCGAGCGCCGCCAGCACCTTGGGCTCGCGCGCCACCACGATCCCCGCCACCACGTCGGCGTGCCCGTTGAGCGACTTCGTCATCGAGTGCAGCACGACGTCGGCCCCGAGCTCGATCGGGCGCTGCAGGTGCGGGCCGGCGAACGTGTTGTCCACGACCAACAGGGCGCCGGCCGCGTGCGCCGCCTTGGCGGCGGCCTGCACGTCCACGAGGTCCAGGGTCGGGTTCGCCGGGGTCTCGACGAACACCATCTTCGTCTCCGGCCGGATCGCGGCGGCGAGCGCCGCGGGGTCGGCGGCCGGCACGAACGTCGAGGCGACGCCGAGCCGCGTGAAGTACTTCTCGAGCAGGCCACGCGACGGACCGTAGAGCGGGTGGGTGCCGACGACGTGGTCGCCGTTGCGCAGCACGGCGAGGAACGCCACGCTCACCGCGGCCATCCCGGTCGCGGTCCCGACCGCGCCGCAGCCGCCTTCGAGGTGGGCGACGCACTCCTCCAGCGCCGCGACGGTGGGGTTGCCGAGGCGGGTGTAGATCGGCCCGGCCGAGGTGCCGGCGAAGCGCGCGGCGCCCTCTTCGGCGGTCGGGAACGCGAACGTGGACGTCTGGTAGATCGGCACCGAAACCGCGCCGCGGTGGTCCGCGGGATCGAGCCCGCCGTGGATCTCCTTCGAGTGCCGCCCCTTGAGCTTGGATGCCATACGTCCTCCCCGGCGCAATTTAGCACTGCCGGCGCCCCCGCGTCATGCGGGGTCGAGCGACGGCGTCTCAGGCCCTGGCGACGGCCTGCTGGTCGCGCAACACCAGCGTCACCCCGGCGAACACGACGATCGCCCCCGCCACCATGCTCCAGGTGACCGCTTCGCGCAGCAGCAGCGCGCCCAGGATCACCGCCACCACCGGGTTGACGTACGTCGAGGTGGCGACCCTGGTCGCGCCCCAGTGCTGCAGCAGGTAGAAGTACGCCGCGAACGCGATCACCGACCCGACCACCACGAGGTACGCGAGCGAGGCCGCGGCGCGCACGGTCAGCGGCCCGACCATCGCGCGCCCCTCGACGAGCGAGACCGCGAGCAGCACGGCGGCGCCCGCCCCCATCTGCACCACCGAGATCCCCATCGGCGCGAACGACCCGCGGATCCGCCGCGCCCACAGCGAGCCCGCCGTCCACGTCACCACCGAGAGCTCCGCCGCGACCGCCGGCAGCAGCGGCACGGCGCCCGCGCGCCACGGCTCGAGCATCACCACCGTCCCGGCGAACCCGACCACGATCCCGACCCACCCGAGCGCGCGCGGCCCCGGTTCACCGGGGAACAGCGGCGACAGCAGCGCCGACCACAGCGGGCTCGTGGTCAGCAGCAACGCGGTGAAACCGGAATCCAGGCGCGTCTCCGACCAGAACACGAGCCCGTTGCTCACCGCGATCAGCAGCACCCCGATCCCCGCCACCGGCAGCCAGCGCCGCAGCGGCCCGGCGAACGTCACCCCCGACGCCCGCGCCACCGCGAACGCGAGCGCCGTCGCCAGCGTGTACCGCACCCCGGCGTAGAACAGGGGCGAGAAGCTCTCGAGGCCCACCTTGATCGCGAGGTAGGTGCTCCCCCAGATGACGCAGATCGCGCCGTACGCGAGACCGAGGCGAAAGCGCGAGGGTTCGCTCACCGCCGCGCATCGTACGCCCCCGGAAGCCAGCCCGAGCGCCGCCCGGCGGCCGAGCGCGGGCGCCCGGACGACGTTCGCGGCGCCAACGATAGGCCCGTGTCGTTCTCTGACCACGGACCACGGACCACTGACCACGTCTTCGTTCTGCCCCGCTCCCGGCCACGCGACCCCCCAGGGGGCCTTCCCTCTTGGCGGCCGCCCGCCCCTGTGCTACCTTTCGCCGGCTGGGGCCAACGTAGCTCAGCTGGTAGAGCAGCTGATTCGTAATCAGCAGGTCCGCGGTTCGATCCCGCGCGTTGGCTCCAATAAAAACAAACACTCACGAAAATTGAAACACACCATTTCGGCCGCTGGTAGTGCAGCGGCAGTACCGCGGATCAATTTCGCCCGCCGCGACCGCTGCACGGCGGAGCGCCGCCGGGTTCTACTTCCCTTGCGGCAGCCTCGTCCCGGTGGCGTCGGGAAGGTGGACACCGAGCAGCGCGGCCAGGGTCGGCGCCAGGTCGTAGGGCGCCACCGGTTGGTCGGATACGCCCTGGCCCATGCGCCCACCCCACAGCACGAGCGGCACGTGGATGTCCGGCTCCCACGGTGAGCCGCACGACGTCCCGCGACCCGGGTCCCGGCTCATCACCACGTTCTCGCGGCCGATGACGAACGCCTGCCCCGAGCGCTCGCGGTCGTGGTCGTTGCGGGCGAACGCCACCATCGCGTCGTTCGGGCGCGGCCCTGCGAACGGCCGGCCGGGCGGCGGCACGGGCGCGTCCGCGGTCAGCTGCGCGGCGGGGATGATCTCCTGGATCTCCGGAGAAAAGAAGCGCGACGCGACGCTGCGGACCGCCCGGTCGATCTCGGGGACGCCGGAGGTGGCAAGGTGGTCCGGACAGGCCAGGCAGTTGGTCTGGAGGGGCAGCGCCGCGAGGTTATAGGTGAGCGTCCAGCCGGAGGCGCCGAGCACGGGCGCAACCCGCGTCTCGACGCACAGCTCGCCGGCGAGCATCAGATTCAGCCGTGCCACGAAATCGGTGAACGTCCTCGGTCCAACCACCAGTCGGCCTCCGGCGGCATCCTTGTTGCGCAACCTCGCCGCCTCGGGAATCGGCGTGGTCCCGTGGTCGCTCGCCAGCGCCACCACGGCCTCGCCCTTGCCGACGCGCTCGGAGACGACGGCGAGCAGGCGCCCGAGGTGCAGGTCGATGCGCCGCAGTGCGTCGAGCGCCTCCTCCGAGCCGGGCCCGTAGGCCGCCGCGACCTCGCCGTAGCCTGAGAAGGAGACGGCCAACATGTCCGGGACGCTGCCGCGGCCGAGCGCGACGGCGTCATCGGCGAGCAGCCGTTCCGCCAGCTCGCTCACCGCCTCGTCGACGAACGGCGAGACCGCGACGCCGGCGAACACGCCGTCGGCGTGCCGCGACACGTCGTGGTCGAAGCCGAGCCCAACCGTCGGGACCTGGAAGTCGGCAAGGTCCGCGAGCGGACGCGGGACGTCTTCCCCGAGGCCCTTATCCGGCGTGGGGAGACGGCGCCAAACCGTGCCGAGGCGCTGCGTCAGCGACCGCCCGGCATGTGTTTCGTTGAACTTCTTGACGAGCTTGCGGATGTCCTCCCCGGGGCCCGACACGAGATCGTACGCTCCCGAGGTGGTGAACTTCCCGCTCTCACGGTCGAACCAATACACGATGTGCGACCGGCTCTTGCCGGCGAGCAGAACGCCGGGCGTGTCCGCTCCGGCGATCGAGACGACGCGCGAGCCGGGCTTCTCCTGGAGGAGGCGGTCGCCGACGGTCTGAACGCGCAGGTGCGCCGGCCCAGGCATGGTCCCCTGCGGGAACGGCTCCGCCGGCCGGCCGTGGCGCACGTTGAAGAGGTCCCTGGCGTCACGGCTGTCGAACACGACCGTCTCGCCGTTGTCCCCGTAGCGCTCGCGGCGCGCCCATCCCGACCATCGCTTGTCCTTCGCCCACTGGTCGAGCTCGTACTGGATGGCGAACACGTACACCACGCCGTCGCGCTTGACCTCGCGATAGAACAGCGGCGGGGACCCGGGCGCCGGCGCCCACGGCTGGTCCGTGGCGCCGACGTCGCGGATGCCGCCGGGGCCGGGCTCGAACCAGCGGTCGGACACGATGCCGTGGATACTGGGCGGCGCCCCCGTCGCCAACGAGGCGTTCCCCGACGCGGTGTCGGCGTTGAGGTGCCGGTAGCGGCACTGGGTGTAGACCATCCCCTCGTCGAGGACGGCCTTGAGGCCGGACGTGAACCAGGGGCGGAACGTCGCGAGCTCATCCCACGACAGGCCGTCGACCACCACCACGACCGCGAGGCGCGGGGGCGTGCCCGCGCTTGCCGCCAACGAGGAAACCGGCACGAGCACCACGGCGCCGAACAACGCGAGGACCCAGATCCGTCTCATCTGCACTCTCCCCGGGGCCGCCGGCCAAACGCTCCTGCGCTCCCTCCGCCGGACGACCCCACATGCGGCCCATGAGCCACCGATCGAGTGACACCCGCTTGAACGATTCCTACGATCTCGTCGTTGCCGAGGCTAGTGAAGACCGACCCGGTTGGCAAGTTCGCCGGGCTACCGTTCCCCCGGATAGGGTCCGGCTCAGTTGACAAGTTTTTGGGAAACCTTGAAGTGTTGCGCGGCGGTCGTCATGCCGCGCGGGCCGCGAGTCACGGTCAGAGCCCGTTACCACGCGAGTTCACTGGGGGCACGAATGCTCCGACCACGCGTTATGGGAGGGCGGCTACACGCGGTGTGGCCTACCTCGGCGACCTGGGCGGGCTGTTTCGGCAGCTGGGAATCCCCGACGCGCTCCTGCTCGGCAACTCCCTCGGCGGCGTGAACGCCTACCAGTTCGCCGCCCGCCACCCCGAGCGCGTCCGCGGCCTCGTCGTCGAGGACATCGGCGCCGTGCTGGCGGACGACACCTCGTTCACGCTCCCATGGGCCGGGGTGTTCCCCAGCCGGGAAGCGCTCGCCGAGCGGGTCGGTCCCCGCTTCCTCCCCTACCTCGAGGACGCATTCCGCCAGACCGCAGCCGGCTGGCGGCTCGCGTTCGACCCGCACGACATGCTGGCCTCGCAAGCCCAGCTCAACGGCGACCACTGGGCCGACTGGCTGGCGACCGCATGCCCGGCGCTCCTCGTCCACGGGCGCGAGAGCCGCGTCACGACAACCGCGATGGTCGAGGAGATGGCCGCAAGACGGCCCAACACGCGCCTGGTCACCCTCGACGGCGGTCACGTCGTGCACCTCGACAACCCCGCGGGCTTCGCCGCCGCGGTGAGGTCGTTCCTGCAGGAGCTTTGAGCGCGGCGCGTCTGGGCCGCCGGCGGGCCGGCCGGCGCCCCCGCGTTCGCGTGGCGGGCGTCACGACCGCGACGGCCCACTGCCCGCGGGGATGGCGCCGGACCTACTGGGACGCGGCGCCGCCGAGCTGCTCGAACGTCGGGAGCTTCTCCAGGGTCTCCACCAGCGCCCGGAAGGCGACCATGTCCGCGCCCGCGGCCGGTTGCAGCTGCTCCGGGCGAATGACCTCGAGGTCGCCGGCGTCGGTGAGGCTGAAATCCTCGTAGGCGAGCGTCAGCGACGGCGCGTCGAGATCCTGGTTGCTCAGGTAGTACACGATCCGCCACGTCCCGCAGGTCGGGAGCGAGGTCACGATGTACCCCTGCGGGTAGAACGATCCGACGGCCGACGGGCGGGTGCGGTCGATCGTCCGCCACAGGAGCCCGGGAACGAGGAACGTGATCGGGTCGGCATACCACGACTGGTGGTCGTTCAGGCACGCCCCGTCCACCGCATCGATGTGGTACTGGATCGCGACCCGCTGGTCCGGCTGCCCGTCGGCGACGAACAGGTGCGTCGCGGCGTCGTAGTACAAGAACTCGTTGGTCACCGGGAACGCCACCTTGCCGTACTCCAGCCCGATCTGCGAGAGCTTGGCCGCCTCGTCGATCGGCTCGTTGCTGAACAGCGTGACCGAGTCGACGGGCGCATCGGTGCCCGGCATCTCGACGTCGTCGAGAGCCAGCAGCGGGCGCTCCTGGAACGCCGGGACGACCGAGGGATCGTCGGGCTCGTAGATGCGTGCCGGACCGGAGTTGTCCGGGCTCAACGGCGTCGCGTCCGCCACGACCCAGTGGTCCCCGACGTAGGCACGCACCGCCACATGGGCGTTGTTCCAGGTGCTGAAGCGCATCGCGGGTATCCCGGCGAGGCGCAACATCGCGGTGAGCAGGAACGACGCTTCCTCGCACTGGCCCTCGCGAAACCCCCAGATGTCGATGATGGAGGGCGGCCACGTGGCGTAGGTGTGCGGTGCCGAGACCTTGGATTGCTTGACCCAGTCGGCGATCGCGGTCACCTTGTCGAGATCGGAGGTGAGGCCATCCGTCAACGACGTAACCTCGTCGCGCAACGGGGCGAAGTCGCGCCAATCGCTGGGCCGCTCGTACGAGATGACGTTGCCGAGGTACAGCGACGGGTCGGTGGGGGCCTCCAGGCGGTGAATGGTGGGCACTTGCTCGCACCATGGCGCCGGGCAGTCGGTCCTCCCGGTCGGGTTCAAGTGCCGTCGCGCCTGGCTCACGACCGCGGCGGGTGCAGCGGCGGCGGCCACGGTCCAGATGGTGAAGCTGGTGAAGATGAGCCTTTTCATCCTTCACCTCCTCGACGGCGAGGCTTGGGGGCGGCCCCGGGTGCAGGGCGCTGCGGCTCGTGCGACGTGAGCGACACCGCTCTGCTCCGTCACGCCCGGCCGGTGCAACAGAGATGCCATCTCATTTGCGCCCGCAAGTCCACGCCGGCGGAGGGTGTTACGGGATGGCGGTGAGATTCTTATTGAATCATTGGTGATGAATTCGAGAATTGGCGCCTTGGCCTGACCCCGTCAGGCTCGCTGCGCCGGCTCCCCGCCCGTCGCGGGTCGCGGCGGCCGGGAAAAGCGCCCGGGCAGGGAAAGTCACCCCGCCGTTCGTCGGCGGCCGCAGGCGCCCTGCGATGGCAGGCAGGAGGGCGCTGGGCCCCGGAACCAGCCGGGTCGACAGGGTTCCGCAAGGCCCCTGCGACGCGCACAGGGATCGCCGCGACCCGCGCGGCGCGAGGCATCGCAGTCTCGTGTCGCACACGCGCAGAACCGTGAGGCCACGCCCGCGAGAGACGCCGGGCACCGGCCGGCGCCGCGGCGCCGCTGACGGTGGGCGGGGAGGCAGTAGGATGGATCCGATGGCCGATCCGAGTCTCCGGTTCCCCGCGGCGGGCGACACCGAAGCGCTCGTGGACGCGGTCCGCGAGTCGCTCCCCGCGCTCGAGCGCTGGATGCCCTGGTGTCACGCCGCCTACTCGACCGCCGACGCCGCCGAGTTCATTGCGTCGCGCGCCGCGGCGCGCGCGGCCGGCGACGCGTTCGACTTCTTCATCATCGGCGACCAGGGGCGACTGCTCGGCGGCTGCGGCATCAACGCCGTCAACCGCGACCACCGCTTCGCCAACCTCGGCTACTGGGTGCGCGCCTCCGCGACCGGCCGGGGCGTCGCCGTCACCGCGGTGGGCCTCCTCGCGGGCTGGGTGTTCGAACACACCGATCTCGCCCGGCTGGAGATCGTCGTCGCCGCCGGCAACGAGGCCAGTCGGCGCGTCGCCGAGAAGGCGGGCGCGCTGCGCGAGGGGACGCTGCGCTCGCGCCTCTGCCTCCACGGGTCGATGCACGATGCGCTCGTTTACTCGCTCATCCGGCCGCCCGGGAGCGGACCGGCCGGTGCGGACTGACCGCGGCGAGCCCACCGCTCCCCCGGGCCAGGCCGGCGACGGGGCGCAGCGGCTCGCGGGCGGCTGCGACGACCGCTCGAGGTGTCGGTCGCGGGCGGCCGCGGTGGGGCTCCCGCCCGCACCGGCACCGGCGCCGGCGCCTAGCCCGGTTTGATCCGCTCGCGGACGGCCTTGCCGCCGCGCAGCGCCACGCCGAGCAGCTCGACGTACCTCACCTTGAGCGGGTGGTCCTTCTCGGTCCGCACGAAGACGCGGCGCAGCACCGCGTCCCGGCCGGCGATCCGGGTCACGGCGACCGCCCGCGCGCCGCTCGCCCGGATCTGGATCGGGCGGTCCTTGAGCGCCT
>SCRJ01000048.1 GCA_004298115.1 Acidobacteriota bacterium
GCGGGATGCCGTTCGACACCTGGGCGCTCAACGAGGGGCGGCTCTCCGAGGACGCCTTCATCGAGGAAGCGTCCGACCTCTACCACGAGCAGCTGCGCCTGATGGAGCACGAGCTGTCGCGCTGCCAGCGCGGCGTGTTCTACTGCTACTTCGAGTACCCCGACATCATCCAGCACATGTACTGGCGGTTCATCGACCCCGACCACCCGCTCTACGACCCCAACGCCCCGCCCCGCCTGAAGGGGATGATCGACGACTGCTACCGCAAGATGGACGCGGTCGTCGGCGTCGCACTCTCCGCGATGCGCACCGGCGACACTCTGATCGTGCTCTCGGACCACGGCTTCACGACGTTCCGCCGCGCCGCTCACATCGACTCATGGCTGCGCGAAAACGGCTACCTCGTGCTCAAGGATCCGACCGCGACCGCCGGCGGCCCGCTCTTCGCCGACGTGGACTGGTCGGCGACGCGCGCGTACGCGCTCGGCTACGGAGGCATCTACATCAACACCGTCGGCCGCGAGCCGCAGGGGATCGTCGCCGAGGGCCCGGGCAAGGAAGCGCTCAAGAACGAGATCGCCGCCAAGCTCAGGAAGTGGGTGGACCCCAAGACCGGGACGCCCGTGGCCCGCACCGTGTACCTGAACCAGGAGATCTTCAAGGGGCCGGACGCGCACCTGGCGCCCGACATCTACCTCGGCTTCTCGGACGGCTACGGCGCCTCGTGGCAGACCGCGCTCGGCGCCTCCCCGGCCGGTCCACTGGTCGAGGACAACCTGAAGAAGTGGAGCGGCAACCACCTGGTGGACCCGCCCCTGGTGCCCGGCGTTCTGTTCACCAGCCGCCCGATCAAGCTGGCGGACCCGACGCTGTTCGACCTCGCGCCGACGGTGCTGCAGTTCCTCGGCTTCGACGACATCCGCCTCGCCAACGAGGACCTCGACGGCAAGCCGCTGTTCTGACCGCCGGGAAGCGGGGAACGGCGGAGGCCGCCCGGAAGGGCGGCACCTGCCCTCCTGAGCCCCGCTGCTCCCCCTCCTCTCACCGGCCGGGGAAGAGGTAGCGCGGGCGGTTGGAAGCGTTCTCGACGACCGAGACGAACGCGACGACCGGACGGGTAGCCGCAAAGCGCAACGGCAGCTCGGCCGTGAGCGTCCGGTCGGCCGCCCCGACGAGCTGATCGGCGTCCACGAAGCCGAACCCCCACGGCGGCAGGTGCAGTACGCGCACAACGGGCGCGGCGTCGACGCCGACCCGGCCCAGTTCGAGACGCACGTTGACCGGCCCGGCGGAGGGGTTGAAGAACGCCGCGTTCGACCGCACCCCGGCAGGCCCCGGCCGGTAGCTCAGCGCGAGCGTGCCCCTGGCGGAGGCCTGGTCGCCGGCTACAGGCCGCGCGAACGCAGGGTCGGCGAGCGTGCGGGGCGCGTTCGCGTCGTACGTGCGCCACAGCACGGTGAACGGCCGCGCGGCGGCGAGGTGCAGTGCCCCGGCGCCGCCGGTGTGGAAGACGGTGGCGACCACGTCGCGCAGCAGCGCGGTGGCCCCCGGTGCTACGACCTGCGTGCCCGAGAGAACGGCGCCTCCAAGCTCGAGCCTTTGCGACCAGCGCAGCGTGATCTCGAGCGGCCAGCGGGGATCGGGGTTGTGAAGCAGCAGGTCGGTGAGCCAGTCGCTGCGCATCCTCCCATGCACGTGAGCCGCCAACGGTACCAGCAGGTCGCGCTCACCCGCATCGCGCGCCAACCAGGCCGCGTCGCCGTTCCCCACGGGGAAGAGTTCGAGGCTCGGCACCCGCGCCGTCGCTCCACCTCGCACCTCGACGCGCACCGCACCGCGGGCACCGGGTTCGAGCGGCACGAACGTCTCGCCGCCGGGGGGGAGCGGGACCGGGGCAGACCCCGCCGGGGCCACCGCGAGCGGGGTGCCGCCCGCGCGCACCCGCACGAGCTGCGACGAGAGGCCGTCCGGCAGCGTGATCGTCCCGTTTCCGGCCAGCTCCCACCCGCCGGCCACGGCGCGAAAACCCGCCGAGAAGCTCGCGGAGTCCGCGTCCGGCTGTCTCGTCACCACGCACCGGTCGTAATAGTGGCGGGAGAGCGGCCGCAACGCGGCCACGTCCCAGTCCCGCTCCAGCAGCACCTCGCCCGGAGGGTGCGGCGCGCGGGTCACGAACACGACCGAGCCTCCCGGCACCCGGCTGCCGTACCTCACCCCCGGACGCAGCTCCTCGACGCGGAAGCCGCGCGGGCTCAGCAGGTACCCGACGTGCGGCCGGAACGCGCCGTCGTAGACCACGGTCGTGGTGGTGCTGTCCTCGTGGGCCGCAATCCAGGTGAGGCAGGCCCACACCGGGGCGGGCGTCCGCGCGCGCAGCACGACTAGTGGTCCGATCCATCCCACGGCGGCCACGCACCACACCGCGGCCAGCGCGGCCGCACCCCGCCGCTGGGCGGCCGGCACGAGCATCGGGACACCCGCCGCGAGCAACGCAAGAAACGGCAGTGCGGGCAGGATGTAGCGGACGGCCTCGCCCGCCCCCATGGCGAATGGCGCGGCCACCAGGTACGACCCGCCGCACGCGAGCGCAACGCCGACCAGCCGCCGGCGCCCGCTCCGCCACCACGCCACGGCTCCAGCGGCGACCGCGAACCAAAACAGCGCCGCCAGGACGTACGTACCGAACGGCGCGACGAGCCAGTAGCGAGCGGCGGTCGTGAGCGGGAGCTCCGGAAGCCGGGTGCCCGCCTCGTGCGCAGCCGCCCACGCGCTCGCGTCCACCATCGCCTGCCGGAAGCGCCCGGCGCCGGTGACGAGGACCGCGGGGAGCCAGCACGCCATGGATACCCCGACGCCGACCGCGAATGCGAGCGCCAGCGCTCCCCAGCGGCGCCGGCGGGCCGCCGCAACGATCGCCACCACACCCAGAACCGCAAGCGCGAGGATGAGCTGGGGGCGGACGGCGACTGCGGCGGCGGATGCGGCAGCCGCCAGCGGCAGCGTTCGGGGCGCATCCAGCGCGGCGACCAGCGCGATCACCGCCAGCACCGAACACGCGGTGCCGGGAATATCGGAGAGGCCGACGTTGGCGTGGAAGACGAACGCCGGGGCCGCCGCCAGTATCGCCGCCGCGGTCGCGGCGGCCGCGCGTCCGGCGCCGAGGCGGCGGGCCAGCACCCAGACTCCGGCAACGGCCATGACCGCGGCGATCACCGCGACGAGCTGCAGCGCCGCGACCGGGTCCCCCACCAGCCAACGGACGGCCTTGCCGATGCCGACGAAGAGCGGGTATCCCGGCGGGTGCGGCGAGTGCAGGGCGACGTCGTAGCGATCGAGCGCCTTGAGGAACAAGACTTCGTCCTGCTCGAACGGGGTGAGCGGGCGGAACAGCCACAAGGCGACGCCGTAGGCGAGGAGCGCCCCGCCGAACAGGCGATCGCCCAGAGGGCGCCCCCGCACTCTCCGCAGCCACTCAGCCGCCACGCGGGAGAGCTTACTCCTGCAGCCCCGCATTGCGTTCGCGGCCACGACGGGATTAGAGTGGAGCCGTACACGACGTGCTTCCAGGAGGCCGCGGCCTTGAGACAGGACCAGGATCAGAACGTCGCCCCGGGAAGGGAGCCGGAGGAACCGGCCTTCTCCCACGCGAGCGTCCCCCTCGCCAAGCAGTTCATCGCCGCCGGCGAGCTGCGCAAGGCTCGCCTCATGCTCGAACAGCTGGTCGAGCAGGCGCCCGACGCCGATGCCCTCGTCACGCTCGCCGCGCTGGAGATCGACAACCCCAAGCGCCAGCCCGACGCCCTGGAGCACCTCAAGCGCGCGATCGAGATGGCGCCGCAGCACACCGAGGGCTGGCTCCTGCTCGCGAACTACTGGGGGCTCAAGGGGCAGGCCGACAAACAGCGGCGCTGCCTCGAGAAGATCCTCTCCTACGACAAGAACAACCGCGACGCGCGCGACGCCGTCGAACTGCTCGTGACGAGGAAGTGAGGCGGCGGGCCGCCGCGCGCCCTGACCACGCCCGTCCGGAGGGCCACCATGCCTGAAGAGCTTGCCTGGGTTTCCGAGCTGCCGGCGGCGGTCACCGTCACCGACGAGTCGGGCGCGATCATCGCGATGAACGCCCGCTCTCGCGCCGCGTTCGCGGCGGAAGGCGGCGCCGCCCTGCTCGGGACCAGCGTCTTCGACTGCCACCCGGAACCGTCCCTGACCGCGATCCGCGCGCTCTACGAAACCCGGGCCCCGAACCACTACACGATCAGCAAGGGCGGGCAACGGAAGATCATCCACCAGCTCCCGTGGTACCGCGACGGGGTCTTCGCCGGCTTCGTCGAGATCTCCGTTCCGATCCCGGACACCCTCCCCCACTTCGACCGCGACGCGCGCTGAGAGACCGGGGTCTGGGGTTCGGGGCTCGGGGTTCGGGCGAAGCGGAGCGCAGGCAATCGTGGGTCGCCCGCACCGGCCGCGGGCCGCGCAGCGCCGAGCGCCTCCCTCGAGGACGAAAGGCGCAACGACAGGCAGGGGGTCGCAGCTTGGGGCGTGCAGCCGCGCCGCCGAGAGTGGGCCAGATGCTAGGAGGGCAAGGCGGTCGGACCGGAGCGTAGCCGTAGGCTACGTGAGGATCCGGACCGCCGCAGCCCGACAACGCAGATGGTCCGCTATCGGCGGCGCCACGTTGGGTCAGTGGGTGGTGTCTTCTTGGTGGATCAAGTACCGCTTGATCTTCTGCGTCGTCGTCTTCTCGAACTCCCCTTCCTTGATCTGCACGCGCCGGATCTGCTTGTACAGGGGGAGCCTGCGGTTGAGCGCCCTGATCTCCTTGTTGATCTCGTCCTCGATCCAGGCGCGCGTGATCTCGGCGCCGGTCTTCGTGCCGATTTCGTACACCGCCTCGGCGTTGGGGACGATCAGCACCGAGATCTCCTCGTCGCCGGCCGGTCCCCTGGCGCCGTAGACCACCGATTCGAGGACCAGCGGGATCGCGTTGACCTGGTCCTCGAGCTCTTCGGGAAAGACGTTCTTGCCGTTCGCGGCCACGATCACGTTCTTCTTCCGGCCGGAGACGTGCAGGAAGCCGTCGGCGTCGAAGGCGCCGTAGTCGCCGGTGTGGAACCAGCCGTCTTTGAGGACCTGGCGCGTCGCCTCCTCGTTCTTGTAGTACCCGAGCATCACCGAGGGCCCGCGCACCACGATCTCGCCGCGGCCCTCGTCGTCGGCGTCGTCGATGCGCACCTCGAGGTTCGGCAGCGGCAAGCCGGCGGCATCGTCCCGGAACTTCCGCAGGCGGTTGAGCGCGACGATCGGTGAGGTCTCGGTGAGACCGTACCCCTGCAGGAGCGTGAACCCGAAGCCGCGCATCCCTCTTGAGACCTCAGGGTTGGGCGCCGCCCCGCCGACGATGAGGATGCGGATGGCGCCGCCCAGCTTGGCGTGGATCGCGGCGAACAGCTTCCGCCGCAGCCCGCCAATCCCGACCGCCTCGGCCGCGCTCGCGACGCCGGTCATCGGCCCGACGAGCAGCGCCGCCAGCCGCTTCTCGCGCACGCCTGCCTGGATGCGCTTGAGCATCTTGTCGTAGAGCAGCGGCACCGCGAGCAGGATGGTGGCGCGCACGCGCTGCAGGTCCTCGACCACGGTCTTGAGCGAGCGCGCGAAGTGGACGGACGCGCCGACCGTGAGCGGGCAGAGCACGCCGCAGGTGCACTCGTAGGTGTGATGGATCGGCAGCACCGAGAGGAAGCGGTCGGTCGGCAACAGCTCGACCATGGAGAGCATCGCCATCAGGTTGGAGACGATGTTGCGCTGCGAGAGCATCACGCCCTTGGCGCGGCCCATCGAGCCCGAGGTGAAGACGATCACCGCCACCGCATCGGGGTCGACACGAGGGAACGGGTCGCCCGCGGCCGGCGGAGGTTCGCCCGCGATCATCTGCGCCATCGAGTGGACGCGGCCCTCCCGCGCGCCGAGGTCCATGTCGACGAAGACCTTGAGCCCCTTGACCGCGGACGCGAGCGTGAGGACCGTGTCGCGCAGCCCCTCCGAGAACACCACGGCCTTCGCGTCGGAGGCGTGAAGGATGGTGACGATCTCGTTCTCCTTGAGGCTCTTGTCGATCGGGACCACGACCATGTTGAAGCTCGCGGCGGCCAGGTAGGCGACCACCCACTGCACGCGGTTCTCGGCGATGACCGCCACGTGATCGCGTTCCTCCAGCCCGAGCCGGCGCAACGCCCGGCCGAAGCGGGCCACCGTCTCGGCCAGTTCCCGGAACGTCAGGCGCCCGATCGGGGTCTCGTTGAGGTCCTCGAGCGCCAGCTTGGCGCCGTGGCGCTGCGACGAGCCGCGCACGAGATCCTGCAGCGACTCCAGATGCGGCACCGGGAACAGCGGATACTCCTCGTTGAGCACCTTCATCGTCGCCTCCACCGCGTCCTCTCAAGATGGCGGGTCAGGCTACCACAGCCTCCCGCGCCGGCGGCGGGCGTGGAGTCGCGAGCGCCGGAAAAGGACCAACGGGGAAACTCGAGGGTGAGCCGGCGGCGACGCCGCTGCTCAGTTCTTGTCTTATCCCTTTCACCTGCACCTTGACTCTCTCCCCCGGCTCTCCTGCCGTCGTCACACCCCCGCTCCGGCAAAAAAAGGGGCCCGAAGGCCCCCTGAGTACCGCGATGGAACGGAGGCTAGAAACTGATCTTCACGGCGAGCTGGAGCTGGCGCGGGTTGACCTCGCCGGAGTAGCCCTGGACGAGGCCGAACGTGTTGAGCGCCACCTTGTTCACGGTGTTCGTGTACTTCGTGATCGTGTACTTGCCGGTCGACTTCGTGTAGGTGACCCGGAAGAGGTCCTGGTTGGCGCCGGTGACGACGCGCATGTTCCTGTTCAGCGCGTTGAAGACCTCGCCGAGGACTTCCAGCTTCACGCCGTGGGTGAGGTGAAAGGTCTTCGAGAGGCGGAAGTCGAGGTCGTACACGCTCGGTTGGCGGAACGAGTTGCGCTGGATGAGGCGCGCGTTCTGCGCGGCGAGGAAGTCGGAGAACTGCGGCAGCGTCATGCCGTTGGCTTGCGTCAGGTCGATGATCGCCCCGCTCCCGTCCACGAAGACCGGGGTGTAGTTCGCCGCCTGGCTCGTTTGCGGCTGTCCGGTCAAGCTGTTGGCCGTGCAACCGCTGCAGGTGAAGCTGATCGCGGCGGTGTAGGGGAAGCCGCTGTGCCAGAACGCGACCGCGGACACCTCGAAGCCCCACGGCAGGCGGTAGATGACGTCGCCCACGACGCGGTGCTTCACGTCGTTGTCGCTCGGGCCCTCGCTCAACCTGGGGTTGTTCGGGTCGATGATGAACGTGGTCGACGTCGACCGCGTGTTCGTCTCGTAGTCGATCGAGTCCGCATGCGTGTAGCTGAGGTCCCACGACAGCTTCGAGTCGCCGGTGGCGAGCTTGTGGACCTCGAGCGTCTGCGCGCGGTACCACGCCTTCTCGTCGCTGGTGAGCTCGCGGATGATCCCCATGTCGGCGTACGGACGGTTGGGGTTGCTCGAGCTGCTGTAGTCGTAGACCGGCATGTTGCCGAGCGAGTAGCCCGTCGGGACGAGGTTGATGTTCTTCGTGCCCTGGATGTTGTCAAGCTTCGAGTAGACCGCGCTGACGCCCACGCTGTAGTTCTCGCCGAGGCGCTGCTCGAACTGCAGGCTCGTCCGCCACGCCTCCTGCGCCCGGTAGTCGGAGCCGATGGTGACGAGGTCGGCCGAGAGCGCCGACGCGGCCAGGAAATCCGTTGGCGACAGGATGTTGGGGTAGTTCGGGCAGGGGTTCGACGCGGTGCTCGTGCAGGTGAAGGTGGTCGTCATCAGCGCGCCGCTGATCCCCTGGAGCGGACTCGCCAGCAGGATGTCAGGCATGTACTCGAAGAACTTGCCGCTGCCGCCGCGCAGGACGGAACGGCCGTCGCCCCGAACGTCCCAGGCGAAGCCGACGCGGGGAGCGAAGTTGTTCTTGTCGTCCTTGATCTGCGTGAGGAACTCCGGGTGCTGGGGGAACGCGTTGGCCGACGGGCGCGGGATCGCCTCGTAGTCGTAGCGGAGGCCGGCCTCGAGGGTCAGCCGCGGGCTGACGCGGAAGCTGTCGTTGACGTACGCGCTCCACAGGTTGGTGTTCCACTCGAGGTCGCCGTTGTTCGGGCCGTACGCCTGCCGGAAGGTGTTGGGCTTGTCGTTGAGGTAGTTGGCGAGGCTGCTGTACGAGTAGTAACCGCCGGCGTACCGCGGGAAGGCGTCGAACAGGTTGCGGTGCAGGAGTTCCGCGCCCGCCTTGAGGGAGTGGTTCCCCAGGACGAACTGCACGGTGTCCTTGAGCTGGTACTTCTTCTCGTCGGCCGTGTTCGGGGTGGTGTCGTTCGCGCCGAAGTACTGCGTCGTGCCGAAGTTGATGGAGAACTCGGTGCCGCCGTACTGGCTGGTGACCGGGCGCTGGTCGCGGCCGACCTGTCCGATGAACTGGTTGAACACGCTGTCGGAGAGGACCGAGTCGAGCTCGACAACGGCCTGGTAGAACTTGTCCGTCTCGTTGGTCTGGTTCAGGCCGAACGACGACGTCGACCCGCTGTTGGTGGTCTCGTAGTTCGTGATGTTGTCGCGCACCGACCAGTGGTTGTTCGGGCCGAGGTTGCCGTCGAACTTCACCAGGTAGGTCTTGAGGTTGTTGTCCACGGAGTAGTTGAGGCCGGCCTCGTACGGCGCCCCCACGGCGGTCTGGATCTTCGAGAGCACCGTCTGCTGCTGCGCGGGCGTCAGGGCGAGGAACTGCGAATACGTGCGCATGTCGTTGCCGATGACGGCCGGCTGGCTCTGGGTCATCGAGTCATAACCGACGAAGAAGAAGACCTTGTCCTTGATGATCGGCCCGCCGAGGACGAACCCCGGCTGCTTGACGTCCTTGGCAAGATAGCTGTCGGAGACCTGGAGCGGATAGGAGGTCCCGCCGATGTTGGTGTCGAACACGACCGCGCGGGTCGCGGCCCACGATTTCCGGCGGTCGAAGTAGAACGCCGAACCGTGGAACTCGTTGGTGCCGCTCTTCGTGATCGCGTTCACCACGGCGCCGACGCCGCGGCCGTACTCCGCGTCGTACTGCGTACGGATGACCTGGAACTCCTGGATGGCCGCCTGCGAGAAAGTGAACGGCGGCCGCGAGCCGCCGGTCTGCTGCCCGAAGAAGTCGTTGTTCGAGCTCGCGCCGTCGATGTTGTAGTCGGTGGACAGCGGGCGCGCGCCGTTGGCGGTGATCGCGTTGACGTCGTACGAGCCGGCGCTGACGCCGGGGGTCAGGATGGCGAGCGAGCGGAAATCCCGCCCGAGGAGCGGGAGGGTGTCGATCTGCTGGCTGGTCACCGACTGCGTCATCCCGGCACGCTGCGTGTCGATGATCGGCGCCGCCGCGGTGATGGTCATGGTCTCGGCGACCTTCGGCGCGAGCTTCAGGTCGGCCCTCGTCGTGTTGCCGAGGAGGACCGTCGTGCTCTCCACGTTCGCCTTGCCCAGGCCCGGCAGCTCGGCCACGACCCTGTACTTGCCCGGCGGCAGCAGGGTGAAATCGTACTCGCCGTCCTTGCCGGAGTACGTCGTCCGGGTCAGGCCGGTGGCGAGGTTGGTCGCCGTCACGGTGACGCCTGGTAGCGCGGCGCCGAGGTCGTCACGCACCGTCCCGGCGATCGCGCCGGTCGTGTAGTTGGCCGACTGGCCGAACGCCGCGGAGCACACCACGAGCGTGCACAGCAACGCCGCAAACACGGTTCGGATTTGAATGGACATTACGCTCCTCCCAGGGATCGTTGCAGGCTTATGACCGCGATGGTCAAACCGGGACGCCCGCCGCCGGCGGCGTCCTTGATCGTGCCGAAAGCGCAGGTCGCCGTCACGTCGGTTCGCGCCGGGCCCACCCCGGCGAGCCCGACCGTAGGGACGACGGCGACCGTCGCCACCGGCCACTTCGGGTGCGACAGCCTCGAATGGGTCATCCGTATTCCTCCTCCTCCAAATCGGCAGCCGCGAGTCTACAAAGGGCGTCGTCTACTTACAAGCCCCGTCCCGAGAGACGTTATCTCAGAGTCATGCTCCGAACGTGGACATCGGGCGCCTGTCCGCGACGGCCGCGGCCCGTGGCGCGGGCGAGGCCGACTCCATCGACGCCGGGCGCCGGCGCGGCTGAAAAAACGCGGGGGGCCGAAGCCCCCCTTGGGAGTGGTGCGATGGAAGGAACGCTAGAAGTCGTAGCGCAGCGCGAGCTGGAACGTGCGCACGAAGCTCGTCGGGATGGTCGCCTTGTTGAAGTTCGAGAGAGGCGTTTGCCCGTCGCCCCAGGTCGTGCTGCTGACCGACCAGTTGGCGTTGTTGGAGCAGTTGAAGCACTCGACGATCACGCCCACGCGGCCCGGACCGACGTTGAACGACTTCTGCAGGCGCAGGTTGAGGCCGGAGGAGTCGGGGTAGCGGTAGCTGTCGCGCCCGATGTGGACGCCGTTCACCGTCGGGCGGTCGGTGAAGTTGCCGTCCTTGTTCGCGTCGGTCGTCGTGTACGGGGTGAACGGCGAGCCGGTGTTGTAGTAGTAGACGCCCGAGACGCTCAGGCCCCACCACGGGGTGTTCCACACGGTGTTGAGGCCGATCTTCCAGCGCTGGTCGCGCACCGAGTATGCCCAGTTCTTGCCGATGTTGTACTGGTCCTCGAGCGTGGGACCGCTGTAGTTGCGCTCGTTGGAGTCGTTGTCCTTGTCGAACGAGTACGTCACGGCGAGGAACCCGAACAGGCGCTCGGTGAAGCGCCGCCGCAGGGTCATGGCCAGCGCCTTGTACTCCGAGCTGGCGTCGGACACGTACTCGCGGACCGACGTGTAGTAGTGGTCCGGTCGGGCCGCCGCGGAGGTGCCGGTGAACATCGGCTGGCCGTTGATCGGCGACAGCATGGGGCTGCCGTCGGGGTTCGTCGCGTACTGCAGGTTGAGGTCGGTGAGGCGCTCGAGCTGGTGCCCCTTGGCGTACGTGACGTCGATGTTGATCGCCGTGTCCTTGAAGATCTGCTGGTCGAAGCCGAACGTCACGCGGTCGGTGTACGGGTTCTTGAAGTTCGACGCGATCGTGAACACCCCGAGCCCGGTCGGGTTAGGAATATGGGAGAAGTCGATCGGGGACAGGATCGTCGGATCGAACGCCGCGCCCCAGCCGGGCGAGAGCGGGTCGGTCGGTGCCACGCCCGCCTTGGTCGAGATGTTGTACTGCGTGCCCTGCAGCCCGTTCGAGGAGTAGAGCTGGGAGAACAGCAGGCCCGGGGTGCGCGCCCAGAACCGGCCGGCCGAGAGGCGCAGCACGGTGGTGGCCTTGTCGCCCGGCGACCAGGTCAGGCCGAAGCGCGGCGACCACTGGTTGTTGGTGTCGGGGATGTGGCCGTTCAGGCTGCGCGAGCCGTCGGGGTTGATGACGTCAGGGTTGAGGATCGGGGCGTTGGGGTTGTCGAGCTTCTCCCAACGCACGCCGAGCGAACCCGTCAGGTTGGGCGTGATGAACCACTGGTCCTGGAGGAACAGGGCGAGCTCCTTCTGGCTGAACTTCACCTGGCCCGCTTGGTCCGCGGTGAGGCCGTGGAGGCCGCCGAACTGGCGGAACTGGGTCCACTGCCCGGCGAGGAACGCGGCCTGGTTCGGGAAGATGTACACGCCGCGCCAGTTGCCCTTGAAGATCTGGTTGACGGAGGTGTCGTTGTACTCGAAACCGCCCTTGATGACGTGGTCCTTGTACAGGTACGTGAGGCTGTCCCCCAGGGTCTTGCGCTGCACCTGGGTCGGGCTGATCGGCAGGAACGACACGCCGCCGAAGTCCGCTCCGCCGCTGAACACCTGGATCTCCGGGTACTGGTTGTTCTTGGCCAGGCGCGGCGTGTCCTCGATCGCCCACTGCACGTTGCCGTCCTCGAGCCAGTTGTTGCCGAACGTCCCCGAGTAGGACGCCACCGTGGAGCGCAGCAGCATGCGCTCGATGCCGTTGTGGCCGGTCGCGTTGTAGCTGGCGCTCGAGGTGCCGTTGTCGCCGGTGTAGTCGGCGTAGTTCGTGCGCGCCGTCAGTCGCTGCGCGTTCGTCATCTGGTAGTCGACGCGGCCGAAGAGGACGCGGCCGTCGTTGGTCTGGTTGAAGTTCGTGTCGGACTTGAAGTACGGGTACTTCGCCGCGACCGCCGGGTCGTAGCCGCTCGGCAGGATCGGGAAGTTCGTGCTCTGCTTCTGCTGGTCGTAGGCCACGAAGAAGAAGAGCTTGTCCTTGACGAGCGGGCCGCCGAGGGAGAAGCCGTACTGCTTCTTGTTCTGGTCCGGCAGGCTGGTGCCGTCGGCGCGCTTGGCCAGCATGCTCTGCGGCTGCTCGTAGTAGAACGCCGAGCCCTTGAACTGGTTGGTGCCGCTCTTGGTGATCACGTTGACGATGCCGCCGCCGGTGTGGCCGAGCTCGACCGAGGCGCCGTTGGTGATGACCTGGAACTCCTTGATCGACTCCTGCGAGATCTGCAGCGGCGCGCGGTTCTCGGCCTGCCCGAGGGCGCCGCCGAAGAACGGGTTGTTGTCGTCGACGCCGTCGACCACGATGCTGGTGTTGATCCCGCGCTGGCCGGAGATCGACATGTAGCCGCGCTCGTTCGAGGTGGTCGTCTCGGGCATCGCCAGGACGAGGTTGCTGAAGTTCCGGCCCTGGATCGGCAGCTGCTGCAGCTGCTCGGTCTGGATCGTGGTCGAGGCGGACGTGCTCGCCACCTCGACCATCGGCACCTCGCTCGTGACGGTGATCGCCTCGGCCTTGCCCTCGAGCTGCAGCGTGAAGTCGAGGGTCAGGGCGGAGCCCAGCATCAGCCTGACGCCGGTCCGCGTCACCGTCCGGAACCCCGAGAGCGTGCAGCTGACGTCGTAGCTGCCGATCGGAAGGTCGATGACCCGGTAGAACCCCTTGCCGTCGACCTGGGTCTGGACCACGCGGCCGGTTTCCCGGCTCTTCACCTCGATCGTCGCGCCCGGGACGACGGCGCCGTCCGGGTCCCTGACCGTGCCCGAGAGGCGGGCCGTGGTCACGTCGGTCTGGGCTACGGCGACGCCGGCCAGGCCGAGGACAAGAACGGCGGCCAGAGCAGCGGCCGCCCACCCCAGTGAGAACCACCTCGTCTTCCGCATACGCACCCCCTCCGAATTGTCGGCGCAGAGTCTACAAAGGGACTTGCCGACTTACAACCCCCCAAAATGGAGACTCCTTCTCGGATCAGAAGAGCCGCCGTGAATCCTCTGGCCATGCGAGGGATAGCGAGAACCGCCGTTATCGAGACCAGGTTATCCCGGGCAACGGCGGACGAACGAGGGTGATGCACGCTGCGTCCAGCGCCGCCCGCATGGCCGGGTCGCACAACGCCGCCGTCTCCGCCTCCCACTCGTACCCCCAGCCG
Organism: Acidobacteriota bacterium; assembly: GCA_004298115.1. Taxonomy (GTDB): domain Bacteria; phylum Acidobacteriota; class Thermoanaerobaculia; order Thermoanaerobaculales; family Thermoanaerobaculaceae; genus RBG-13-68-16. The sequence goes on from SCRJ01000048.1 coordinate 13,468, forward strand.
AGCGCCGCGGCGAGCGATCGGCCGTCGCGGCCCGGGTGGCACACCAACTCGGTCACGCCGGCCGCCAGCGGCAGCAGCCCGGTCATCCTCGCGCCGTCGAGGTGGCCGGCCGCGGCGATCCCGATCGTCACGTCGTTGGTCGTCACGCCGCACGCCCGCGCTCGGCGGCGCGCGGCGCGACCGAGGCCGGCGAGTGCGCGCACGCCCAGGGAACGGGCCAGGCCCACCCCGCCCCGGTGGCGGTCCACCGGAGCGCGGACGTACCCGATCCGGTACTCGGCGGCGAGCCGCAGCACCACCCTCAGGATCCCCGGCAGCACGTGCAGGTGCTGGTGAGAGTTGAGGTGCGTCAGCTCGAGGCCCGCGCCGAGGAGCGTTTCGATCTGCCGCCGCAGTTCCACCTCGACGTGGTCGAGACGCACGCGTCCCGCGGCGTAGCGGCGCACGAAGGCGGCGAAGCCGGGCAGGAACGCGCCGTTCGCGGCGACGAGCGAGGCGACCTGGGCGGGAGGCGACAGCGGGGTCCCGTCGACGAGCGTGAGGTGCGCGCCCACGCCCAGGCCCGGCTGCCCACGCAACACCTCGACGGCGTGCCGCAGCTCCCGTCCGACCGCGACGACGCTGCAGGCGGTGACGATCCCGCCTTCGTGCGCCGCGACGGCGCCCAGCGTCGTCCCGCGGTGGAGACCGACGTCGTCGGCGGTCACGATCAGGGATCGGGTCACGTGGCGCACGCCCCGGCCGTCGGGGTCGCGCCGCCACCCGTCCGCCGCCGCGGGTGCCGCATCTCGGGAAACAGCCGCACGAGCTCCGCGAGCATGGTGAGGATCACCTTCGGCGAGGAGAGCGTCGAGCGCCCGCGGGTGCGCGGGAAGTAGTCCAGGCCGAGCTGCTGGATCACGAAGCCGAGGTTCTTCGCCTTGACGATCAGCTCGGCGTCGATCAACGACCCTTCGGAGCGCAGCTCGACCGCATCCACCACCTCGCGGCGCATCAGCTTGAACGAGAAGTTGATGTCCCGGTGCGGCCAGCCGAACAGCACCCCGATCAGGAAGTTGTAGCAGTAGGAGTAGACCGTCCGCCGCCACCCTTCCATCGTGCGGTCGAGACGGTAGCCGGCGATCACGTCGGCGCGGGTCAGCTCAAGGGCGCGGACCGCGCGGCCGAGGTCCTCCGGGTCGAACGGCAAGTCGGCGTCCATGTACAGGACCAGGTCGCGCGTGGCGGCGGCGAACCCGCTCCGCAGCGCACCGCCGAGCTTGCGGTTCACGGGGTGGCGGATGAGCTTGATCCGCGCGTCGCCCGCGGCGGCGCGCTGCACCAGCGCGACGGATCGGTCGGTGGAGGCGTCGTCCACGACGATGATCTCCCACCCGTGGGCGTGCCGCTCGAGCGCGTCGGCCGCCCACGCCAACGCGTGCTCGATGGTTTCCTCCTCGTTGAAGACCGGAACGACCAGCGAGACGGAGTGGGTGGGCAGCACGGAAGCAATGATACAGGCTCGCCTCCCCGCCGCCCAGCGAGAACGGACGGCCGCCGACATCTACAATGGCCGCGATGACCGTGCCGTTCGTTCGGACGCTCGCCGAGCTCCACGCCGGGTACCGCTCGTTCCCGGCGCGGACGCGGGCGCACGTCCTCGGCCGCTTCCTCACGTGCCCGTTCCTCGCGGTGGTCGGCGAGATCCCGGCCGGCGCCCGGGTGCTGGAGATCGGCGCCGGGCACGGCATCTTCTCGTTCCTCGCCGCGGCGAACGGGGCGCGCCGCGTCGTCGCCGTCGATCCCGACCTGCGCAAGAGCCTCCCGTCGTTCCGCCACCCCGCCGTCGGCTTCGTGGCGGGCTTCGACGACGCGGTCGCCGGCCGCTTCGACGTCGTGGCCATGATCGACGTGCTGTACAAGGTTCCGCTGCACGAATGGGACGCCCTGTTCGCGCGGGTGGCCGAGCGCCTCGTGCCCGGGGGCACGTTCCTCCTGAAGGAGATGGACCCGGAGCATCGGTTGAAGGGTTGGTGGAACCGGGCACAGGAGGGCGCCGCGGCCGCGCTCGCGCTCACCCTCGGGCGCTCGTTCGCCTACGAGACCCCCGCAATGATGCGGCGCCGCCTCGAGCGAGCCGGGTTCGTGGGGTTGCGGGCGCGGCCGCTCGGGCGCTGGTACCCGCACGCGCACGTGCTGTACTCCGCCCACCGCCCGCAGGCCTGAGCGCGGCGCCGCGACGGCCGGACGTCGCCGGACGCGCGCCTATACTCTGAACCCATGGACCCGACGGTCGCCGTTGCGCTCCTCGTCTACGCGGCGGCGCTGTTGGCGATCGGCCGGGCCAGCCGGGCGCCGGGCCGGCTCGAGTACCTCCTCGCCGGGCGGCGCCTCACCACGCTGCCGTTCGTCGCGACGCTGGTGGCGACCTGGTACGGCGGGGTCCTCGGCGTCGGCGAGTACTCGTACCGCTACGGGATCTCCAACTGGCTCGCGATGGGGGTGCCGTACTACCTGGCGGCGCTGCTGTTCGCGTTCGCCCTCGCGCGGCGGGCCCGCTCGAGCGCGGCGCTCTCGATCCCCGATCAGCTCGCAGCCACCTACGGTCCCGTCGCGGGACGGGTCGGGGCGCTGCTCGTCCTGCTGCTGGCGGTGCCCGCGGCGTACGTACTGATGCTCGGCGAGCTGCTCGGGATCTACCTCGGGATGCCGCTCGTCTGGGCGGTGATCGCCGGCACCGCGTTCACGATCGTCTACGTCTCCTGGGGCGGCTTCCGCTCCGTCGTGAGCACGAACGTGCTCCAGTTCGTGCTCATGTTCCTCGCCTTCCTCGTCGTCCTGCCGGTCGCCCTGCACGCGGCCGGCGGTTTCTCCGGCGTGTGGGCCGCGCTCCCTCCCGCCAGCCGCGCCTGGGACGGCGGGCTCGGCGCGCAGGCGGTGCTCGTCTGGTACTTCATCGCGATGCAGACGCTGGTGGAGCCGACGTTCTACCAGCGCTGCTACGCCGCCGAGACCCCGGCCGTCGCGCGCCGCGGCGTGCTGATCTCGGTCGGCTTCTGGGTGCTGTTCGACTTCCTGACCACGTTCACCGGCCTCGCCGCCAGGGCGTTGCTGCCTCACCTCGCGGACCCGGTCCTCTCCTACCCCGAGCTGGGCCGGCTGGTCCTCCCGCCGCTCGCCAACGCTCTGTTCGCGGTCGGGCTGTTCGCGACCGTGATGTCCACGGTCCATTCCTACCTGTTCCTGGCCGCGGCGACGATCGGCCACGACGTGGCGCCGGAGCTCGCCGCCCGAGTGGACGAGCGGCGCTGGACGGTCGCCGGCCTGGTGCTCGCCGGCGCGGCCGCCACCGCGCTCGCGCTCGCGCTGCGCAGCGTGATCGCGATCTGGCACGACGTCGGCAGCGTCGTGACCTCCGCGTTGCTGCTCCCGCTCGCGCTCTCCCACGCGTCCGAGACCGTCAGGTTCCGCCGCACCTGGGCGGCGGCGGCGATGGGTGCGACGGCGCTGGTGGCGACCGGTTGGATCTTCGCCCGCTCGGACGGCCGCTACCCCCTCGGCATCGAGCCGATCTTCCCGGCGCTCGCAGTGTCGGCGGGCATCTGGCTCGCCGACCGCACGACGCGCCCGGGGGACTGACCCAGGGCGGCGCGCCCCGCCGTCACCGCCCCCGCAGGGCGGCCAGCTTCGTGCGCACCGCGTCCGCGTGCCCGGCGGCCTTGACGTTCGGCCACCGGTACGCGACCGTGCCGTGCGGGTCGATCAGCACCGTGGAGCGGATCACCCCCGTCGAGGCGCGGCCGTACGCGCTCTTCTCCCCCCAGGCGCCGTAGCGCCGCATCACCGCATGGTCGGGATCGGAGAGCAGCGTCACCTCGAGGTCGTACTTGGCGATGAACGCCCGGTGGCTCTCCGGGGAGTCGGGGCTGCACCCCAGCACGGCCGCGTCGAGCCCCGCGAACGCCGCGATGCCGGCGGTGAACTCGCACGCCTCGGTCGTACACCCCGGCGTGTCGTCCTTGGGGTAGAAGTACAACACCACCCACGTCCCCGCCAGACCCGACAGCGACACCGCCCTGCCGTCCTGATCCGGCAACGTGAAATCGGGCGCCGCCGCCCCGACCTCGAGCTCGCCGTTCGCCATGGTCGCACCCTCCCGAGTTGCGGCAACACGCCGGCGTCGCCCGCCCTTCCCTCGGCGGCACGGGCGACGGCCCGCCGCGGGGCGGCGGCTACTCGACGACCCGGACGCGGTCCACGAAATACGGCGTCTCGGCGAAGAGGGTCGTGGGCACGCCGCGGTGCTCGGTGTAGTGCAGCGCCACGCGCTTCCCGAGCGAGGCGGTGATCTCCTCGGCGACCTTGGGGTCCCGCACGCTGAAGTTCCAGATCGTCGGGGTGACCCCCGGCACGATCGACATCGCGAGCTCGCCCTCCCAGGTCTTGGAGACCCAGCCCTTGCGGGAGAACTTCTGCACGATCCCCGCCCGGTCGCCCTCGGAGTAGCTCCAGTGCAGCGTGAACGCGACGTAGCCGGCGGCGAGCAGCGCCAGCACGGCGAGGACGACGACCACGGCCCCCGCAACCCCGCCGCGCTCCCGGCCACGGGCCGACCCTGACGCCGGATGGGACTTTCGCATGGTGATCCAATCTTACTCCCGCGCCCCGCGCCGGCCGTGACCGGCGCTCCTTGCCGGCCGGCCCGGACCGGGTCGGCTTGGGACGGGGCGCCGTACCCCCCCGCAAACGATCTTGACTCTCGGTCTACGCCTGCTAACCTCGTCGCAGGGATCCGGTCGGAGGTTCAAGTCATGGCGGGGGGGTCGGTGCGACTGAAGGCGTGGAGCGCCGTGGCTGGCGCCGTGGTGCTTGGGTTCGCCGGGTGCGGCCGCGTGCCCGCGTCCCGCTCCGCTGCCGGGTTCAACCTCCTGCTCGTGACGCTCGACACGGTGCGCGCCGACCACATCGGCGCGTGGGGCTACCGCGCCGGCGAGACCCCCAACCTCGACCGGCTCGCCGCGGAGGGGGTCAGGTTTGCCGCGGCCCAGACGCCGGTCCCGCTCACGCTGCCGTCGCACGCCACGATCCTGTCGGGCCTCCTGCCGCCCGACCACGGCCTGCGCAACAACGGGGTCGGGCGCTTCCCCAAGGCGCCGGCGACGCTCGCCACCGACCTCGCCGCAGCCGGCTACCGCACCGGCGCGTTCATCGCCGCGTTCGTGCTCGACCACCGCTTCGGCCTCGACCGCGGCTTCGAGCGGTACGACGACGACATTCCCCGCGACACCGCCGCGGGGTTCGACGCCCGGCTCCCAGGGCGCGTCGTCGTGGACCGGGCGCTCGCCTGGCTCGACGAGGAGCCGACCAGGCCTTTCTTCGCCTGGGTGCACCTCTACGACGCCCACGCGCCGTACGCTGCGCCCGAGCCGTTCGGAACCAGGTTCGCGGATCGTCCGTACGACGGCGGCGTCGCGGAGGATGACGACCAACTCGGCCGCCTCCTCGCCGCCCTCGATCGGCGCGGGTTGGCGGCCAGGACGGTCGTCGCCGTCGTGGGCGATCACGGCGAGGAGCTCGGCGAGCACGGCGAGCTCACCCACGGCTTGCTGCTCTACGAGCCGAGCCTGCACGTCCCGCTGGTGGTGCGGGCGCCGGGGGTCCTCCCTGCGGGCTGGGTCGTGAGGACGCCGGCGAGCCTGGTCGATCTCGCCCCGACGCTCGCGGGGCTGCTCGAGCGTCCGCTCGCGGCCCCGGCCGGGCGGGCCCTGGACGGACGCGACCTCTCGATCGCCCTGCGACAGCGGCGCGAGCCCGCCGCGGTCGATCTCTACGCCGAATCGATGTATGGCACCAGCTTCGGGTGGAGTCCGGTCACGGCGGTCAGGCACGGCGATTTCAAGTACATCGCGGCGCCCCGCCCGGAGTTCTACGACCTGGCCGCCGATCCCAGCGAAACCACGAACCTGATCGCCAGCCGGCCGCGCGAGGTCAGGCGGTTGGCGGCGGACCTGGCTGCCGTGACGGCCACCGCCACCGCGACCGAGCCCGACGCCAACGCCCTGGACCCGGACGCCCGAGCCAAGCTGCTCTCGCTCGGATACCTCGCGGGCGCATCGCTGGCCAAGCCGCCCCCTGGGCGGACGGCCATGGACCCCAAGGACGCGGTCGTGCTCTTCCGCCAGTTCGAAGAGGCGCATTGGGCGTTCGTGGCCGGCAAGACGGCCCTGGCGAGGCAGGGGTTCGAGCGCCTGGTCGCGGCCGACCCCGGCAACCCGGTGTTCGTCGGCCAGCTTGCCGAGGTCTGCCGCCGCACCGGCGATCTCGCGCGCGCGGTGGCCCTCTACCGCCAGGCCGTCGCGCTCGCCCCGTCCGATCGTGACGCCCGCTACAACCTCGCGATCACCCTGCAGGAAGCCGGCGACAACGACGAGGCGTTCGCCGCCCTGCGCGACGCGATCAGGCTGGACCCCGGCCGCCCCGAGGCGCACAACGCGCTCGGGATCGCCCTCTCCTTGCGCGGCGACCTCGACGGGGCGCGCAGCGAGTTCGCCCGTGCGGTCGAGCTCGACCCCCACGACGCCAGGGCGTTCAACAACCTGGGCAACGTGCTGCGCGATCTCAAACGTCTTGATGAAGCCGCTTTGGCGTATCAGCGCGCGATCGCGCTCGCCCCGAGCTACGCGGATCCGCTCAACGGTCTCGGAACCCTCGAGGTGGAGCGCAATCATCCCGCGGCCGCGATCCCGTTCTTCGAACGCGCCCTGGCGGCGGCGCCGGCGATGCACGAGGTGACGCTCAACCTCGGCATCGCCCGGGAGCTCTCGGGCGACCGCCGGGGCGCGGCCGCCGCCTACACCGACTTCCTCCGCCGAACCGCGGGCGATCGCGAGTACGCGCGCCAACGCCAGGCGGCGCAAACGTTGCTCACCCGGGTCCAGCAGCCAAAAGCGTTCAACGATCAACGCTAGAGCCGAAAGGAGGCGTCATCGGGGACGGGGACCGAATCGCAGCCAAAGCCGCGGATCAATGCAGGATCTGCTCGAAATCGGAAAGGGGGGTTCGATGAGGGGTGCGAGAGCTTGGATCGTGGTCGGGCTGGCGGCGATGGCGGCCGTTGCCCTGCTGCCGCCGGCGGCGCGAGCACAGACGTCCACCGGCGCGATCGCCGGTTCGGTGACGGACGGCAAGGCGGCGCTGCCCGGAGTGACGATGACCGTCAACAACGCCGCCACGGGGTTTACGCGGACGACGGTCACGGACGCGAGCGGCGGTTTTCGCTTCGCGGCACTGCCGGTCGGCCGGTATTCGGTCAAGGCGGAGCTCACCGGCTTCGCGACGGTGACCGTCGCTGGCGTGCAGGTCGACGTCGCGACCACGCGCACGCTCGAAGTCACGATGAAGGAGTCCAAGGTCGCCGAGCAGGTCACCGTCACGGCCGAGGCGCCGCTGATCGAGTCGTCGCCGGCGATCGGCACCGTGGTGAGCCAGAACGAGCTGCAGACGCTGCCGCTCAACGGCCGGCAGTTCGCCAACCTCGCCGTGCTGGCGCCGGGCACCACGCTCGGCTACAACACCGACCCGACCAAGCCCAACCAGCTCGTGGTCGCGCTCAACGGCGGGTCGGGGCGGAACGTCAACTACATCATGGACGGCGGCGACAACACCGACGACACGATCGGCGGCGCGCTGCAGAACTTCAACCTCGAAGCGGTGCAGGAGTTCAAGATCCAGACGATGCAGTACAAGGCCGAGTACGGCCGCTCCTCGGGCGGCGTCCTGACCGTCATCTCCAAATCCGGCACCAACCAGTTCGCCGGCAGCGTCTGGGAGTTCGCCCGCCGCAAGGGCCTCAACTCCGAGACCGAGAGCGAGAAGCTGGCGGGAGCGGGCAAGGGCGATTACACCCGCGACCAGTACGGCGCCTCGTTCGGCGGCCCGATCGTCAAGGACAAGGTGCACTTCTTCGCCACCTACGAGAAGACGAAGATCGACCAGAGCTACATCGTCGACAGCGGCGGCATCGTCCCGGCGCTCGACGGCACGAAGGTCCCGATTCCGTCGCACGACGAGCTCGCCACCGCGAAGGTGACCTGGGACATCGACGCCAAGCAGTACCTGCAGGTGCGCTACGGCTACCAGAAGAACGACACCAAGTACGGCCAGGGCTCGCTGGCGGCGCCTTCGAACCTGGGGACGGTGACCAACAAGTACTCCTCGATCCTCGCCGGCTACACCGCGCAGGTCAGCGCCGACATGCTCAACGAGTTCGTCTTCCAGTACACGAAGTTCAACAACGCGATCACGGCGGACTCGCAGGACCCTCTGCTCTACTACCCGTCCGGGTTCGCGATCGGCCAGAACATCAACACGCCGCAGCACACCAACCAGGAGAAGTATCAGTACAAGGACGACTTCAGCTTCTCCAAGACGATCGCCGGCAAGTCGCACGACTTCAAGACCGGCCTCATGTTCATCAACGAGCCAACGCTCGGGGGCGACTTCACCTCCGGCACCACCGGTCAGTACTCGATGATCGCGGGCCCGGCCGGCGGGCCGGCATGGGTCGTCGGCGACATCACCAAGTACGGCGGCTTTTCCGGCGACTCGACCCCGACGAAGCAGTACAGCGCCTACTTCCAGGACGACTGGAGGGTGACGCCCAACCTCACGGTCAACCTCGGCTTGCGCTACGACTACTACGACGCGCTCACGCTCGACCAGTCCAGCAACCCGATCTGGCAGGCGCTGTCCACGCAGACGACGTATAACCTATACTACCTCAACGATTTCAAGAACGGCGGCGGGCGCGTCATCAAGAACGACAAGAACGACTGGTCGCCGCGCCTCGGCTTCAGCTGGGACATCAACGGGAACGGCCGCAACATCGTGCGCGGCGGGGTCGGCCGCTTCTACGACTTCCCCTACGCCAACGCCACGATCCTCTTCCCGGCGATGGCGGTGCAGTCGAACTACGGCGTGGCGTACGAGGTGACGGACGGCAACGGGATCAGGAACCCGGACGGCACGTTCTTCCAACCGGGGCAAACGTTGCCCCCGAACCAGATCCCGCCCGGGGCCTTCCCGCCCAACGAGGTCGCCTCGCCGACGCTCAAGCCGCCGCACTCGGACGAGGTCTCGCTCGGCTACTCGTGGCAGGTCAACGACTGGCTCGGCCTCAACGTCGAGGCGGTGGCGACCAACTACCGCAACATCCCGTTCCGCTTCCGCGCCAACGTCGTCGACCCGACGACGCTCGCGCGGCCGTTCCCGCAGTTCGGCAACTTCCGCGTCTGGTACGGCGGCGGCAAGGCCGACTATCGCGGCCTCAACCTCAGCTTCCACATCCGGCAGGAGAAGTGGGAGATGCAGGGGTTCTACACCCTCTCCCGCGCCACCGGCAACGTGCTGGCGGGTGCCGACGAGTTCCGCATCACCCAGGTCGAGTACCAGCCCGACGTCAAGAACTTCCGCGATCAGTCGATGAACTACAAGGATCCCCTGTGCGGCGCCTGCTTCGGTCCCCTCAACACCGACGCCAGACACCGGGTGACGATCGCCGGGACGTACAAGCTGCCGGTGGGGTTCGCGGTCTCCGGCGTCTTCCGCTATCGGTCGGCGCTGCCGTACACCTTGTGGACGTTCGCCCCCGGCACCACAACGGTCACGCTGCCGGCCGGCGTCTCCCACGTCAACAGCGAGCGCGGGCACGACTTCACCCAGCTCGACCTGCGGCTCGCGAAGTCGTTCGACTTCACGAGCGACCTCGGCGCCGAGGTGTTTGCCGAGATGTTCAACGTGTTCAACTCCAAGAACCCGGCTCTGTATACCGCCGACGGGCAGCCGAACGCGTACGCGGGCGACCCGTACCAGGGCGAGCAGCGCCTCGTGCAGCTCGGACTCCGCGTCCACTTCTGAGACCGGACGTCAAGCCGTGAACCGACGGGGCGCCTCGCGGCGCCCCGTTTCTTTTCGTCATTGCCGTCAGCGCCCGAGCTCAATGCGAGCCGGGGCCCCTCCCCCCCGGGACGGCGGGGACCGGGAACGCCTTGACGACGCTCGATCCGCCTTCGGACGGCGTGATCCGCGCCGAGCCGCGCTTTTCGACCTCGTCGATGCGGATCACGGCGTGCATCGGGATGAAGACGCGCTTGACGCCGGCGAACTCGGTTTTGAGCCGCTCCTCGGAGGAGTCCACGATGAGCTGCGAGCGCTCGCCGAAGAGGAGCTGCTCGACCTCGACGAAGCCGAACATCTCGCCCTGCGCGACGGAGGCCGCGTAGATCTCGAACACCTGCCCCTGGTTGGCGAAGATCACCTTGAAGATCCGCGTCTCGGTCTTGCGCCTCGTCATCGTCGTCCAGCCCGCTCCGACGATACCACACGGGCGGGACCGTCCCCGCATGCCCGCCCCGCGGGTTTCGAGCTCCTCCCCGTCATGGCCGCCACGCCACGGCGAGCCACCCCTCGGTGCGGTCCGCGAACGGCGCGTCGAGGATCCGCGCCACGCCGAGCGTGAGGTGGAACGCGGGCAGCTTCACCAGCGGGAGAGGGCCGCTGGCCAGGTCCCACTCGAGCCCGGCAAGGCGCAGCCACTCGCCGCGCGGGGCGCCCCGGTCCCAGACGCGATGGCGCTCGAAGAACAGCGGCACGCCGCCGAGCAGCAGCGTCGCCCGCTCCCCCTCGTGCTCGTCGCCGATCCGCGTCCCGGCCGGCAGCGCGGGCACGACGATCCGGTTCGCGATCTCGCTCGCGGGCAGCAGCGAGGTGTCCACCCCGCCGAGTTGGAGGCGGTCGAGGGCGCTCGTCGCGTCGCGCGCGCTCTGGCGCTGGTACGCCAGCAATACGCCGGTCCCCTTCCTGACGGCGCCGACTCCCAACGACCCGCCGTACCGCCGCCACCCGTCGTCGCCGGTGCGGCCCGCCTCGAAGCGAGCCTCGAGGCGGTGGGGGAAGCGCCAGGCCCCTCGCGACGGGGTGTCGTCCACCGTCGCGGTCGCGAAGCCCGTCCTCCGGTCGAGCGCCGCGGCGCCCGCGGGGTCGAGCCTGGCGACGAGGCCGCCGGCGCTCACCAGCAGGCCGCCCGCGTTCCACCGCCGCCGCCACGAGGCGGCGACCTCCACGCCCCGCCGGTCGAGGTCGAGGCTCTCGCCCAGGCCCACGACGCGCAGCGGCTGCCGCGACGGGCGCTCGCGCGTCTGGAAGAGCTGCGCCGAGACCGTCACCGGCCACCCGCGCCACGCCACCGCCAGCGTCCCGCCGCGCGGCCCGGCCTCGTCCCCCACCCCCGCGATCGCGACGGCGTCGAGCCGTCCCACGACGTCGCCCACCCGCGCGCCCAGCTCCAACTCCCGGGTCGAAGGCGCCACGCCGCCCCCGGCGAGCGCGGCGAATTCCTGCCGGCCGATCCCGTACGGGCGCCCCGGCCCCACCTTCGTGAGGGTCAGCGGCGCCGGGGCCGGGGGCGGCGCCGGCGCCACCGCCGGCGCCAGGCCGGCCATGCTCGGTGCGCCGCCCAACTCGGTCGCCGCCTTCAGGTCCAACCGCCGCAGCGCCAGGCCGTCGGCCTCGAGCGAGAGGAAGAACACCGCCGCCCCGTCCGGCGTCGGCGCCGGCGCCAGCGCGGCCCCGATCGTCCGGGTCAGCGGGCGCGGCGCCCCGCCGGTGCCGGGAAACGCCATCAGGTCGATGAATCCGTCCCGTCCGACCGACGCGAAGATCGTGCCGCCGTCCGCGCTCCACGCCGGGTACGCGACCGTCGCGCCGTCCGGCACCGGCAGGACGGTCTCGCCGCCGCCGGCGAGCGTCCTGACCACCAGCTCCCACCGCCCGCCGCGGTGGCGCGCGAAGACGACCCGGCGGCCGCCCGGGCTCACCCGCGGCTGGGCGACCGCGTCCGCGACCGAGGGCGGCGTGACCGCGGCAACCGCCCCGGTCGCCAGCTCGACCCGCACCAGCTGCGAAAGCCCGTTGCGGTCGCGCACGGCGATCGCCCAGCGGCCGTCCGGCGCCGGGTCCGCCTCGCGCACGTCGGCGAAGCGCGTGAGACGCCGCACGCGCCCGCTCTCGGGGTCCCAGCGGAAGAGGTCCGGGTGCAGAAACCCCTCGGCGTCCGTCTCGAAGCGGACGAAGAGGATCGCTTGGCCGCCCGGCAGCCAGCGGGGCGTGAACGGCTCCTCGCCGTCTCCGGTCACGAGCTCGTGGAGCGGCGTGCGCGGCAGCGGCGCCTCTCGCACCGGGGCGACGTCCTCGGGGTCGCGCCGGAGCTCGCGCGCGACCCTCTCGTTCCACGCCCTCTCCCCCGCCTCGTTCGGACCGGTGGACCACACGACCAGGCGCGACGGCGCGTCGCGCCCGCGCAGGACGATGGCGAGCATCCCGCCGTCGGGCGACACCGCGGGCTCGCCGGTCGTCCATCGCAGGTCCTGCCAGAGCCGCCCCTCGCGTTCGGTCGGCGCGATGCGCCGCTGGGCCTCCATCGCCCGCCAGGTCAGTTCCGCCGTGAAGCGGTCGTAGAGCCGGGCGGGCTCCCGGCCGAACACGCCTGCGAACGCCGCGTCGAAGCTGCGATCGGTGCGGGCGGTCATCCGCGCCCACAGGTGCTTGAGGCTGTCGGGGCCGGTGCGCTCGACGAGCCACTCGAGGTACGCGGAACCGGCGAGGTAGGCCATCGACATCCCCATCCAGCTCTTCGAGTCGTTCGCGAGTTGGGCGTACGTCGGCAGGGTTCCGGCGCGGGCGCGCTGGCGCAGGATCGCGGCCCGCAGGTCGCCGTTGGGGCGGCCCGAGCCCGTGAGCTTGCCTTCCACCAGCGTCGCGTACCCCTCGTGGACCCAGCGCGGGGCCCTGGTCGCGATCGGCCCGAGCGGGAGCAGCGCCTCCACGAGGCGCTGCAGCGGGTTGCGCGAGGGACGCAGGAGATGCTCGAGGTGGGTGTCCTCGTGCAGCGCGAGCAGCTCGATCCAGTCGTCGTACGTCCCGATCACCGACGCCGGCCCCGGCGGGCTCGTCCACAGCACCATCCGCGGCGCGCCGAAAAGCGGCAGCGCCATTCCGTTCGCCTGCGCCGTGGGGTCGGAGACGATGACGTCGACGATCTGCGGCGCCGCGTACCCGACCTCGGCGATCACGCGCGAGCGGATCGCCTCGAGCCTCGCCGCCGCGTCGTGCGCCCACGCCTCGGCGGGCGCCGTGTAGTGCACGCGGAAGTGCGGCGTCGTCACCGTCCGCCACTCGGCGCTCGGGCCCTGCGCCAGCGCCGGTGCGGCGGCGAGGCACGCCAGGACGACCAGGAGTCTGTCGAGCATGGAGGAAAAGTAGCACGCCCGCACGGAGCCGGGGGTCACGCGAGGGGCGCGCCGAGGCGCGCCCCTCGCGCCGCCGGGACAGTCCGACTACCGCTTCTGCAGGCGCACGTCGCCCGAGAAGCTCTTGGCCACGATCCGGCCGCCGGCGCCCGTCGAGAACGACAGCTCCTTGCCCGGCCCGTACTCGCTGGTGCGCTTGGCCTGCGGCCCGAACTCGTTGGTGATGTTGCCCGAGAACGTCGTCACGTCGAAGTCGGCGGCGGTCGCTGCCGGGAGCAGGAGGACCACGCTGCCGCTCACCGTCTTGGCGTCGAGCCGGCCGCCGCTTGCCAGGCCCCCCTCGAAGCGGATGTCGCCGGAGGTCGTCTGGAGTTCGGCCCGCGACACTGCGTCGCCGGTGACGGAGACGGCGCCGCTCACCGAGCTCGCCTCCACACTCCCGTTGACGCCCTTGAGCGCGACCGCGCCGCTCACCGAGCTGGCCCGTCCCGGCGCGCCCGCCGCGGCGATCTCGATGCCGCCGCTCACGGTCTTGGCCTCGAACTCCCGCGGCGCGCCGCCGACCGTGACCCGGCCGCTCACCGACTCCAGCCTCACCGGACCGGCAACCTCGTCTACCCCGATGTCCGCGCTCACGGTGTTCACCTCGACGCGACTGCCGGCGGGCACCTTGATCTCGAGGTCAGAGCCGTCCACATGGTGCGCGAAGTGAGGCAGCACGACCCGCACCTCGGTCCTGACGCCGGTGCCGGTGAACTCGAGGCGCTCGCTCCCGCGGCCGAGCGTGCCGGTCACGGCCACCTCGTCCCGGTCCCAGCCGGTCACCTTCACCGAGCCGGAGACGTTTTGGACCTCGACGACGCCGTCCTTGCTGGCCGGGCGCCTCTCGTCCAGCTTCTGTTGCGCCATCGCGGGCAACACCACCACCGCCAGCGCCATGACGGACAAGCCGACTCTTTTCATCATTTTACTGCTCCTTTCCTCAGCCGCGCGCCGGGATCCGCGTGGCGCGTTGCAGCAGGTCGATCTCCTGTCGATAGGCCGTCACGAGCAGCGCCGGCAACTCGCGGTTGCCGGGGTCGCGAGCGAGCGCCTGCTCCATGTTGTGGACGGCCGTGTCGACGATCGCGAGGTTGTCCTCCACCACCTTCAGCGTTGCCGGCGACAGCGATCCCCGCCGCGCGGCGAGCGCCGCGAGCAGCTGCGTCCGCGCCGCCTCGTACGTCCCCCGGACCTGCGTGAGCTGCAGCGACGCCGCCGTGACGCCGGTGCTGACACCCGATGGGGCCGGGGCCGGCGCGCGCCTCGCAACCAGCACGGCCGTGACGAGCGAGGACACCACCACCAGCGCGGCGGCCGCGGCCGCCGACGCCCCGAGCCGAGGCCACCGGAGGCGGCCGGCACCGCCGAACACCCCGCGCAATACGTTGCGCTTCTCGATCCTGGCCGCGATCCCGGGCCACAGGTCGCGCTCGGGCGCGACGGCGCGGGGCAGAGACGCGGCGTGCGCCAGGAGGAGCGACACGCGGGCCTCGGCCGCGCGGCACCCCGGGCATTGGTCGCGGTGCTCGGCGGCGGCCGTGCGCTCCGCCGCCGACAGCGTGCCGTCCACGAAGTCATCGAGTCGGAGCGTGAACTCCTGGCAGTTCATGACGACAGCACCTCCCTCAGGAGCCTGCGGGCGCGGTGCAGGTGCGCCTTGCAGGTGCCGACCGCGAGCCCGGTCCGCCGTGCGATCTCGGCGTGCTCCCACCCCTCCACGTCGTGCAACACGAACACGTGCCGGGCCTGCGGCGGCAGCGCCGCGATCGCCAGCTCCAGGTCGAGCGCCGTCCCGGGCCGCGCCGCCGGGGCCGCCCCGGCGAGCGCCGCCAGGTCGCCGGTCGGCGTGACGTGCGCCTCCCGAGTCCGCCGCGCCCGCCTCTCCGAAAGCACCACGTTGACCGTCAGGCGCGTGAGCCAGGTGGCGAACGCGCTCTCGCCGCGGAACGTCCCCAGATTTCGCCACGCCCGCACGAACACGTCCTGGGTCAGCTCCTCCGCGAGTGCGGCGTTGCCCGCCATGCGCAGGCAGAGGGCGTGGACGAGGCCGACCGTGGCCCGGTACAGCCCCTCGAACGCCGCGATGTCGCCGGCCTGGGCCGACCGCACCAGATCGGACTCGGCGCTGCGAGGGGTGCTCATCGGCGTCTCCCCGGCGCGGCCGGGTGTTCCGAAGGCGAGGTCGGTGGCCGTCTCCACGCCCGATTAGACGCCGCCGGGGCGCAAAGGGTTTAGCGGGCGTCCGGCTTGGCGCTCTCGGCCGCGAAAACGGGATCCACGTCCACCGGGACGGCCGCGAGCGACGCCAGCAGCGTGGCCATCGGCGCCGGCACCGTCCCGTACCGCCGCACCAGCTCCTGGGCGCCCGTGTACGAGCCCTGCGCCTCGATCATCAGCAGGTCGTGGGCCAGCGCCTTGATCCCGGCCGCGAACTTGGCGAGCACCGGTCTGAACCGCCCGTCGGGGGTGACCTCGATCGCCCCGTTCGCGAGCAGGTAGTTGGCCTGGATCACGACGCCGAGCCCGTGCGCCTCGCCGACGCCGAAACGGGCGGCGCGGAACAGGCCGGCGACGTACGTCCACGGCAGCGTCTCCACCACCGCCACTGGCACCACCCCCTTGTTGGCGAGGACCGCGAGGTTGTAGACGCCGAGCACGTCCGCCTTGGCCTCCTCGACCGCCGGGTAAAGCTCCTTGAGCTCGAGGCGCACCTCGGTGTCGCGCCCGCCCACTTTGATCCGCCCCGGCCCGAGGCCGTGCGACAGCTCGTGGAAGAGGACGTGGTGGAAATAGGAGTCGAAATCCAGCCGCGTCCCCTCGTCCGGGGCCAGGACGCGCGCCGCGACCGGCCGCAGGATGGCGTCGTACTTGGCTCGCATCATGTTCTTGAGCAGCACCTTCTTCGAGCCCTTGGCCTCGCGCACGCGCTCGTCGTTGGGGAGGTTGAACGCCAGCGTCTGGACGCCGCGGCGCGCGTCTCCGGCCGTGATCAGCTCGTCCGCGACCCGGATCGGGGAGCCGCCGCCTCGCTTCGTGTTCTTGAACGCGTCCGGAATCGGCAGCCGGCTCTCCAGGAACGGCAGCTCCTTCTTGTACTTGGCGAGCTGCGCCGAGTCTCCGGGCTGCTCGACGCAGACGAACGCCTCGAACGCGGCCTTGTAGCCGAACAGCCCGTCCTCGTAGGTCTCGTAAGGCCCGATCACGACCTCGAGCGGCGAGTCGAGATCCATCCAGGCCATGTCCGAGGGGTAGTAGTCGTCCGAGAGGAACGCCGCCGCCCGCAGCGAGAGGTAGGTCCGCAGGCTCGCGTTCGGCGTGGCCGCGGCCGCGGCCCGCAACTCCGCGGCGGCGCTCGCGAGGAGGTCGTGGTAGGCCTGCGAGTACGGCACCGCGACCAGCCCCGTCCCCTGGCGGCGGATCACCGTCACCGGCGACGTGAATGCGGCACGGTCCGCGGGGTGCGCCGCGATCCAGCTCTCGAACTCGGCCTTGCTCATGTCCTCCGGATAGAACCCCGCTCCCGGCGGATGCGGGTCGCTGCCGAGAAACGGCTCGAACCCCTTGAGACGGTCCCAGGGGCCCATCATGATCCGGAAGTAGCCCCTCGCCGCCTCGGCGTCCGGGCCGGCGAGCGCCGCGACGCGCGGCGCGAACGCCGGGTACCCCTGCCACGCCTGGCGTTGGAAGATCTCGTCGACGAGCTTGGCGGCGCGCACGAGGTGTCCGAGCGCGGCGACGTCCCCGGCCGCGAGCCCCGTCGTGTCGGCGCGGAGCGTCTGTGGGACGAACTGCGCGCACCGCGACCGGATGTCGGGCGCGATCTTGAGCGGGGGCGCGGCGCCCCGGGCCGTCGGCCCGGACCCGCACGCCGCCACCGCGAGCAACGCCGCACACCTCGCGACGCACCTCCGAACGCTTGCGTCCATGTCGCACCTCCGGCGGGACGCAAGCGTAAACGACTTTCGCTCCGCCGTCGACCGCCGGCCGCCCGGCCGGCGGCGGCCCTTGCCGAGCGCCGCACGGCGACCTACCATGCCCGCAAGGGACCAAGACGGCAGCGCGGATCGCTCGGGGCGAAATGCGCCCGGGGGGCGCCGGGTTGGAGTGTCCGTGAACGGCAAAAGGGTGGTGGGGTGAGTCTGCTCGGGAGGCTCGAAGAGGTTTCCGTCCCGGAGATCCTGCACATGATCTCGTGGGGGGAGAAGTCCGGCGCCCTCACGTTGACGCGCGGCAGGGCCGAGGGGGTCGTGGTGTTCCGCGGCGGCAGGATCGTCCACGCCGCCTCCAACTCGCCCCGGGAAGCCCTCGGCGCCATCCTGGTGTGCCGCAAGCTCGTGACCGAGGAGACCCTGATGCGCGCGCTCGAGGAGCAGCAGCGTTCGGACAACGGCCGCTGCCTCGGCGCGGTGCTCGTCGGCATGGGGGTGCTGTCGGCGACGACGCTGGAGGCGACCGTGCGCCAGCAGATCGAGCAGGTCATGGCCGAGTTCTTCCTCTGGGGCGAGGGGCTCTTCCGCTTCGAGCCGATCGAGGAGCCGGGGCGGTCCGCCTTCGACCTCGGGGGCGGCGACGTCCTGGTCGAGCACGGCTACAACACCGAGCAGGTGGTGCTCGAGGTCGTCAAGCGCGTGGACGACGCCCGCCGGCGGTG
>SCRJ01000049.1 GCA_004298115.1 Acidobacteriota bacterium
GCGCTCGGTCCGACCGAGTCGCCCACGAGCCGGAGGTGGGCGGCGTGGGTGCGGTCGCGGCTGTCGCGCGAGCGCAGCACGTCGATCGCGAGGTTCGATGCGATCCGGTACACCCAGGTGGAGAAGGCCCACGCCGCGTCGTACTTGGCGAGGTTCTCCCAGGCGCGGACGAACGCGAGCTGCGCGATGTCGCGGGCCTCCTCGTCGTCGCCCAGGATGCGGGCGGCGCAGCGCCGCACGCCGGCCTGGTGACGGCGCACGAGGAGCGCGAACGCGGCTTCGTCCCCGCCGCGCGCGAGCGCCGCGAGTTGCCGATCGTCGTGCTCGACGTTCACCTTTTCCCGGACCAGCAGACGCAGAACGCCCATCTCAATTCCAACCTCCGCACCGTATACGGCCGCGCCCGACCGGCCGTTGGGTGCGCAGTAAGTATAACCTTCGAAAGGGAAACCGGCCCGGCCCCGGCGTCCGGGGACGCGGGGCCGACACCGCGGACCGCAGCCGGGAGGCTGAGGTTGGTGGAGCCGAACGGGATCGAACCGTCGACCTCTTGAATGCCATTCAAGCGCTCTCCCAACTGAGCTACGGCCCCACCAGGGGCTGAGAAATTATCAAGAGCGCGGGCGGGTGTCAACTTTCCCGCGGCTTCCGGCCGCCCCGCGGCCGGAAGGACGAGGACGGGACGGGGGCGTGCGGCGCGAGGCATCGGCGCAGGCCGATGCTAGACTCGCGAGTGGAAGCGCACGGGGCCTGGTGGTCCTCGCGGTCTTCAAAACCGTTGCCCCGTGCCGTTGCGGTACGGGGGGTGGGTTCGATTCCCATGCGCTTCCGCCAAGTTCCGCCGATCGTCGCGGGTCACTCGCTTCGGCGCTGCCGGCTCCGGGCCTCTCGCCGTCTTGCGCGCGGCTGCCCGCCGTGCTCCCTTTGCCCCGTTTCTCACGCCTTGCCGTTCACGGACCGCAGTCTTCCGGAGCCCGGTGCCCGGACCCCGAGCCCCGGTCGTTGCCGGCCACTGGCCACCGACCACCGGCCACGCTTCCGCGATCCACGGCGCACGTCGTCGCTTCTCCGGAGCCCGGTGCCCGGTGCCCGGACCCCGGTTTCTCCCGTGCTACCATCGCCCGCGTGAACCAGGACGCGCGCCACATCTTCGTGGGCGACCTCGCCGACACGCCGCTGCCGGAGATGCTCGCGACGATCCACCGCAACCGCGTCCCCGGGGTGCTCGAAGTTCAGCTCGGCGAGTTCTCCAAGCGTGTCTTCATCCTCGGTGGCGACATCATCTTCGCCTCCTCGACCAACCGCGGCGAGTCGCTGGGCGACGCGTTGCTGGTCTCCGGCCGTATCACCGTGGCGCAGTACCGCGAGTCGGCCCTGCAGCTGCTCGCCAACCCCGGGAAGCGCCACGGGCAAGTGCTGGTCGAGATGGGGATGCTGACCGAGGCGGAGATGCGCGCGGCGGTGCTCGAGCAGGTCCAGCGCATCGTCTGGAGCCTCTTCGATCTCGCCGAGGGGCTGGTCACGTTCGCCCTCGGCGAGGACCGTGCGGACGAGGTCTACAAGCTGCGCATCCCGACGCCGCGCGCCGTGCTGCACGGCTGCAAGACCGTGGCGGACGCCAAGCGTCTGGTCACCCGGCTGGGCGGCAAGAGCACCCTGTTTTCCCGCCGCCCCGTGCCCGAGCACTTGACGGACTTCCAGCTCGAGGCCGCCGAGGAGGAGCTGCTGAACCTGGTGGACGGGCGCCGCGGATTGTTCGATCTCTGCGACCAGGGCCCGTTCTCGGCCGGGCTCAACGCTCGCGTGCTGTACGCGTTCAACTGTCTGGGCCTGATCAAGAAGGAGAAGGGCGCCGCGACCGGCATCCGCGTCCAGGTGCCCTCGACAGACCCGGCTCCTTGATGTAGAATCTCAGTCCGGGGCGCTCAGGTCGCGCCCGGAGGAGTGCCATGCCGCTGTATGAGTACCGCTGTACGAGCTGTGGAGAGCGCATCGAGGTGCTGCAGCACGTGGGCGCGACGCCGCCCGCGGAGTGCCCGCACTGCGGCGGCGTCCTCGTGAAGCTGATTTCCGCATCGGCCCTGCAGTTCAAGGGAACCGGGTGGTACGTGACCGATTACGGCCACCGCCACACGACCGCGGCCGGCGGCGCCGAGGCGGGCACCAAAGACGCCGGCGCCAAGTCCGGGGACAAGGGCGAGAGCAAGGGCGAGAGCAAGGGCGAGAGCAAGGCAGCGGCGACGCCCGGCACGACCGCCAAGGCGAGCTGACCCGACCGGGCCCGGTGTCGGCACAGGGGTCCGTGCCGGCGTGCGCCTCGCCGCCGCAGCGGCCCGCTACGTCTTCCCCGCCCCCGCGAGCAGCTCCTCGAGCATGCGCCGGAACCCGGCGCCCAGCTCCGGGTGGTCGAGGGCGATCTCGACGGTGGCGCGCAGGAAGTCGGCCTTGTTGCCGGCGTCGTACCGCTTGCCCGGAAAGGTGCAGGCGTACACCGGCCCGGCGGCCAGCGCTCGGCGCAACCCTTCGGTGAGCTGGATCTCCCCGCCGCGGTCGGGCGGCGTCGCGGCGAGCGCGTTCAGCACGGCGGGCGTGAGCACGTAGCGGCCGATGATCGCGAGGTTCGACGGGGCCTGGGCCGCATCCGGCTTCTCGACGAGGTCGCGGACGCGCCAGACGCCGGCCGACACCTTCTCACCGGCGATGCACCCGTAGTGGCTGATCTCGGCGGGCGAGACCTCCATCACCGCGATCACCGGCGCGCCCGTCTCCATCGCCAGATCCGCCAGGCGACCGATGGCGGGGGGTTGGCCGACGATGATGTCGTCCCCCAGCAGGACGGCGAAGGGCTCGTCTCCGAGAACGGGCGCCGCCTGGAGGACCGCGTGGCCGAGGCCGAGCGCTTCCTTCTGGCGCACCGCGACGACCTGAACCATCGCCCCCACCTGGCGCACCACGTCGAGGAGGTCGCGCTTGCCGCGGTCGGCGAGGAAGGTCTCGAGGCGGAGGTTGCGGTCGAAGTGGTCCTCGATCGCGGACTTCCCCTCGGCGGTGACGAAGATCGCCGTCTCGACGCCCGCGGCCACCGCCTCCTCCACCACGTACTGGACCGCGGGCTTGTCCACGATCGGCAGCAGTTCCTTGGGGATCGCCTTCGAGGCGGGGAGGAAACGGGTGCCGTACCCGGCCACCGGGAACACCGCGCGCCGGAGGTTCATCGCTTGGGCCCCGCGACCGGGTAGCCCGCGACGCCCTCGAACCGCAGGACGGCGCCCGGCTTGACCCCGTGGGCCGCGGCAAACCCTCCGTTGACCTCGAGCACGGTGCGGGCCGGCCCAATCGACACGTACGACGGGCACGGGTCCGCCCGGCACGGCGGCGTGTCGGCGTGGACGTCCACGACCTTCCCGTCCTTGTCGAGCCACACGAGGTCGAGCGGGATGAACGTGTTCTTCATCCAGAACGGGAGCGGCTGATCCGCGCTGAACAGGAACAGCATCCCGGCATCGGCGGGCAGGCTGTCGCGGTACATCAGCCCGAGCGCCTTCTCCTGGTCGGTGAGCGCGAGCTCGAGGTGGACTCGGGTTCCGTCGGGAACGGTGCACACGGGCGCGGCGGGCGACGCCGCCGCGGCCAACGCAAGAATGAGGGTCAGCACGTTCTACTCCTCCGTCATCAGGTTGAACTTCTCGGCGTGATAGCGAAACGCCCGGTAGGTCATGCGCAGCAGCCTCGCCGCGTCCTTCTGCACGCCGCCGCAGCGCTCGAGCGCCTGCCGCATGAGCTCCCGGCGCATCCCGTCCAGGTGGGCCTCGATGTCGAGGCCGTCTTCCGGCAGCGACGGTGCGGCGGCCCGCTGCGCGTCCTGTGCCTCCGCCCCGAGCAGGCTGCGCGGCAACGAGCTCACCGTGATCAGCGGCGACGGCTCCATGGCGACCGTTCGCTCGATGACGTTCTCGAGCTCGCGCACGTTCCCGGGCCAGAGGCAGTGCTCGAGGACGGACATCGCGTCGCGGTGGATCAGCTTGGTCTCGATGCCCAGGCGGGCGCACCCTCGCACCACGAAGTGCCGCGCCAGCTCGGGGATGTCCTCGCGGCGTTCCCGCAACGGCGGGACGTGGAGATGGATCACGTTGATCCGGTAATAGAAGTCCTCGCGGAAGAGCCCTTCCTTGACCC
The DNA here is from genome assembly GCA_004298115.1 of Acidobacteriota bacterium. Classification (GTDB taxonomy): domain Bacteria; phylum Acidobacteriota; class Thermoanaerobaculia; order Thermoanaerobaculales; family Thermoanaerobaculaceae; genus RBG-13-68-16. Next base: position 4,177 of record SCRJ01000049.1, read on the forward strand.
GGCGCTGCAGGTCCTGGTTGGTCGCGGCGAGCACGCGCACGTCGACGTCGACCTCGCGGTTGTCGCCGACGGGGCGGATCCGCCTCTCCTGCAACGCGCGCAGGAGCTTGACCTGGGTGTTGGCCGAGACATCGCCGATCTCGTCCAGGAAGAGGGTCCCGAGGTGCGCCTCCTGCATGAGGCCCCGCTTGTCGCGGACCGCGCCCGTGAACGAACCGCGCACGTGTCCGAACAGCTCGCTCTCGAGCAGCCCTTCCGGGAGGGCGCCGCAGTTGACCGGGACGAACAGCCTCCCCGCGCGCGGAGAGGCCATGTGGATCGCGCGCGCGAGCAATTCCTTGCCGGTCCCCGACTCGCCGGTGATCAGTACCGTCGCGTCGCTGCGCGCGACCTGCGGGATGCGCTCGAGCAGCGGCCGCATCGCCCGCGAGCGGCCGATGAACTCGAGGGGGCCGGTCAGCACCAGCTCCGATGGCGGTCGCATCATCTGCTTCGCCACCACGAGCTTGAGCTCCTCGACGTCGAACGGCTTGGAGAGGTACTCGACGGCGCCATCCCGCAAGGCGGTCATCGCGTGCGCGGGGGTGGAGTGCGCCGTCACCACCACGAAGTGCGTGTTCGGGTTGCTGGCGTGGTAGGAGCGGACGAGGTCCAGACCGTTGCCGTCGGGCAGGAAGATGTCGCAGATGACGAGGTCGAAGCTCGTCTGGCCGAGGAGCTGCATCGCCTCGGCGTACGTCGCGGCCTCGCTGACGGAATACCCTTCACCGTCGAGGACGATCCGCAGCACCTCGCGGATGTTGGGCTCGTCGTCGACGATCAGCAGGTGACCGCTCACGCGGCCTCCAGCGGGATGCGCAGAGTGAACGTGGTCCCCTTGCCGGGCCTGCTGTCCACCCGGATCTCGCCGCGGTGGTCGCTCACGATCGAGTACACGACGGCAAGCCCCAGACCCGTGCCGCCTTTGCGGAAGGCCTTGAACGGCTGGAAGATCTCCTGGATCTGGTGGGGCTCCATCCCGACTCCCTCGTCACACCAACGGACCACGTAGTCGTTGCCCTCCGGGGCCGCCTCCACCCGCATCGTACCACCCTGAGGCATGGCCTGAATGGCGTTTCTGGCGAGGTTGTAGAACGCTTGCCGGAGCTGTTGCGCATCGGCGATCACGGGCCCGGGGTGCGGCAGGATCGCCGTTGCGATCCGGTGTTTCGCCGTCACCTCCGCGGAGTTGGCGAACAGGGTCAGGGTCTCGTCCAGGACCAGGGCGATGTCGCACGGCGCGCGCTGCGGGTCGGGCGGGCGCGCGAACCCGAGGAACGACTCGATGATATTGGACAGACGCCGCGACTCCTCGACGATGATGCGCGACAGCTTGCGTTCGTTCGGCCCCAGACCCGGGACCTTGCCCAGCACCTGCGCCGAGCCCGAGATCGACGCGAGCGGGTTGCGGATCTCGTGCGCGATGCCGGCCGCCATCTCGCCGACGGCCTCCATGCGCTCCCTCAGGCGTTCGCGCTTCGCCGCCTCGCGCGCCTCGGTGACGTCGCGAAAGTGGACCACGAGGCCGACGAGCGTGCCGGCGGCGTCGGTCAGCGCGGTGACCGTGCATCCGATCGGCACCTTGCCGCCCACGACCGCCCCCTCGAGCCGGACCGGCGAGCCGAGAGCGAGCCGGTCGAGCACGTCCCTCCAGTGGACGCCCTCCAGGGGCAACAGCGACGACAGGTGCCGCCCCTCGAACGGGCCGGTTTGGCGCAGGATCCGGTGCGCCGCGGGGTTGGCGAGCACGACCCGTCCCTCGACGTCCGCGGCCAGCACCCCCGAGTCGACCGCACGCAGCACGTCGGCCGAGACGGCGAACAGCCGCGCGCTGGCTTCCCGCTCCCCTTGCAGGCGGTCCTCCGCCCTCTGCAGCGAGTGGGCGAGGTAGGAGGTGAGCAGCGCGACGATCGCGAAGCCGGTGCCGGTCACCAGGATCTGAAAGGCGAGCGCCGACGGTCCGATCGGCGGGACCGTCGGGCCGAAACGGGAGGGTTTGAGCACGCCGAAGGCGATCCCCTCCGCGACCAGCCCGTAGAGAACGAACGCCGCCCCGGCCACCGTCAGGGCGCCGCGCAACCCGAACATCAGCGCCCCGACCGCGAGGACGATGAGGAAGAGGAAAGCAAACGGCGAAGCGGGCCCGCCCGTCATGTAGACCAGAGTGGTGACGATGGCGAGGTCGCCGGACAGCTGCAGCGCCCCGTGCAGCCGCGGCGGAATCCGCAGAACCCAGAGGGCGAGCCAGACCAGGGACAGGACGTAGGTCAGTCCCGCCACGCGGGCGAGGGGCGCGATCGGCAGGATCTCGTCGGTGGTGCTCTGCACCAGCAGGGCGCCGACCAACAGCGCCGACATCGCGACGAGGCGCAGGCCGAGCAGCCACTTCGCCACCCGCTCGACCGGGAGGGCCGCAGTTTCCAGGCCGCCCGGCGCTGCCGCCCGGCGGGGTGCGTCGCCGGTCATCCGATCTTCGAGATCATCGAGAACATCGGCAGGTACATCGCGATGACGATGCCGCCGACGACGATCCCGAGGAAGAGGATCATGACCGGCTCGATGAGCTTCATCATCCCGGCGACGGCGATGTCGACCTCCTCCTCGTAGAACTCGGCGATCTTGGCGAGCATCGTGTCCATCGCACCGGTGGCCTCGCCCACGCCGATCATCTGGACCACCATCGGCGGGAACTGGTCGGTCGCCTTGAGCGGGTCGGCCATGTTCTTGCCTTCTTCGACCTGCTTGCGCACCTCGAGGATCGCCCGCTCGATGACCGCGTTGCCCGAGGTCCGCGCCGTGATCTCCAGGGCCTCGAGGACCGGCACGCCGGCGGAGAGCAGGGTGCCCAGCGTGCGGCAGAAGCGCGCCACCGCGATCTTGCGCAGGACGGTGCCCAGGATCGGCGCCTTCAGGAGCAGCCTGTCGATCACGAGCTTGCCCTGCTCCGTCGCGTAGTAGCGCCTCAGGGCGAAGATGCCGCCGGCGACGCTGCCGACGATCAGCCACCAGAACCGGCCGACAAACTTGGACATCGCCACCACGACCCTGGTCGGCAGCGGCAGGTCCGCGCCGAGGGAGACGAACAGCGCCCCGAACACCGGGATGACCTTCCAGAGAATGACGTAGACGACCAGGCCCGCGATCGACAGAACCGCGATCGGGTAGATCATCGCCGCCTTGACCTGCGCCTTCAGGCGCGCATTCTTCTCGATGTAGCTCGCCAGCCGCTGCAAGATCGTGTCGAGGATGCCGCCCGCCTCGCCGGCGGCGACCATGTTCACGAACAGGTCGTCGAACGCCTGCGGGTGCTTCTTCATCGCGTTGGCGAGGGAAGAGCCCGATTCCACGTCCTCCCGTACCTGCAGGATGATGCGCTGGAACGTCTTGTGCTCCTGCTGTTCGCCCAGGATCTGGAGGCACTGCACCAGCGGCAGGCCGGCGTCGATCATGACGGAGAACTGGCGCGTGAATACCGCCAGCGTCTTCTCGTCGACCCCGCCGCGCAGCTTGGGGAGGGCGATCTCCTTCCCCTTCTCCTTGACGGTGATGGGAACGATTTGCTGGCGCCGCAGCACGGCCAGCACGGAATCCTTGCTCTCCGCCACGAGAACGCCGCCTTGCGGACGCCCGGCGCGATCACGGCCCTTCCATTCGAAACTCGGCATGGCCTAGCCCCTCCCAGACACCCGCGGCGCCGCCCCTGGCTGGACCACGCCGGTGCCACGGTTGATCATGTCCTGCAGCTCCTCGGGGTTCGAGCTGTACGACAACGCGGTTTGCAGCGCAATCATGCGCCGTTGGTACAGCGTCGCGAGCGACTGGTTGAACGTCTGCATCCCGTGCTTGAGCTGCCCGGTCTGCATGGTCGAGTAGATCTGGTGGACCTTGTCCTCGCGGATCAGGTTGCGCACCGCGGCGTTGGGGACCAGCACCTCGCAGCAAAGGACGCGGCCCTTGCCCGATGCGCGCGGGAGCAGCGCCTGGCAGATGATCCCTTCGAGCACGAACGAGAGCTGGGCGCGGACCTGCGGCTGCTGGTGCTCCGGAAAGACGTCGATGATGCGGTTGATCGTCTGCGGCGCCGAGTTCGTGTGCAGCGTCGCGAACGTGAGGTGGCCGGTCTCGGCGATCTGGAGCGCGGACTCGATCGTCTCCAGGTCGCGCATCTCGCCGATCAGGACGACGTCCGGGTCCTCCCGCAGGGCGGAGCGCAGCGCGTTCGGGTAGGACTGGGTGTCGGCGTGCAGCTCGCGCTGGTTCACCATCGCCTTCTTGTGGGTGTGCAGGTACTCGATCGGGTCCTCGATGGTGACGATGTGAAGGGCGCTTTCGGCGTTGACCTTGTCGAGCATGGCGGCGAGCGACGTGGACTTGCCGCACCCGGTGGGTCCGGTCACGAGCACGAGCCCGCGAGGCTTTTCGCACAGCGACTCGACTACCGCGGGCAGCCCGAGGTCCCGGAAACCGAGGATCTCGTAGGGGATCCTCCGGAACGCTCCGGCGACCGCCCCGCGCTGGAAGAAGATGTTCGCGCGGAACCGCGCCAACCCCTTGATCCCGAAGGAGAGGTCGAGCTCGAACGTCTCCTCGAGCCGGTGCTTCTGCGCGTCGGTGAGCACCGAGTACGCGAGGCGCTTGGTCTCGGGCGCAGTCAGCGGCGGCAGCGGCAGGCGCTCGAGGATCCCATCCACGCGGATCACCGGCGGCGTGTTGGTCGTGATGTGCAGGTCGGTGGCGCCCTTCTCGACCATGGTCTTGAGCAGCTCGTGCAGCGTGATCGGCATGGCTCCCCCTGCTCCCTACTAGAGTACCGTTTCCCGCACCACCTCGTCGATCGTGGTGAGTCCCTCGCGGATCTTCTGCAGCCCAGACTGGCGGAGCGTGATCATCCCCTCCTCGATCGCCTTGCGGCGCAGCTCGACCGCGGTCGCGCCGGAGAGGATCAGCTCGCGCATGTCCTCGGTGATGTCCATCACCTCGAAGAGGCCGAGGCGCCCCTTGTAGCCGGAGTTGGTGCACTTGTCGCAACCGCGCCCCTTGACCAGCTTGAGGCTGTGGGCCTCGCTCTCCGGGAACCCGACCGAGAGCAGCGCTTGGATCGGCGTTTCGATCTCCTCCTTGCAGCTCTGACACACCTTCCGGATCAGCCGCTGGGCGGCGATGACGTTGACGGAGGTGGCGACGAGGAACGGTTCGATTCCCATGTTCATCAGTCGCGAGATCGTAGCCGGGGCATCGTTCGTGTGCAGGGTGGAGAGCACGAGGTGGCCGGTGAGCGCCGCCTTGATCGCGATCTCGGCCGTCTCGAAGTCGCGGATCTCGCCGACCAGGATGATGTTGGGGTCCTGCCGCAGGAACGAGCGCAGCGCCGCGGCGAAGTTGAGGCCGATCGCGTCCTTCATCTGCACCTGGTTGACCCCGGGGAGCTGGAACTCCACCGGGTCCTCCGCGGTGATGATGTTCGTCTCCGGCACGTTCACGCGCTGCAGGGCCGAGTACAGCGTGTTGGTCTTGCCGGACCCCGTCGGCCCGGTGACCAGGATCATGCCGTACGGCTTGAGGATGTTGTCCTCGAACTTCTTCAAGCTCGACTTTTCGAACCCGAGCTTGGTCATGTCCAGGCGCAGGTTCTCCTTGTCGAGCAGCCGCAACACGACCTTCTCGCCGTGCAGGGTCGGCAGCACCGAGACGCGGAAGTCGAGCTCGCGCATCCGCCCTTCGATCTTGGCCTTGAGCTTGATGCGGCCGTCCTGGGGCAGCCGCTTTTCGGCGATGTCGAGCTTGGCGAGGACCTTGAGGCGCGACGTGATGGCGGCCTGGAGGCGCTGCGGCGGGTTCATGACCTCGCGCAGCAGGCCGTCGATGCGGTAGCGGACCCGGAAGCTCTTCTCGTACGGCTCGACGTGAATGTCCGAGGCTCCCCGCTTGATCGCGTCGGTGAGCATGATGTTCACAAGACGGACAACCGGGGCTTCCTGGGACTCCTCGGCGAGCTTCGCGACGTCGAGTTCCTCCTCCTCCTCCATCAATTCGAGGGCGGCCTCGTCGACCGTCGTCAGGTCTTCCATGACCTTCTTGAGTTCCAGCTCGCGGGAGGAACCGAAGTTGCGGTCGATGCGCTCCCTGATCGCCTCCTCGGAGGCGACCACGGGCTCGACGCGATACCCGGTCATGAACGTGATCTCGTCCATGGCGAAGATGTTGGTGGGGTCGGTCATGGCCAGCGTCAGGGTCGCGCCGGTCTTGTTCACCGGGATGACGTTGTACTTGCGCGCGAGATCGACGGGGATGATCTTCGCGACGTTGGAATCGATCTCGAAGTGCCGCAGGTTGATCGACGGCACGCCGAACTGGTGCGAGAGGCACTCGATGATGTCGTCCTCGGTGACGTAGCCGAGCCTTTGCAGGATCTCGCCGAGCTTGCCACCGGTGCTCTTTTGCTCATCGAGCGCCTTGGTGAGCTGCTGCTGATTGATCAGCTGGGCCTTGAGAAGCAGTTCGCCAAGCTTAAGGGCCATGCCACTCCCTTCCGTTAACTTTCGATCCGCTTGCAGATTCTACCACCACCCCGCCCCGGAGCACGCCGGCGCAACGGGTTTCGCCGCCGCGCCCGGCCGGCGCGCAGCCGCCGGGCCGCGCGGTCGCTCACGTCGCCGCGGCGGACGCGATCAGCGCCTCGAACGCGGCCTCCACGCGAACCTCGCCCCCGCCCGCGGCCCGGGCGCGGCCCCGTCCTGCGGCGACGCCGGTCGCGGCGAGGATCCGCACCCGCTCGCCCCGCGGCCCGTTGCGCACGGGGTCGGTCGCGACGAACACCGCCACGGTCGGCACCCCGAGCGCCGCCGCGAGGTGGACCGGTCCCGTGTCGCCGCCCACGACCGCCACGCAACCGGACAGCAGGACGGCGAGCTCCGGGATCGAGGTCGCCGGCGCCAGCGTCACGCCCCGCCCCGCCTCGGCCGCGATCCCCTCGGCGAGCGCCTTCTCGCCGGGGCCCCACACCACCACCGGCGCCAAACCCGCCGCCACGGCCATCCGGCCGAGCGCCGCGAAGCTCTCGGCCGGCCACGCCTTCCCGACACCCCCGGTCGCGGGCAGCAGCGCCACCCGCGCGGCCGACCCGCGCCCGGGGGCCGCCGCGTCGAGAAGCAGGAAGCGGCCGTCCGGCGCCGCACCGAACGGGGCCGGACGGCCGACCGCCGCCAGCAACGAAAGGTTGATGTCGACGACGTGACGCGCCTGCGGGGGCGGCGCGAGCGTGCGCGTGTAGCACAGCCCCGCCAACAGCTCGCGCCGGTGCGCGCGGTCGAGCCCGAGGCGCTCGGGCGCGCGCGAGAACGCCGCCCACACCGCCGACTTCACCAGACCCTGCGGGTCGATGGCGAGGTCGGGCGAGAACTCGCGCACCGCCGCCCGCGCGCCGGCGAGCTCGCGCCGCGTCGCCACGGCCGCAGGGTGCCGGCGCCAGCGGCGGGTGGCCACCGGGATCGCCAGCGCCACCGCGGGATGGGGAGCCACCAACGGCAGGAAAGGTTCTTCCACCACCCAGGCCAGCTCGACCGGCTCGCGGCCGGCCGCGAGTGCCTCGGCGAGCGGCCAGGTGTGGATGATGTCGCCGAGCGCCGAGAGCCGTGTGAGCACGATACGCACCAGCGGATTCTAGTGCTTCTCACCTCCGGCCCGCCGTCGGGCGGTCGTACTCCACGGCCGGACGGCGCCTCCGGCCGCCAGGGACGGCCCGCGACCAGATGTTGAAAATTTCATCAACAGCCGGCCGGCCACGCAACTCGTGCACCGGCAACGAGACGCACCTCGCCCGCCGGCGCCCGGCCGAGCCAGCGACCGGGGCCTCCCGTTGAGTTCTTCAACACACGCGCTGATCAGCGCTCTGGGTGTGTCTGATAATCAAATATAAATGAATCATTTACGTTGAATGTCAAAAATTGGCAAGAAGCTTGCTCCAGCGAGGAACAAGCGGGGGCCCCACCGAAGCTCTCGCGGGAGGCAACGATGACCGCAATTCTGGTAATCCTTACCATCATGGCCTTTGTCGGCGTCGACGCCATCGTCATGGCGTTCCGCCGCCGCCACGCGGCCGCGCCCGCGCTGCTGCCGCTGGCACCAATGCTCGAGCCGAGGCCGCCGCAGGGAATCTTCCTCGACCCCAAGCACAGCTGGGTGCGCATCACGGCCGACGGCACGCTGCGGGTCGGCATCGACGACTTCCTCGCCGAGGCGGTCGGTGAGGTCGAAGCCGTCGAGGCGCCGCCCCGCGGCGCTCAGGTCAGGCGCGGCGACCCGCTGCTGCGGCTTCAGGTCAAGGGGCGCTCGCTCGTGATCGCGGCACCGGCCCCGGGCGAGGTCGTGGCGGTCAACAGCCACGCGCTCGAGCAGCCGTGGACCGTGACTCGCGACCCGTACGGCGTCGGGTGGATCGTGGGACTGTGGACCCGCGACCACCACGAAGCGATCAAGCCGCTGCGCATCGGCAGCGCCGCCACGGCGTTCCTGCGCCAGGAGATGCAACGCCTCGCCGATTTCCTGACGCCGGCCGGAACGATGGCAACGGTGCCGCTGCTCGCCGACGGCGGCGTTCCCCGCAAGGGGGCGCTGGTGGCCCTCGACGCCGCGCGCTGGGAGGCCTTCCAGCGCGAGTTCCTCGCGCCGTTCGGGGAGGAGGCGTAGGCCATGGCGCACCGCGGCATCCTCGTCGACGTGACCAAGTGCATCGGCTGCGGCTCCTGCGTGGAGGCGTGCCAGAAGTCCAACGAGCAGCCCGCCCACGAAGCGAAGGGGTTCAACGAGCAGACCTACACCTTCCTGATGGACCGCGGCAACGACACCTACGTCCGCCGTCTGTGCATGCACTGCGAGAACCCCAGTTGCGCCTCGGTCTGCCCCGTCGGCGCTCTGCGCAAGACGGCCGCAGGTCCCGTCACTTACGACCCCGACAAGTGCATGGGCTGCCGCTACTGCATGATGGCGTGCCCGTTCGGGGTCCCGACCTACGAGTGGCACTCGGCGGCGCCACGGGTGCGCAAGTGTCAGATGTGCGCCCACCGCGGCGCGGCCGGACCGGCCTGCGCCGAGGCCTGCCCGACCGGCGCCACCATCACCGGCGAGCGCGACGAGCTGCTCGCCGAGGCGCGGCGGCGCGTCGCCTCCGACCCCAAGGCCTACTTCCAGCGCGTCTACGGCGTCACCGAGGCCGGCGGCACGGGCGTGCTCTTCATCGGGCCGCGGGAGCCGGCCGCACTCGGGCTGCCGCCGGTGAAGACCGTCGGCCCGTTGCCCGATCTCACCTGGAACGCCCTCAAGCACATTCCGGACGTCGTGTTGTTCGGCGGCGTCTTCCTCGGCGGGTTGTTCTGGCTCACCAAGCGCAAGGAGGACGTCGCCCGCGCCGAGCACGCCGACAAGGGAGAGCACCATGGTTAAGAATCGCTTTGCCTCGTTTCAATTGGGGTTCTGGGCGGCAATCTCGGCCGTGATGATCGCCGTCCTCGGCATCGTCGCTTTCCTGCGCTTCACCCAGGGCATCGGCGCCGTCACCAACCTCTCCGACTCGTTCCCGTGGGGGCTGTGGATCGGTTTCGACGTCCTCTGCGGCGTGGGCCTCGCGGCCGGCGGTTTCGCCGTGACCGCGACCGTCCACATCCTCCACCTCAAGGAGTTCAAGGCGATCATGCGCCCGACCGTGCTCACCGCGTTTCTCGGCTACATCCTCGTCGTCTGCGGCCTCGTCTTCGACCTCGGCAAGCCTTGGAACATCTGGCACCCGATCATCATGTGGAACCCCCACTCCGTCATGTTCGAGGTCGGCTGGTGCGTGATGCTGTACACGACCGTGCTGTCGCTCGAGTTCGCGCCGGTCGTGCTCGAGCGCTTCAAGCTCGACTGGCTCCTGCGGTTCCTCAAGCCCATCACCCCGGTCCTCGTGATCATGGGCGTGATCCTGTCGACGCTGCACCAGTCCTCCCTCGGGTCCCTGTTCCTGATCCTTCCGGAGAAGATGCATCCGCTCTGGTACACGCCGGTCCTCCCGGTCCTCTTCTTCGTCTCGGCGCTCGCCGCCGGCATCGGCATGACCGTCGTCGAGTCGTGGTTCTCGCGGCGCGCGTTCGGCAAGCCGATCGAGACCCACCTGCTCTCCCGCCTGTCGCGGGTTTCCGTCGTCGTGCTCGCCATCTACCTCGCGCTGCGCATGCGCGACCTGATCGGGCGCCACGCCCTCGCCACGCTGTTCCCGCTCAACTCGGTCTCCGCGATGTTCCTGGCGGAGATCGTGCTCGGCGTCGTCGTCCCGATGGTGCTGCTCTCCATCCCGCGGTTTCGCCTGTCGCCGCGGCGACTCGCGGTCGCCCAGGGCATGGTCGTGCTCGGTTTCATCTTCCACCGGCTCAACGTTTCGGTGACCGCCGTCGAGGCGGCGACGGGCCGCGCCTACTTGCCCTCCGCGATGGAGTTCATGGTCTCGGCCGGCCTCGTCGCGGTCGGCATCTGGATCTTCCTCCTCGCCTGCCGCTACCTCCCGATCTTCCCGGAAGGCGCGATGACCGAAGAGGAGGAAACGGTCCGGCAGCCCGCCGGAGCAGCCCCGGCAAGGCCCGCACGGCCGGTCGCCGGCACCGTGACTGCCTTTGACCGCACCTGAACGAGTGCGGTACCGTGGGCCCACCGTGAACCCGCAACCTGCAGCCATGCGGCGGTGGCGCTCTCGATCGCTGACGTTCCGCCTCACCGGAACCCTGATCATCGCGCTCGCGCTCCTGCTCGCCCTCACCGCCGTCGTGCAGGTCGGGCTGCAGGAGCGCTGCGCCCGCGAGGCGGCGCGGATCAACGGCCTGGCGATGTCGGAGACGCTGTACGGCGCCCTCCACACCGCGATGCTCAACAACGACCGCGAGGGGCTGCACGCCTCGGTACGGAACATCACCGAGCACGACCCCGACGTCCGGCTGCGCATCTTCAACAAGGAGGGGAACATCGTCTTCTCCTCGGAACCACGCGAGCTGGGGACGAAGGTGGACATGCGCTCGGAGGCGTGTTTCAAGTGCCATCAGGCCGACCGGCCGATCTCGAAGCTCCCGCCGGGAGACCGCACACGGTCGTTCGAGGTCGGCGGCAAGCCCGCGATGGGCGTGATCCTCCCGATCGACAACGAGCCGGCGTGCTCGAACGCGAGCTGCCACGCCCACCCCGCGAGCAAGCGTCTTCTCGGCGTCCTCGACGTCACCCTGTTCGTCACCCAGTTGGAGCGCGCGCGGCGGCAGACGACGCTCCTGATGCTCGGCGCGACCGGCGGGGTCTTGCTGCTGGTCGTGGGCGTGGTGCTCTTCGTCGTGCGGAACTCGGTGCACCGTCCGATCACCGCCCTGACCCACACCCTCGCGGCGCTCGGGATGGGGGACTACTCCGCGCGCTACGAAAACGGGGAGATCTCCGAGTTCGCCTACCTCGGGAACTCCGTCAACAAGATGGCGCAGGCGCTGGAGCGCGCCAACGCGGAGCTCGTCGGGTGGGCGCAGACGCTCGAGCACCGCGTCGAGGAGAAGACCGCGGAACTGCGCCAGGCGCAGGAACAGATGGTGCGGGTCGAGCGCATGGCTTCGCTCGGCAAGCTGGCCGCCGTGGTCGCGCACGAGATCAACAACCCGCTCGCCAGCGTGGTGACGTACTCGAAGGTCCTGATGCGACGGTGGGCGACCCGCGCCAAAGCGGGTGACGAGACGAAGGAAAACCTCCAGATCCTGGAAGCGATCGCCAGCGAGTCCACCCGCTGCGGCGAGATCGTCTCCAACCTGCTCCTGTTCGCCCGGCGCACCGGGTCGCGCATGGAGCCCACCGACATCAACCAGGTCATTGACCGCGCCCTCTTCCTCATCAAGCACAAGATGGACCTCGCCCAGGCGCGCCCCGACCTGAGCCTGGCGGCCGATCTCCCGCCGGTGATGTGCGACCCGGCCCAGATCGAGCAGGCCGTCCTCGCCCTCTGCATCAACGCAGTCGAGGCGATGCCGAACGGCGGCAGGTTGATCGTCCGCACCACGGTTGCCGACCCCAGCGGCGTTCGCATCGTGATCGAGGACACCGGCGTCGGGATGGACGAGGACGTGCGCAAGCACATCTTCGAGCCGTTCTTCACCACCAAGGGCGAGGGCGAGGGACGGGGGCTCGGCCTCGGGCTTGCGGTTGTCTACGGGATCGTGCAGCGACACAATGGCACGATCGACGTGGCGAGCGAACCCGGGCAGGGGACTCGATTCACCCTCTTCCTGCCCCTGGCGCCCGCGCCCGGGGGGGAGGCGAGCGGATGATGGCGATGCCGGTCCGGATCCTGGTTGTCGACGACGAACAGCACATCCGCAACTCGCTCGCAGCCTGGTTCCGCGAGGAGGGGTACGAGGTCGGCGTCGCCTCGAGCGGGCGGGACGCCCTCGCGGCGCTCGCCCGCGAGGGGACCAACATCCTTCTCGTCGACATCAAGATGCCCGGCATGGACGGCCTCGAGCTGCAGCGCAAGGTCCGCGAGCTGGCCCCGGACGCGACCGTCATCATCATGACCGCCTACGCCTCGGTCGAGACCGCCGTGGAGGCGCTCAAGGAAGGCGCGTACGACTACATCGTCAAACCGTTCGACCCCGAGGCCGTCTCGCGCCTGGTGCGCAAGGCGGCCGAGCGCTACGCGCTGCTCGCCGAGAACCGGGCGCTGCGCGAGCGCATCGCCGGCGCGTCGCCGGCGCTGATCACCAGCGGTTCGCCTGCCATGGCCAAGGTGATCGAACTCGTGGAGCAGGTGGCGCCGACCGATACCAGCGTCCTGATCACCGGCGAGTCCGGCACCGGCAAGGAGCTGGTCGCACACCTGATCCACGCCAAGAGCAACCGCCGGTTCGGACCGTTCGTGGTCGAGAACTGCGGCGCCCTGGCCGAGGGCGTGCTCGAGAGCGAGCTGTTCGGCCACGAACGCGGCGCCTTCACGGGCGCGGTCGGCCGCCACCGCGGCAAGGTCGAGATGGCCAACGAGGGCACGCTGTTCCTCGACGAGATCGGCGACGTGCCGCCGAAGGTTCAGGTGAACCTCCTGCGCGTCCTGCAGGAGCACGAGCTCAAGCGGGTCGGCGGCAACGAGACGATCAAGGTGGACTTCAGGCTCGTCACCGCCACTCACCGCGACCTCGAGGCCGAGGTGGCGACCGGGCGGTTTCGCGACGACTTCTACTTCCGCATCAACGTGTTCCAGATCCCGCTGCCGCCGCTGCGCGAGCGTCCGGGCGACGTCCCGGCGCTCGCCGAGCACTTCCTCGCCAGGTTCGCGAACCAGATGAACCGCCGGATCTCCGGCTTTTCGCCCGACGCCATGGCGGCCCTCGTCGCCTACCCCTGGCCCGGCAACGTGCGCGAGCTGGCCAACGCGATCGAGCGCGCCGTCGTCCTCTGCCGCGGCGAGCGGATCGAGGCGAGCCACTTCCCGTTCGCCGCGCCGCCCGGCTCGGCCGACCACTCGCTCGCCGTCGTCGAGGAAGCGCACATCCGCCGCGTCCTCGCCGCGTGCTCGCACAACGTCGCCCAGGCGGCGCGCGAGCTCGACATCGACAGGGTCACGCTCTACAACAAGATGAAAAAGTACGGCATCGAGCGACCGTGAACGTGCGGCTGCTCGGGCTGGGTGAGGTTCCGCCCAAGCTGGCCGAGGCCGTCCTCGCCGGCTTGCCGAGGCCGTTCTCCGGCGGCGAGATCGGCCGCCTTGCCGTCTCGCTCGAGCGCTGCTACGACCGGACCCGCGCCCAGGTGGACGCCGCCTGCCTGATCGAGCAGGTCCCCGAGCCCGAGCCCGACTGGTCCGCCCTCGCCCTCACCGGCGTGGACCTCTTCATGCCCGCCCTCACCTACGTCTTCGGCGTCTCCCACCTCGGCGGCCGGCGCGGCATCGTCTCCTGGTTTCGGCTCCACCCGGAGGAGGAGGACGCCGATACCCAGGCGCGCTTCACCCGCCGCATCACCACCGAGGTCGTTCACGAGCTCGGCCACGGCATGGGGCTCGTCCACTGCGTCGTGCCCGACTGCGCGATGCACCGGTCGCTATGGCCTGAGGGTGTGGACCTGAAGCGCCCCGAGTACTGCCCCGCCTGCCTCGCCACCCTCACTTCCCTCTAGAGGCGCCGCCGGCGTCGGACCTCTGTTCGTGCGGGGGGTCCCGCGGCCGCTCCACCTCCCACCCGGCCGCTCTAGACCCCCCGAGCCCCATAGGCGCTAACTTTTGGGTGCGAGTTTTGGGATGGGCCGGCGTTTGCGCCTGCGCGGGGGGTCGGTGAGGTGGCGGAGGAGGCCGGGGATGGCACGGGTGAGGAGAGAGATTGGGATG
>SCRJ01000008.1 GCA_004298115.1 Acidobacteriota bacterium
GCTCTTCCGATCTCGTCCTTTCCGGGACCCCGACCGCGTCCGGCACATCGACGTTCACGATCACGGCCACCGACGCGAACGGCTGCACGGGACTCATGCCTTACACGCTCACGATCAACGCGGCCGCCTGTCCGGCGTTGACGATTCTCCCCGCCACGCTTCCCAGCGCTGTGATGGGCGTCCCCTACAGCCAGCCGATCACCGCGAGCGGCAGTACTCCCGACTCGTACACCTACACCGTGACGGCGGGCTCGCTGCCGCCCGGCCTCGCGCTCACCCCGGTCACCGCGATCAAGACCGTCACCTTGGCGGGCACCCCCACGACCATCGGCATCTACGGCTTCACGATCACGGCGACCGACGCGAACGGCTGCCAGGTGAGCCAGGCGTATTCGACGCTCGTCGTCCCGGCCGGGAGCAACATCCCCACGCTCTCGGGGTGGGGCATGACCCTGCTCGTCGGGTTTTTGGCCCTGGCCGGCATCGCGGCGATCCGCAGGATGGCGTAGCCATCACCTCCCCCTCCTCCTTCGTTGCAGCGGTTACGGGGCGCATGGGCGCCCCCTTTGTTTGCGTCACCGGGGCGCGCGGCGAACCAGGGCGCGAAGGAGAAGGGACGGGGCGACGTGGGGAGGTCTGAGATGGACGAGGTCAACCACACCCGGATCTATGCCGTGATCTTCTTCTTGCTGGCGGTGCTGGGCATCGGTTTCGTCTGTTACCGCGTGCTCGTGCCGTTCCTCGCCGCCATCGCCTGGGCGATCGTGCTCGCCGTCGCGTTCCAGAGGCCCTGGTCGTTCCTCGAGCGCCGCATGCCCAGGCATCGCACTCTCGCCGCCGCGCTGTTGACGCTCGCCGTGGCGGCCGTGGTGCTCGTCCCCGCGGGTCTGTTGGTGGGGGCGCTGGCCAGCCAGACGATCGCCGCGGCGACGAAGATCACGACCAGCTTGAGCGCCAGGGACGTCAGGTCGTTCTCGGACTTCGTGGCGCTCCCCAAGGTCGCACGCGTCCTCGACGATGCGAGGGTCCGGGCGGGCATCTCCCCCGAGGACTTCCAGAAGCTCGCCGCCGCGGCCGTGACGCGGGTCTCGACCGTGGCAGGTGCGGCCAGCGGCAAGCTGGTGCTGGGGGTGTTCAACGCGATGCTCACGGTCTTGCTGGTGATCTTCCTGCTCTTCTTCCTGTTCCGGGACGGCGAAAGGATGGCGGCGGCGGCGATCGACCTCCTGCCCACGGACGCGGACGGTCGCAACCGCATGAGCCGGTCGCTGCAGTCGATGCTGGCCGCGATCTTCCGCGGTTCGCTGATGTGCGCCCTGGTTCAGGGCTTGCTGGGCGCCATCGGCTGGCGGATTGCGGGCCTCCCCTCGCCGGTCCTGGCCGGCGTCGTGATGGCGATCGTGTCCCTGCTGCCGCTGGGGGGAACGGCGCTGGTGTGGCTGCCGGGCGCCGTCTGGGCGTGGTCGACGGGCCACCACGCCGCCGCGGTCTTCCTGCTCCTGTGGGGGTTTTTCGTGACCGTGCTGCTGGTCGACACCGTCTTGCGCCCGATGCTGGTGCGGGGCGCCGATGAGCTCACCACGTTGATCGTGTTCCTCGGGGTCTTCGGCGGCCTCGCGGCGTTCGGGTTGCTCGGAATCTTCATCGGCCCGGTGGCGCTGGCGATCGCGGTCGCCCTCTTGGAGGTGATGCGGGGCCAGGCCGGCAGCCCCCGGCTCGACGCGGCCGGCTGAGACGAGGGCGGCAACCGGACTCGGCCCGGCAATCGGGGACGGCCGCCGTCCGGGTGGTTCCTACCTAGCCCGTGCCGTTCGTTCTCGGTAGAAAGTGCGCTTCCCGGCGGGGGATCCGAGGACTACGGTTGAATTGCGTTCGAGGAAGGACGGGATGCGATGAGACACGGGAGAGGCGGGCCGGCACCGCCCGGCGGTGTGATTCTCGGGCGCGACGGCGCTGGGGTGATGGCTCTTCCCGCCCCGCAGGGCGGGCTTGGGTGGGCGTCCCGGCATCCCGGTCGCCGCCCGGCCGAGCCCTGCAATCCCGCAGGGGACCGAAGCTGGTGGCACGCGATCCAACGGCTCGTCAGCCTGTCGGTTCTAGGCTGGGCGTTCGTCCTCGTGGCGGTTTCCTGGGGGTTCTTCGCACTCGAATTTTCCCGATGCGCCGGCTGCGGATGGGATCAGGGAGCGTTCTTCCTCGCCTGGGGTCTCGGGACCCTCGCCTTTGGGTTCTTCCTGAGGCCGGGCCGAAGGCAGCCGGCGGTCTCCCGTCTCTTCCTCGGCGTCAACATCCTCGTGGTGAGCGTTCTCTTCCTGGTCGTCGCCGTCAGGTAGGTCCAACGGCGGAGGGAATGGTGGCCCCGACACCGCAGATCGAGCCTGACTCGCGCGGGACGGTTCGGCGGGACACCAGCACGACGGCCCCGGGAGGCTGCTCCAGCCGCCGGCCCGCGCAGGCGGGCGCCTGGCGACGCCGGTCGCGCGTGAGGAGGTTGCTCGAAGGCTGGGCGGGAGTGACGGCGATGATGTTGGCGGGCAACGCGGTGGGTGCGCCCGCTGCGGTCGCCACGGCCACCGGCACGGTGGAGGTGGCGCCTGGCACGCCGATCGTGGCGGTGCGCATCGAGCGCCACGACATCTACGATCTCGACGACCCCGCAACGTCGGCTTGGCCGTACCGCTGGGTCGACGCCCTGCACATCCTGACCCGTGAGGAGTTCATCCGCTCGCTGCTGCTGTTCCACGTCGGCGACCCCCTCGATCCGGCGCGACTCGCCGAGAGCGAGCTCATCCTGCGCGGCACCGGCTTTTTGAACCCGGTGCACATCTCGGCGCGCCCCGCCCCGGGCGGGGCCGAGGTGGTGGTGGAGACCCACGACCAGTGGACGACCGGCGTGGGCA
>SCRJ01000050.1 GCA_004298115.1 Acidobacteriota bacterium
GGAGAAGTCGATCGAGGAGCTGCGCAACTCCGAGACCGAGCTCAAGGAGCAGCTTTTCAAGCTGCGCTTCCAGAAGGCTACCGGTCAGATCGCAAACCCGGCCAAGATCCGCCTCGTGCGCAAGGACATTGCGCGCGTTGTGACGATCCTCGCCGCGCGCCTCAGGGAAGCGGAGTGAGCCATGGATAACGCGATCAAGACCAGAAGGATCACGAAGGTCGGCACGGTCGTGTCCGACGGCATGGACAAGACGGTGGTCGTCAGGGTGGAGAGCGTCGTCATGCACAAGCTCTACCACCGCTTCGTGCAGCGCGCCAGGAAGTTCGCGGCGCACGACGAGGCCAACGCCTGCAAGGTGGGCGACAAGGTGCAGATCATGGAGTGCCGGCCCCTTTCCCGGAGCAAGCGGTTCCGGGTCGTGCGCGTGATCGAGCGGGCTTCGTGAGGAGGCGGCCATGATCCAGATGCAAACGATGTTGACGGTGGCCGACAACTCGGGGGCCAAGAAGCTGCAGGCGATCCGCCAGCTCGGCGGCTCCAACGCCGGCCGGTACGCCCGGATCGGGGACGTCATCGTCTGCGCGGTCAAGGAGGCGGTTCCCGACTCGCAGGTGAAGAAGGGGACGGTCGTGCGGGCGGTGATCGTGCGGACCCGCAGCAGCCACCGGCGCAAGGACGGCTCCTACATCCGCTTCGACGACAACGCCGCGGTGCTGATCAACGCCCAGAAGGAACCGATCGGGACACGCGTCTTCGGGCCGGTGGCGCGCGAATTGCGCGAGCGACGCTTCATGAAGATCGTGTCGCTCGCGCCGGAAGTGCTCTAGGAGGCGGCGATGGCGAAGAGCTTCAAAATCAAGAAGGGCGATCAGGTGCAGGTCATCGCCGGCAAGGACAGGGGTAAGAAGGGGAAGGTCATGCGGGTCGACCGCAAGGCGGCCCGGTTGGTGGTGGAGCACGTCAACATGCTCAAGCGCCACACCAAGGCGAACCCCGGCAAGGGCGTCGCGGGCGGGATCGTGGAGCGGGAGGCGCCGATCGCGGTGTCGAACGTCATGTTGATCTCGGCGGACACGAACCGCCCGACGCGCGTGGGCTACAAGGTTTTCGAGGACGGCCGCAAGGTCAGACTCGCAAAGGTCGATGGCGCGATTCTCGACCAATAAGGAAGAGAGGGTACGATGGCGCGCTTGAAAGAGAAGTACGAGAAGGAAGTGGTCCCGAAACTCAAGAAGGAGTTCGGGATCTCCAACCCGATGGCGGTGCCGCGGATCACCCGGGTCGTCTGCAACCTCGGCCTGGGTGAGGCGCCGCGCAACAACAAGTTGATGGACCAGGCGGTGGAGGAACTGACGGCGATCACCGGCCAGCGGCCGACCATTCGCAAGGCCCGCAAGTCGATCGCTCAGTTCAAACTCCGGGCGGGGATGCAGATCGGTTGCGCGGTGACGCTGCGCCGCGACCGCATGTACGAGTTCCTGGACCGGTTGGTCAACATCTCGCTGCCGCGCGTCCGCGATTTCCGCGGCCTGTCTGCAAAGGGCTTCGACGGACGCGGCAACTTCACGATGGGGGTGCGCGACCATTCGATCTTCCCCGAGATCGACTACACGAAGGTCGAGATCCCCAAGGGAATGAACGTGACCGTGGTGACCACGGCCAAGACCGACGACCAGGCCCGGTTCCTCCTGCAGGAGCTCGGCTTCCCGTTTGTGAAAGGTTAGGAGGGCGCTGTGGCTCGTACCTGTCTGATCGCCAAATCGCTGCGGCCGCCGAAGTTCCGCGTGCGGCACCGCAACCGTTGCAAGCTCTGCGGCCGGCCGCGCGCGTACATGCGCAAGTTCGAGCTGTGCCGACTCTGCTTCCGCAAGCTCGCCCTGGAGGGGTACCTCCCGGGCGTGACCAAGGCGAGCTGGTAGGGGGTGTGCGATGACGATGACCGATCCGATCGCCGACCTCCTCACCCGCATCCGCAACGCGGTGCTCGTGGGCAAGGACCGCTGCGACGCGCCGGCGTCCAAGGTCAAGCTCGAACTCTCGAAGATCCTCCAGGAGGAGGGGTTCATCCGCACCTTCAAGGTGCTGGAGGAAGGCCCCCAGGGCACGCTGCGGCTCTACCTGCGGTACTCGCCCGACGGGGAACCGGCGATCCACGGCCTGGAGCGCGTCTCGCGGCCCGGCCTGCGGGTGTACCGCGGCGTCGAGGAGCTGCCCGAGGTCCGGGGCGGCATGGGCGTCGCCGTGGTCTCGACCTCCAAGGGCCTCATGACCGACGCCAGGGCGCGCGAGTCGCGTCTCGGCGGCGAGGTCATGTGCCGCGTGTGGTAGGGAGGCTGCCATGTCTCGCATTGGAAAGAACCCCATCCCGATCCCGCAGGCGGTCCAGGTGACCGTCGCCGACGGGGTGGTGCAGGTCAAGGGGCCGAAGGGCGCCCTGCAGCACCCGCTTCCCGCCGGGATCAACGTCGCCGTCGAGGGCGCGCAGGTCGTGGTGACCCGGACGGGCGACCTCCCCTCCGTCAGGGCGCTGCACGGCCTCATCCGGGCGCTGCTCGCCAACGCCGTCAGCGGCGTCACCGCGGGCTTCAAGCGCGAGTTGGACATCGTGGGCGTCGGCTACAAGGCCGAGCTCAAGAGCCCCCGCGAGCTGGTGCTCTCGCTCGGCTTCTCCCACCAGGTGACCTACAAGGCGCCCGAAGGGGTGGCGATCAGCTACGACGCGAAGGCCAACCGGCTCACGATCGAGGGGATCGACAAGCAGCGCGTCGGCCAGGTCGCGGCCGAGATCCGCAACGTGCGCCCCCCGGACGTGTACAAGGGCAAGGGCGTCAAATACTCCGACGAGGTCTTGAAGCTCAAGGCCGGGAAGACGGGAGCGTAACGCCATGGCGCAACTGAAGGACAGGAAACAGCGGCGTCATCGGATCCACCTGCGCATTCGCAAGGTGGTGGCCGGCACCGCCGAGCGCCCGAGGCTGGTGGTTTTCCGGTCGCTCGCGAACGTCTACGCGCAGCTCGTCGACGATTCCAAAGGAGCGACCCTCGTCGCTGCCTCGACGGTGGAGAGCGACCTTCGCAAGGACTTGACTCACGCGGGCAACAAGGCGGCGGGGCGCGCCGTCGGCAAGGCGATCGCGGAGCGTGCGAAGGACAAGGGGATCACCTCGGTGGTGTTCGACCGAGCCGGCTTCCGATACCACGGTGTGGTCAAGGAGCTGGCGGATGCGGCCCGCGAAGCGGGTCTGAAGTTCTAGGGGTAAAGCGATGAGCGAGCGGGATAGCCAATTTATCGATCACGTGGTGAATATCAACCGCGTCACCAAGGTGGTGAAGGGTGGCAAGAACTTCTCCTTCGCCGCCCTGGTGGTCGTCGGTGACGGGAACGGCAAGGTCGGTTTCGGCACCGGCAAGGCCCGGGAGGTGCCCCAGGCGATCCGCAAGGCCACCGAGGCGGCGCGCCGGGTGATGATCACCGTGCGCCGCAAAGGCACGACGATCCCGCACGAGGTGATCGGGCACTTCGGCGCCGGCCGGGTGCTGCTGCGGCCGGCCTCGCCCGGGACCGGCGTGATCGCCGGCGGCGCCGTGCGCGCCATCGCGGAGGCCGCCGGAATCGCCGATGTCCTGACGAAGTCGCTGGGCACGACCAACCCGCACAACCTGGTGCGCGCGACGTTCGAGGCGCTCGAGCAGCTCACGACGACGGACGAGGTGGCGCTGCTGCGGCGCGGGGTCGGCGAGACCGAGGTCGTCGAGGAAGCCGAGCTGGTGAGCGGTCCGCTCCCGGAGGTCGAGGTATGACGACCCGGCACAAGGCGACGGCTGCGACGCTGCGCATCACGCAGGTGCACAGCATCATCGGCAACCAGGAGCGGGTGAAGAGGGTGGTCACCGACGGGCTCGGGCTCGGTCGCATCGGCCGGTCGGTCGTGTTGCCCGACAACTCCTACACCCGCGGGATGATCGCCAAGGCGGCGCACATCGTGACGTTCGAAGAGGTGGCTGCCCAGGCGCCCGCCGCCAGGCCCGCGCCGGCGGTCCGCGTTCCGGAAGCGGTCGACAAGCTGGTCGAGTCGGTCGTTGCGACGGGCGACAAGGCGCCGCGCAAGAAGAAGGCCGTCGAGGGAGACGCCGCCGACCGGCCGGCCAAGGCCCCGGCGCGGGCCCCGCGCACGCGCGCCGCGGCGAAGGACG
>SCRJ01000051.1 GCA_004298115.1 Acidobacteriota bacterium
CGACGCCGGAGAGCGAGGCGATCTCGCCGGTCACCAGTTCCTCGAGGCGCTCGTTGCGGGAGGTGCGCAGCACGGCGACCATGTCGTAGGCGCCGGCCACCGAGTACAGCTCGTGCACGCCTTCGCGCTCCATCAGCGCTTCCGCGACCGTGTGCAGCTGGCCGGGCTTGACGTTGATCAGGACGACCGCCTCGAGCATGGCCACCTCCCGGCGTCAGGGTAGCAGCGGCGCCGGCCGGAGAGAAGCTTGGCACGGCGGCCGCTTCGTGCCACCATTCGGGGCGATGAAGCTGCCGGTGGTGGCGCCGAAAGGCCGTCTCGGTGTGGCGTTCGACTACACCCAGATCGTGGCCGGTTCGCTGCTCGTCGCCGCGGGGACGAACCTCTTCTTCGTTCCCAACCACGTCGTTTCCGGCGGCGTGACCGGCCTGGCGATCATCGCCAACCACCTCTTCAAGACGCCGGTCGGGATGGTCGTGCTCCTGCTCAACCTCCCGCTGCTGTGGCTGGGGTGGCGGTTCTCCGGCGGGATGCGGTTCTTCGTCCGCACCGCGGTTTCGGTGCTGATCATGGCGGTGGCGATCGACCTCTCGGCGCCGTGGCTGGTGCCGCCGACGCACGACCGGCTCTTGGTCATCTGTTACGGCGGGCTCATGGACGGCCTCGGCATGGGCCTGGTGTTCCGCGGGCGCGGCACGACCGGCGGCACGGACGTCCTGGCCCGCCTCGCGCACCGCTACCTCGGGGTCGGGATCGGCCAGGCGCTCCTCGCGATGAACGTGGCGATCTTCGGCGGCGCCGGCTTCGTGTTCGGCGCCGAGGCGGTCATGGTCGCGCTGGCGCTGGCGTTCGTGTCGGCGCGGGTGCTCGACCTCGTGCAGGAAGGCTTTTCGGCGGCGCGCGCCGCTCTGATCATCAGCGAACATTGCGACGCCGTGCGCGAAGCCGTGCTCGGCCAGCTCGGCCGCGGGGTGACCGTGTTGCACGGGCAGGGCGGCTTCACCGGCGAGAAGCGGCCGGTGCTGTACGTCGTCGTGGCGCCACACGAGGTCGGCCGCCTCAAGCGGCTGGTGGCGCAGGTGGACCGCTCGGCGTTCGTCGCGATCACCCCCGCGCAGGAAGTGCTCGGCGAGGGCTTTTCCCCTCACGCCGGGGAAGAACAGACATGACGACCGGGCCGTGGCCCGGCGGCGGCGGCGCCGCCGGTCACAGCCGCTCCGACGAGCTCACCCGGGTCGCCGCCGCGATGCCGGCCGCGACCTCCGGGACGATCCCGCGCTCGAGGTAGACGGGCCGGACGAGCCGGCGCAGCACCGGGAGGCGCCAGGCGAACAGCGCCGCCCCCGCGATGCAGACCGCCCCCCCGAGCATGACCGTGTGCGGCGCTCCGATGCGATGGGCCAGCGCCCCGGCGAGGAGGCTTCCGAACGGCATCATCCCCATGAACGCCATCGCGTAGAAGCTCATCACCCGCCCCCGCCACTCGTCGCCGACCAGGGTCTGCAGGATGGTGTTCGAGACCGCCAGGTGCGTGAGCATGGCCAGGCCCGCGCCGGCCTGCAGGACCAGCGACAGCGGCAACGAGCGCGAGAGGGAGAAACCGATCAAGGCGGCCCCGAAACCGCCGCAGGCGATCGGGATCCAGCGCCCCAACCCGAGCACGCTCCGGCGCGAGGCCAGCGCGATCGCCCCGATGAAGGCGCCCACCCCGGCGGCGCCGGAGAGGAAGCCGAGGGTGCTGGCGCCCCCGTGCAGGATCTGGACAGCGAAGATCGGCATCAGCGTCGCGTACGGCATGGCGGCGACGCTCGCGAGACCGAGCAACAGAATGATCTCCCGGATCGGCGCGAACCCGAAGGTGTACGCGAACCCCTCCCGCAACTCCGGCCACACCCGCCGGGCGGGACCGCGCGGCGCGTGCGCCGGGATCCTCATGGCCAGCAGCGCCGCGATGACCGCCAGGTAGCTGGCGGCGTTGATCAGGAAGCACGCGGCTTCGCCCGCGGCCGCGATGAGCAGCCCCGCCACGGCGGGTCCGATCAGCCGCGCGCCGTTGACCATCGACGAGTTGAGCGCGATGGCGTTCGGCAGGTCGGCGCGGTCCTCGATCATCTCGACCAGGAACGCCTGCCTCGCCGGCATGTCGAAGGCGTTGACGATCCCGAGGAAGAGGGAGAGCACCACGATCTGCCAAACGGCCACCGCGTGCACGAGGACGAGGACGCCGATCGCCAGCGCCTGCGCCATCGCGAGCGACTGCGTCAGGACCAGCAGGCGGTGGCGGTTGAGCCGATCGGCGACCACGCCGGCGACCGGCGAGAGGACGAACGTGCCGATCTGCGACGAGAAGCCCACGACGCCGAGGAGAAAAGCCGAGCGCGTCAGGGTGTAGACGAGCCACGACATTGCGATCTGCTGGATCCAGGTTCCGATCAGCGAAACCCCTTGCCCGGCGATGAAGAGTCTGTAGTTACGAGACTTGAGGGCGCGCAGCATGGCCGCCGCGCCGGCGCCGCGCCCGCCGCCGGCGGCTCTCATGCGAGCCTCGCCCGGCCGGTGGGGTTCATCCGAGCGCGCACCGTTCCCGCCACGCCGATCCCGTCACCCGGCGGTGGGGACGACGAGGACGGGCACCCGCACGTGGTGGCGCAAGCGTTCGACGGTGGTGCCGTGGACGAAATCCCCCACGGCCCGGTGGCCGTGGCTCCCGAGAACCGCCAGGTCCGGCTTGTGGGACTGGATCAGCGCGATGAGCTGGTCGGCGGGGTCGCCGAACCCGAGGTCGTAGGTCGCATCGACCCCGAGCTCGGCCAGCTCGTTGCGGTACAGCTCGAGGCGCTGCTGGTCGGCGCGCGCCTCGCTGTCGTGCATCTCCTCCCCCATGATCCTGGCTCCGCCCGACTCGACGACGTGCAGGAGCAGGACGGACGCGCCGCGGCCCGCGGAGCGCGCCAGGGTCACGGCGTGGGAGAGGACCGCGGTGTCGGCGGCCGAGAAGTCCACGGCAGCGGCGATGCGCCGGGCCGCGGGTCCGGGCGTCACCGCCGGCATGGCGGTCGGGCCGTGCACGCTCGCGATCGCGGGGGTGGGCGCTCCCCGGCGGCGCTCGCGCCAGGGCACCACGGTCACGTAGCCGAGCAGCGCCACGAGGCCGGCCGCGGCGGGCACGACGGTGACCCACAGGAGCCACGCGTGGCCTCCGGCGCCCGCCATCCAGGCCGCGATCGCGTCGTAGGACAGCTTGAGGTTGAGCACGGCGATCGTGCCGGCCGTCAGCCAGGCGAGGCCCTGCAGCAGCGGCTTGATGGCGTACTGACCCATCCAGCGCCGGTCGGAGACGAGATGGATGAGTGGGATGACGGCGAACGAGAGCTGCAGGGAGAGCACGACCTGCGAGAGGACGAGCAGGTTCCCGGTGCCGCGCTCGCCGTACCAGACGATCGTCAGGACCGCCGGGATGATGGCGAGCGTCCGCGTCAGCAGGCGCCGGACGACGGGGCGCAGGCGGATCTGGACGAACCCCTCCATCACGATCTGGCCGGCGAGCGTCCCGGTGATCGTGGACGACTGCCCGGACGCGATGAGCGCCACCGCGAAGGCGATCGGGGCCACCGTGGCGCCCAGGATCGGTTGCAGCAGGCGGTGGGCGTCCTGGATCTCGGCCACGTCGTGGAGCCCAGCCCGGAAGAACGTCGCCGCCGCCATGACCAGGAGCGCGGCGTTGACGAAGAAGGCGCCGTTGAGCGCCACCAGCGAGTCGATGATGTTGAACTTGACCCCGCTGCGGATCCCGGCCGGGGTCTGGGTGATCCGGCGCGACTGCACGAGGGCGGAGTGGAGGTAGAGGTTGTGCGGCATGACGGTGGCGCCGAGGATGCCGATCGCGACGTAGAGCGCGCCGGCGCCGGGCAGCGACGGCGCGAACCCGCCCGCGATCGAGCCCCATGCCGGTTTCGACAGCACGACCTCGAGCGCCAGGCACCCCCCGATCGTGGTGATCAGCACCACGATGAACGCCTCCATCATGCGCACGCCGCGCGACTGCAGCACGAGCAGGAGCAGCGTGTCGAAGGCGGTGATCACGACGCCCACGAGGAGCGGGAGTCCGAACAGGAGCTGCAGGCCGATCGCCGAGCCCAGGACCTCGGCGAGGTCGCAGGCGGCGATGGCGACCTCGGCCAGGCCCCACAGCAGCCGCGAGACGCGCCGGTCGAACATCGCCCGGCACGCCTGCGCGAGGTCCATGCCGGTCACGATCCCGAGCCGCGCGGACAGGCTCTGCAGCAGGATCGCCATCAGGTTCGACATCGCGAGGACCCAGATGAGCGCGTACCCGAACTTGGAGCCGGCCGCGATGTCCGTCGCCCAGTTGCCCGGGTCCATGTACCCGACGCTGACCAGGTAGGCCGGGCCGGAGAACGCGAACAGGCGCCGCCAGAAGGAGAGTTGCCTCGGCACCGCGACCGACCCGTGCACCTCACCGAGCGAGGGCGGCCTTGCGCCGGGAAGCGGATTGTCGTTCGCCATCGCGGCTCAAGCTTCACCGGGCGGGCTGCGGCTGTCAAGGCCGGCGCGAGGCCGTATCATGGGCGCCGGAGGTGCGCCATTCGCCTGCCGAAGGTGCTCGATGCCGTCGAGGTGCGGGTGCTCGGCTGCCTGCTCGAAAAGCAGCAGGCCACCCCCGAGTACTACCCGCTGACGCAAAACGCCCTGGTCGCGGCGTGCAACCAGAAGAGCAACCGCGACCCGGTCATGGAGCTTGCGGATCGGGACGTGCGGGAGGCGCTCGACCGCCTGCGGGCCGACGTGCTGGTGTGGCCGGTGGAGGGGGCCAGGGTCGAGCGCTGGGAGCACAACCTGGACCGGAGCTGGGAGCTGGATGCCGCGGCGAAGGCGCTCGTGACCGTGCTGCTGCTGCGCGGGCCGCAGACCCCGGGGGAGCTGCGCACGCGGTGCGAGCGGTTGCACCCGTTCGCGTCGGTCGGGGAGGTGGAGGCGGGACTCCGCCGTCTCGCCGCGGGTCCCGAGCCGCTGGTGACGGAGCTCGGCCGCGGCCCGGGGCAGAAGGAGAGCCGCTGGATGCACCTCGTGTCCGGTCCGCCGCCCGAGAACGCGGATCGGTCGCCGGCGCCGCGGCCGCCCGCCGCCGCGGTCCTTGCGGACAGGGTTGCGGAACTCGAGCGGCGACTCACCGAGCTCGTCGACCAGGTGAGTCGGCTCGCGGCCAAGCTCGGCGACAAGGTGTGACGCCCGCCCGGCGCGGTCCCGCGCCCGTTGGCGGCTCGCGGGGCAGGACGGCGAGGCCCGTCCTGGTTTGACGCGGCGGCGGGCTGTTGCTATGCTTCACGGTCCCCGAAAGGGGAAGCGTGTGCTCCGGATCGACTTGACCCATGCCGACACCGAGCCGCAGGAGTTCGACGAGCGGCCGGTCGTACCACCCGCTGCGGGCGGGGAGGACGTGGTGTCGGTTGCGCCGGTGGAGCTTTCCGGCCGGGTAGAGCGGGCCGGGCGAGGATATTTGCTCGAGGGCCGCGTCGCCGGCAGCGCCAGACTGAGGTGCGGCCGCTGCCTGGCCGAGTTCGACTTCTCGTTCGCCGAGCCGATCGAGCTGCACCTGTTGCCGTTGGCGGCGGCGCCTCAGGATGACGAGACCCGCCTGGGCCGCCATGAACTCGAAGTGCGCTATTACGCCGAACCGTCCGTAGACCTTGTCGAGCTGGCGGCGGAGCAGTTCGCGCTCGTCGTGCCGATGAAACCGCTTTGCGCCGAGGAGTGCCGCGGGTTCTGCGCGCGCTGCGGCGCCAACCTCAACCTGGGGGCGTGCTCGTGCCCCCCACAGAGCACCGATGTTCGGTTCGCGCCGCTGGCTGGCTGGCGGCCGGACGAGTAGACGCGGGAGGTAGTACCGATGCCCAACCCAAAGAGTCGTCATTCCAAGGCGCGCCGCGACCGGCGGCGGGCGCATGATCACCTGGCCGAGCCGGCGCAGTCGGTGTGCCCGAACTGCTTCCAGCCGAAGCAGCCGCACCGCGTGTGCCAGCACTGCGGCATGTACGAGGGCCGTCAGGTCCTGCACGTCGAGGAGATCGCCTGACCCAGGTCGCGGCATGACCAAGGCGGTTTCGGGTGCGGTAGCCCTGGACGCGATGGGAGGCGACCACGCCCCCGCGGCGACGGTGGCGGGCGCGGTCGAGGCGGTTCGGCGGTTCGGGGTACGGGTTCTCCTGGTGGGACGCGAGGCGGTGCTGCGCCGCGAGTTGGCGCACGCCGGCGGCGCCCCGAGCGGTCTCGAGGTCGTAGACGCGGCCGAGGTGGTGGCGATGGACGACCCGCCCACCGCGCCGGTCCGCGGCAAGCGCGGCTCCTCGATGGCGGAGGCCGCCCGCCTGGTGCGCGACGGCGACGCGTGCGCGTTCGTGACCGCCGGGAACTCGGGCGCGGCGATGATCGCCGCCAAGTTGATCATCGGCACGATCCCGGGGGTGGAGCGTCCCGCGCTCGCGACGCCCGTGCCCGGCCTCGAGCGCGAGACCCTGCTCCTCGACGTGGGCGCCAACGTCGACTGCAAGCCCCAGAACCTCGAGCAGTTCGCCGTCATGGGCCACTTCTACTCGCAGGCGGTGCTGGGGGTGTCGAACCCCCGCGTCGGCCTGCTCTCGATCGGCGAGGAAGAGGGCAAGGGCGACCGCGTCACGGTGGAGGCGTACCGCCTGCTCGCCGACGCCGGGTTGAACTTCGTCGGCAACGTCGAGGGACGCGACATCTACAACGGCAGCGTGGACGTGGTGGTCTGCGACGGCTTCGTCGGCAACGTCGTCCTCAAGGTCTCCGAAGGGCTGGGCGAGATGATCTACGCCTTGCTGCGCCGCGAGGCCCGGCGCTCGGCCACGTCGGCGATCGGCATGCTGCTGGCGAAGGGCGTGCTCACGGCGCTCAAGCGCAAAGCCGACTACGCCGAGTACGGCGGCGCGCCGTTGCTCGGCGTGCGCGGGGCGTGCCTGGTGGGGCACGGCCGCTCGAGCCCGAAGGCGATCAGGAACGCCATCCGCTTCGCCCACAGCTACGCCGCGCGCGGGGTCGTCGGCGACATCGCCGCCAGGATCGGCGAGCTTCGCGCCCGCGACGCATTGGAGGGGGTCCAACGTGCATGACGGACACGCGCTGACCGCGCGCATCGCAGGGTTGGGCGCTTGCCTGCCCGAGAAGATTCTGACCAACAAGGACTTCGAGAGGATGGTCGACACCTCGGACGAGTGGATCGTGTCGCGCACCGGCATCCGCGAGCGCCACGTCGTGGGCGAGGGCGAGAGCGTCGCGACGATCGCCGTCGAGGCGGGCAAGCGCGCGATGGCCGACGCCGGCGTCGCCCCCGAGGAGGTCGAGCTGCTCGTGCTCGCCACGGCGACCGTCGAGCAGCCGATCCCGGCGACCTCCGCGATCATCCAGCCGGCGCTGGGGATCAAGAACGCGACCTGCTTCGACATCGCGGCCGCCTGCTCTGGGTTCCTGTACGCGATGCACGTCGCGCGCCAGTTCATCATCACGGGCGAGGTGACGACGGCGATGGTCATCGGCGCCGAGACGCTTTCCCGCTACACCGACTACACCGACCGAGCGACCTGCATCCTGTTCGGCGACGGCGCCGGCGCGGCCGTGCTCCAGGCCGCCCCCGCCGGGGACGGGATCCTGCGCTCGGCGCTGCACACCGACGGGACCTACGCGGACTTCATCCAGATGCCGGGCGGCGGCAGCAAGTACCCCCCCAACGTCAAGGAGCACATCGACGCGCGGCTGCCGTTCATCAAGATGCGCGGCAACGAGACGTTCAAGGTGGCGGTCCGCTCGATCACGGATGTCTGCCAGGAAGTGCTCGCCGGCGCCGGCGTGAGCGCCGACAAGGTGAACCTGTTCATCCCGCACCAGGCCAACCTGCGCATCATCGCCGCGGTCGGGGACCGTCTCGGAATCCCCGCCGAGAAGACGTACTTGAACCTGGAGCGCGTCGGCAACACCTCGTCGGCGTCGATTCCGGTGGCGATGCGCGAGGCGATCGACCGCGGCGCCCTCAAGCGCGGCGACCTCGTCCTCCTGGCGGCGTTCGGCGGCGGGCTCACCTGGGCTGCCACGCTTCTGAAGTGGTGAGTTGAAACGATGGGCAAGACCGCCTTCGTCTTCCCCGGCCAGGGGAGCCAGTTCGCGGGGATGGGAGAGGACCTCGCCCGGCAGTACCCCGAGGCACGGGCCGTGTTCGAGCGCGCCGACGCTGCGCTCGGCGAATCGCTTTCCCGTCTTTGCTTCGAAGGGCCGGATGACCAGCTCCGGCTCACCGCCAACACCCAGCCGGCGATCCTGACCGCCTCGCTGGCCGCGTTCGCGGTCCTGGCGGCGCGCGGGGCGAGGTTCGACGGCGTCGCCGGGCACTCCCTGGGCGAGTACAGCGCGATCGGCGCCGCGGGAGGGCTCGGGGTCGAGGACCTGGTGCGCGCGGTACGGAAGCGGGGCCAGCTCATGCAGGAGGCGGTGCCGGTCGGCGTCGGTGCGATGTCCGCGGTGCTGGGGCCCGCCCGCGACCTGGTCGAGGCGTGCTGCCGGGAGGCGAGCACGGGCGGCGAGGCCGTCGTGGCAGCCAACTTCAACGCCCCGGAGCAGACCGTGATCGCCGGCCACGCCGGCGCGGTCGCGCGAGCCGGGGAGTTGCTGGTCGCGCGCGGCGCCAAGCGCGTGGTCCCGCTGCCGGTCTCGGCGCCGTTCCACTCGCCGCTGATGGCGCCGGCGCGCGCCGGCCTCGCACCGGTCCTGGCGGCGCTCCCGTTCGCGGGGCTCTCGGTGGCGCTTTACAACAACGTGGACGCGGCGCCGGTGGCGGACGCCGACGCGGTGCGAGACGGCCTCGTCCGGCAGGTGGACGCGCCGGTGCGGTGGGTCGAGCTGGTCGAGCGCATGGTCGCCGACGGGTTCGACACGTTCGTCGAGGTCGGGCCGGGGAGCGTGCTCTCGGGCCTGATCCGGCGGATCGCCCGCCCGGTCGCGACGGCCCAGGCCGGCACCGCCGAGCAGGTCGAGGCGTATCTGGCAAAGCAGGGTTGACGGCTGCGAGCTGGCAGCCCCTCGCGAGGCCGCCAGGCGGTTCGCAATGCGGACGAGGGCGTTTCGGTTTTCTGCCGTGAGCTGCGGGCTGTAGGTTATCGGCTGTACGCTTGAACGTGAGACGGAGGGAACGATGGCTGGAACCCTGCAGGGTAAGGTGGCACTGGTGACGGGGGCGGCGACCGGGATCGGCGCCGCGTGCGCGCGTGCGCTCGCCCGCGAGGGCGCCGTGGTCGTGTGCACCTCGCTGCCGACCGACCCCACCCAGGCGGTGGCGGACGACATCGTGGCGGGCGGCGGCAAGGCGGTCGTCAAGCCGCTGAACGTCACCGACCCCGAGTGGTGTCAGCGCGTCGTCGAGGAGGTCGCGGCGGAGCTGGGTGGTCTGCACATCCTGCTCAACAACGCCGGCATCACCGACGACGGCCTGTTCATGCGGATGAAGCCGGAGTCGTGGCGCAAGGTGCTGTCCGTCAACCTCGACGGCGCCTTCAACGTGACGCAGCCGGCGGTCAAGGTCATGGTCAAACAGCGCGAGGGGCGGATCATCAGCATCTCCTCCGTGGTCGGCCTGATGGGCAACCCCGGCCAGGCGAACTACTCGGCGTCCAAGGCGGGGATCGTTGGTCTCACCAAGTCGCTGGCGCGCGAGCTCGGCAGCCGCAACATCACGGCCAACGCGATCGCGCCCGGGTACATCCAAACCCCGATGACCGACAAGCTCAACGAGGAGCAGAAGAAGGCGCTCATGGCCAACCTCGCGGTCCCGCGCCTCGGCACCCCGGAGGACATCGCGGCGGTGGTGCTGTTCCTTGCGGGACCGGGGGGCTCCTACATCACCGGAGAGGTGGTCAACGTCTCCGGCGGCCTCTACATGTAGCCCTCCTGGCGCCGCCGATAGCGGACCATCTTTCCGGGCGGGGGGCCCGTCCCGCCTGCGGCGGGACTCTTGCCCCCCGAGCCCCCCGCGAGCCGCGGCGGAGCCGCGTCTCGCCCGGCGTTGCACTCGGCGGATCGGATCCTCATGTGGCCTCCGGCCACACTCCGCTGCGGCGGGGTTCGCGCGCCTTGCCAGGGGCCGGGCATCACACTTTGTTCGCGGTTCGGCAACGCGGCTCTGGCGGTGGAGCGATATCGGCACCCACTGGTCAGGCCGCCGACACCAAAGTGTGATCACCGGCCCCTACCAACGGCGGCGACGCGGCTACACGCCGCAAGCTCCGAGGCCCTGCCTGTCAAGGAGTGGTCACCTTCGGGCGTGGTGCTCGAGGCTGCGCGGTCTGCGGCCGGCGCGGCCGGGTAAGGCGTGGAGTGCGCCCGCTTCTGATGTGGGGCGCGCCCGCCGGGCGCGCTGTCGTTGATCTCCACTGACCACGGACCACGGACAACGGGCCGCGTCTCTTCTGTGCCAGGTCACGGGCGCGGCGGCGCGAGGGTGATGCCCCAGAGCTGGACCGCGAGGCGGCGGGTGTCGCCGTTGCTCGGGGAGTACGCCTCGGCGCGGCGGAAGACGAGGCGCGCGGTGCGGCCCGCCGGGAAGAAGCCCGCCCCGATCTCCCGGGCCGCCCGCGGGGCGTTGCCCGGAACCGTCAGCGCGACGGACCCGTCGATGACGACGTCGAGCGGGGCCGGGCCCGGGTAGGGCACGAAGTCGAGGGCGAGGCCGGCGCCCGGCGGCAGCGGCGGGATGAGGAGCTCGGCGTCGCGGCCGCCCCACATGAACTTCCCGCTCGCGCCCGGCGGCCGCTCCGGCAGCCACCACCCCCGCACCGGCAACGGCACGTCGCGGGCGACGAGGACGTTGAGGAAGCGCCCCTGGGTCAAGGGAAGGAGACGGTCGGAAACCGTCGGGAAGCGCTCGCTCTGGCCCGACAGACTCGAAAAGTAGTGGAACGGGTAATCCGTGAGGAGGACGTAGGGGCCGGTCGGGAGCGTCTTGGAGTCCGGGCTGGCCGGGGCGAGGTACCACTTGAACGCCCACGGGTGCCCGGCGGCCCGGTCGAGCTGCTCGCGGTAGGAGAGGAACGGGTAGAGGCCGGGCTCGACGACCAGCGCGTCGCCGGTCGCCCGGGCCGTGCGCACCGCGGCCTGCACCGCCGCCCACCCCGGCAGCCGTGTCCGGTGCTGTTCGAGCACCGGGGGGTAGGCTTCGACCGCCCAGGCGGCGCCGAGGGCGGCAAGGCCTCCGGCCGCGATGATCGGCGGCGCCGCCGCAGCGGCGGCCGCGGCGAACAGAGGCGCCGCCGCTTCCTGCAGCGGCACGGCGTAGCGCGAGAAGCGACGGTTCTGGAGCCAGACGAACTGGACAAGCGTCGCCGCCAGGATCGCGACCCACGCTCCCGCCGCCCGCCGGCCCACCCGCCGCGCCCAGACGAGCGCCCCGAGCAGCGCCAGCACCGCCGCGCCGGCGGCGAACGCCGCGCCGCCGAACCCCTTGACGATCCCGAGCTCGAGGATGCCGCCGGGGTTGTGCTCGACGAGGTTGATGGCGTGGGTCTTGGCGTGTGCGGCGAACGCCGAGGCGAATGCCGACCAGCTTCCCTGCACCGCCACGAGGCCGGCGACGGACGCCGCCACGGCGAGCGCCGCCAACGCGACCCCGGCGAGCAGCCGCCGCCGCGGGCGCACGGTCGCCGCGCCGGCGAGCCAGAGCAGGCCGAGCGGCGGCAGCAGGATCGGGCGGACCAGGAACGCGGCGGTGACGAGCAGCGTGAACCCGGTCGCGCGCCGGCCCTCCAGGCCCCAGACCACGAGCGCCGCCGCCCAGAGGGCGAAGAACGCCGCGGGGGTGTCGGAGAACCCTCGTCCCGCGTGCAGCCAGACCCCCGGCACGGCGAGGACGGCCACGCCCGCGACGGCGGCGACCGGGGCCGGGGCGGCCCGGCGGCCGAGCGCGGCGAGGGGGAACAGCGTCAGGCACGAGGCCGCGGCGGAGAGGAGCTGCAGACCGCGCAACGGGTCGGGTACGAACGGCCGCATCAGCCAGCCGAGCGCCATCCACAGGGGGAACCCGGGCGGGTGCGGGAAGTGCGACGGGAGGTCGAACGCGAGCAGGCCGCGCGCGAACAACGTCTCGTCCCACTCCCACGGCCCGGACGGCACGAGCGCGAAGCGGCTCAGCGCGAGGACGGCGAGGGCGGCGACGGTCAGCGCCGCGTCGAGACCCGGCCGGCGCGCGCCCCACAGGCGCCAGGTCCAGACTCGCGGGGTGTACGATACGCCGCGCTGGGCAAGGGTTGGCGGTACGCTCGTCATGGGCGGAGGCGTCTTCTCCACGGTCGCGGGCGCGAATCTACCACGGCGGGCGGCGGCGCCGGCGCCGGAAAGGGGAGCCGATGGCTGGGACGTTGCGCAGCATGACCGGGTTCGGGCAGGCGGGCGGGGAGCTTTCGGAGCGCCTGCGCGCCGAGGTGCGGCTCACCTCGGTCAACTCTCGCTTCCTGGAGGTGGCGCTGCGCACCCACCCGCGGCTCGACAGCGCGGAGCTGGAGACGGCGCTGCGCTCGGTGCTGGCGGCCGGCGTCGCCCGCGGGCGTGTCCAGGTCACGATGGACTTCGCCGTGCTGGGGCGCGCCGCGACCGGCCTGGTGCTGCACTGGGAGGTGGCCGAGGCGCTGCTCGCGGCCCTGGCGCAGCGGCCCGCCGGGATCGAGCTGGCTCCGCTCGAGCTGCGCGACCTGCTGGCGCTTCCCGGGTTCGCCGAGGGCGGCGGGGAGTTGGCGCTGACGGCCGACGAGCAGCAGGCGCTCCTTGCGCTCGTCGGGGACGCGCGCGACGGCCTGGTCGCGGCGCGAGAGCGCGAGGCGGCCGCGCTGCTGCCGCAGGTCGCCGGCGAGCTCGACCTGCTGACCTCGTTCCGCGGCTGGCTCGCCGAGGTCAACGACCAGGTGCGGACCAGCCTGATGGCGCGCCTCTCGGACCGTCTGGCGGCGTTGCTGGACGGCGCCGAGGTCAACCAGGACCGCCTGCTGCAGGAGGCGGCGATCGCCGCCGACCGCGCCGACGTCGCCGAGGAGGTGCAGCGTCTCGCCGCGCACCTCGATCACTTCTCGCGGCTGCTGGCGCAGGGCGGGCCGGTGGGCAAGAAGATCGACTTCCTCCTCCAGGAGCTGCTCCGCGAGGTCAACACCGCGGGGTCGAAGTGCCGCGAGGCGGGGATGGGGGAGCGCGTCGTCGAGGCCAAGGCCGCGCTCGAGAAGCTCCGCGAGCAGTGCGCGAACCTGGAGTAGAGACCGTGGTTCGGGGTCCGTGGTCCGGGGTCCGAGAACCGCAAGACGGCTGGACGGGCCGGCGGTACCTGTGGCTGCTGCTGGCGTTCGTGCTCGCGCACGCGGTGCTGGCGATGGCGCTGCCGGTCTCCGGCGACGAGGCGTACTACTGGGACTGCTCCCGCCACCCCGACTGGGCGACGTACGACCAGCCCCCCCTGATGATGCTCGCGCCGATTCCGTTCCGGGCGGTGTTCGGCGAGACCGCCCTCGGTGTGCGCGGTCCGGCGATCCTGGCGAGCTTCCTCATCGGAGCGTTCCTGCTGCCGCTCGCACGTCGCCTGGGAGGCGGGCCGCGCGAGGCGGCGTGGACGTACCTCCTCCTCCACGCCACGCCGCTGTTCTTCTTCGGCTCGTTCTACGCCTCCACCGACATCGGCATGATGACGGGCTACCTCGGCGCCGCGTGGGCGGCCGTCGCGATCGCGCAGGGCGAGAGACGCGCCTGGTGGGGGTTCGGCGTGGCGGTCGCGCTCGGTTTCCTCGCCAAGTTTCCCGCGGTGCTGGTGCTGCCGGTCCTGGTCCCCGTTCTGGCCAGCCGCAAGGCCAGGGCGGACCTGCGCACGCCGGTGCCGTACCTCGCCGGCCTCCTGTCGTTCGCCATCACGGCGCCGGTGTGGATCTGGGGCGCGCGCCACGACTGGGTGAACATCGCCTTCCAGCTCGAGCAACGGCACGAGCGCGGCCCGCTCACCGCCGTCTACCTGCTCGAATTCCTGGCGTTCGTCGCGCTGCTGACGTCGCCGCCGCTGTTCGGCGCGATGGGGGCGGCGTGGTGGCGCGCCTGGAAGCGGCACGACCCCGCCTGGAACGCCGTCCTCGTCGGAGCCGTCTCGCCGTTCGTGTTCTTCGGCTACGTCGCGTTGCGGGAGGACATCTCGCCGCACTGGGCGGGCCCCGGGATCGTGCTCGCCGCGCTCGTCCTCGCGCTCGCGGCGCCGCGCCCGCGCCGACTCGTGCGCTGGGGCGCCGCGTTCGGGGTCGCCGTCTCGCTGGCGGCGGTCGCGCTCGTGCTCTTCGCCACGACGGCCCTCGACGTCCGCTGGCCGCTGGTGGGGCGGATGCGCGGCGTCGTCGCCGACAAGCTGGCGGCCGCCGTCGCCAACCGCGAGATCGTGGCCGAGATCGAGCGCCGGCTGCAGCCGGGGGAGATGATGGCCTCCGAGAGCTACACCGACGTCCACCTGTACGCGTACCTCTCGCACGGGCGGATGCCGACGCGGCTCGCGCGGGTGCACGGCGGCATTCACGGCCTCGCGTCGCTGTACTGGTACCCGCCCGAGGCGCTGCGCGGCCGGGACTTCCTCTTCGTCACCGAGCGCACCGGGCTCGAGGCGCCGCTCGCGGCGATCTTCGCGTCGGTGCGCGAGGAGCCTCCGTTCGTCGTCGCGCGCGACGGCCGCGCGGTGCGGACGATCCGCTTCCTGCGTTGCCGCGATCTGCTGCGGCCGGAGGGCGTCTTCACCCGGTTGCCGGCGAGTGCCCTGGGCCCGCCGCCGCCGGTGCCCACGCCGCCAGCCGGGTGAGGTCGCTCGGGGGCGCCCCGGGTCAGTTCGGCCGGGCGGCGCTCGGGGGAGGCTGCCGCACCGCCGTCGGCGCCGGCCGCGGTGGCTCGATCACCGCCGTGAACCGCCGCCGCCCGATCGCGAACGCCGTCTGAACCCGGCCGCGCGTGTGCACCTTCTCGCCGACCCGGGGAAGGGGGCCGGTCGTGGAGACGGCGATCGTTCCGGTGCCGTCGTCGAGGATGTAGCACTGGAGGTGCGGCAGGTCGATGCGCTCCTTCACCGTGCCGTAGACCGTGACCGTCTTGCCGTCGTACTCGCCGGTCTTCGCGTCGATCGAGCTGACCTTCGTGGCGGTGAACCGGTAGCACGCCGCCGACCCGATGACGGCGGCCGAGATCAGCAGCAGCGCAAGCTCCCGGGTTCCCCGGACCAGAGCATCCGTCATCGGTCTCTCCCTGCCGTCGCCGCAGCGGTGCGCCGGCGCCGTTTCATTCTAGTGCAGCCGGCGGCGGGGCGCAGCGACCGCCGCCCGCGCGGGTCGAACCGCCGCCGCCCGCCCCGCTGCCTGCGCTACAATGCCCGGCCGGACGGAGGTTTGCGATGCGAGACGCCGAAATCCGCGAGTTGCCGGGACTGATCGGGGAGCAGGTGCGGGTGTCCGGCTGGCTCTACAACGCGCGCTCCTCCGGCAAGCTGCGCTTCCTCGTCGTCCGCGACGGGTCGGGGTACTTGCAGTCGGTGGTGTTCCGGCCCGGCGTCGAGGAGACGGTGTGGGAGGAAGCCGGGCGGGTGACGCAGGAGTCATCCCTCAAGGTCGTCGGCACGGTCAAGGCCGAGGCCCGCGCCCCGGGCGGCGTCGAGCTGCAGGTCAGCGAGCTGACCATCGTCCAGCTCTGCCCCGACTACCCGATCACCCCGAAGGAGCACGGTCCCGACTTCCTCCTCAACCACCGCCACCTCTGGCTGCGCTCCAAGCGCCAGCACGCGATCATGCGGGTGCGCAACGAGCTGACGTTCGGCATCCGCGATTTCTTCTTCAGCCGAAACTACGTCAACATCGACTCGCCGATCCTCACTCCGGCGGCGTGCGAGGGGACCTCGACGCTGTTCGAGACCGACTACTTCGGCGAGAAGGCGTACCTGTCGCAGTCGGGGCAGCTCTACCTCGAGCCGGCGGCCGCCGCGCACGGCAAGGTGTTCTGCTTCGGGCCGACGTTCCGCGCCGAGAAGTCGAAGACCCGCCGCCACCTGATGGAGTTCTGGATGGTCGAGCCCGAGGTCGCCTGGATGCATTTCGACGGCCTGCTCGACCTCGCCGAGGAGTTCGTGTCGTCGCTCGTCGCGCGCATCCTCGACCGCTGCAAGCAGGAGCTCGAGTGGCTGGAGCGCGACGTCGCCAGGCTCGAGCCGGCGGCGGCGCGCCCGTACCCGCGCATCGACTACGGGGACGCCGTCGAGAAGCTCAAGGGCAAGGGGTTCGCGGTGACGTTCGGCGACGACTTCGGCGGCGACGAGGAGACCGCGCTCGCGGACGAATCGGGCAAGCCGACCCTGATCACGCGCTACCCGGCGGCGATCAAGGCGTTCTACATGGAGCCGGACCCCCTCGACCCGGCGCGGGCCCTCGCCGTGGACATGATCGCCCCCGACGGGTACGGCGAGATCATCGGCGGCAGCGAACGGATCTCCTCGCCCGAGAAGCTCGAGCAGCGCATCGCCGAGCACAACCTGCCGCTCGCCGCGTTCCAGTGGTACCTCGACGTGCGCCGCTACGGCGGCTTCCCGCACTCGGGGTTCGGGATGGGGATCGAGCGGGTGGTGACGTGGCTCTGCGGGTTGCAGCACTTGCGGGAGGCGATACCGTACCCCCGCATGCTCAACCGCCTCTACCCCTGAGCACCGCCGGCGGGCGCCGCCGATAGCGGACCGTCTGCGTCGTTGCGCTCGCCGGCTCGAATCCTCATGTAGCCTCCGGCTACACTCCGGTTCGGCCGGCTCGCGCGCCTAGCATCCGGCCCACTCTCGGCGGCGCGGCTGCACGCCCCAAGCTTGGAGGCCCTGCCTTCCGTCGTCAATTCCGGGCTAGTGGAAATCAGTCTCGGAGCCCCTTCGCCGAGCGCGTGGCAGCCCCTCGCCCAGAAACCCACAGCGGATCACGGCTTGAGCCTTGACTTCCGGCCGCACCGAACCTAGCTTGGTGGCAATCCGGGAAACCGGAGGTGGATCGCCCGAGCAGGGCGAGCGTGAGGGGCCCCAAGCGATTGGGGCTCTTTCATTTTGGAAACAGAACCGAACCGTAGCCTTCGACCCGCCCGTTGTAGAGGTGCCTATTGAACTTCAGGTTCGCAACCGAAACGATTGTCGTGGCGAAAGCTGTCGGTGTGGGCACCTGAACGCCGTTCTCTGCCAAAACCGACTGCTTGACGGGATGCCCGAGCAGGTCGGCCAGCTGAAGGCCGGCGATGTTCGCGGTCTTCGGCTTGAGCTTCAACTCATGACTCGTGAGGGCCTGCTGGAAAGCGTCAGAGGTCATCTTGCCCCACGATCCGCGATTGTAGACCCATGAATAGCAATCTCGGAGCAGGAAATCCTCTTTCTTGCCTCGGGTCTCCGCCATCACGTCACCCTGGCGGTTGATGTGGTTCAAGTACCCGCAATAGCGCTGCAAGAGGAAGCCGAGCGCCAGATGGTAGGGGTGTGCTGGCGACGGGTACTTCTCTCGCAGGCGCAACTTGTCGATCACCACCGCGACGACCCTGAACTCCGCGTTCGACAAGATCTTGACCAGGCCAGCATCAAAACGCGCGGCTGCGTCAGGCTCGCGCAGTCGCCAGAAGGCCCCCCGGCGGTTAATGATGTCCTCCCGGTGCAAGACAATCGGCTCATCAGGGCTGTGTCTCAACTGCTCTTGCTTGAACTTCTCAAGATCCCAGTGGAACGGAAGATAGTCGCCCATCCTGAACCAGCAACCAAGCAGACAGAGGTAGCGGTGGCTGGGTTCTTCCAGCTTGTTGAAGACGTGATCGCCCGATTCGTCGACGTAGAGGCGGTACCGCTCCTCCGGAGGAAGCGAAGGCATTCCAGGATTCGGAGGGTCGATGTTCACGCCTTGTCACCTCGGATGCTGCGCCAGTCGAACGTGGCGTCCTTGACGCGGAGGTAGTTCGCATCGAGGGCGGGGGAAAGCAGCAGGATGGCGGCGATGCGGCGCGCGACCTCCATGAAATACCGCGCCTCCTCCGGCTTGAGGTCGCGGCCGAGGAGGTCGCGCTCGCGGTAGGAGAGCCACTTCTTGAGCACCTGGTAGCCGCCGATCGTGTACTCCCAGACGCGGCACGGGACGCAGCGCCAGTAGGCGCGATCGTTGAGTGCCACGTCGAGGCAGCGATCGCCGAGGAGCGCGAACGCCTGCTCGACGGAAAGGCCGAGCGCGGCAACGCCCGCCTCGATCGCGGCGCGCTCGTCGCTTCCGTAGGCGCGCTCGACGGCTCGGCCGCGGCCCGGCATCGTCACGCCGCCCTTGCCGGCGTGGCCCCAGCCGGCGCTGACCGCCAGGTCGCCACCAGGAAGATCGAGCGGCTTGCCCGAGGCGCTCGCGATCGCGCCGATGGTCCGCAGCTCGGACCGGATGTCACCCGAGCTAATGCCAGGCACATCGCTCTCGGGGTCGAGCAGCCCAGCGACCTGCCGGCCAAGCGCAGCGGAGGCTTCGAGCAGCTCGCGCGTCGCCGGCAGGGGGATGCGCGGCCACTCCTGCCGCAGCGCGTCGGCGTTCTCATTACCGTAGAGGGGTGCGTGCATGGTCGCGAGCGCATGGAAGAAGAGTGCGTCCTTGGGAACCGCGAGTTCCGAGACGCCAGCCACGGCCGCTGAACTCAGGTTGGGGACAGTGTCGCTGACACCCGAGACCCCTCTGGCCCTCCCGCCACGAACCAACAGGAGAGGGAACATCTGAACGTTTGCCTCGATGACATTTAGGTCGGCGAGGCGGCGTGTGACCTGCGGGCAGTAGAACCGCCCCTTGCGGAATCGCGTCGTTGTCGCCAGCCATGAATTACCCGGAAACACGTGCGCCAGGTAGTCCTCGCGCTTCCTGTCCAGGAGCTTGGTGTCCGGCTCCCAATAGAGCCATCGCACGTCGAATGGCCTGTAGCAGTAGGGGATGATGTGCTCAGGCAAGAAACCACGTTTGATGAGGCGGCCACGGGTTTCACGGGCGTTGAAACCACCGGCGTTACCCATGACTGCAGGAAGTTCGCGGGCGATGTCGTCGTCGCTGACCGCCGGATCGAAGTACCGGTGCATCCGTGCTTCGAGGCGCTCGCGGTCGATGCCCACGACCACGTCGTCTCGGCTCGTCTTCACCCCTGGGAAGGAGACAGGCAGTAGCTCGGTCAGTAGCGGCCAAAATAGGTAGTCGCTCGCGAAGGTGCGGGGCTTGAATGGGAAACCTAAGCGCGCCACGGGTTCCAGCGGGACAAGAGCACTTGGGGTTTCCGAGCCGAGACTTGCAAGCAGAGCTGCTCGCCGGTCTGCGGCTCGTGCCTCATCCCGGTCGAGGTAGAGGATCTCAGCCCCATTGCATTTCTCCGGACCGCGGCGGGCCAGCAGCGCGATCGCGGTACCAACCTTGATGCCGGTCGAGAAGCCCTGCGTCGCCATGACCGTTTCGGAGGTTCGCCCGTCCGGGGCGTATTCCGAGATGATGCGATCGCCATGCAGGTTGTCGATCCAGATGCGGTCGAAGGCGTCGAGGAAGTGCTCGCGCATGCCGGTGAACGAGAGCCCGTCGAGCCAGGAGTAGTTGGAGATGAAGCACACGACGCCGCGTCCGG
Source organism: Acidobacteriota bacterium (assembly GCA_004298115.1). Lineage (GTDB taxonomy): Bacteria > Acidobacteriota > Thermoanaerobaculia > Thermoanaerobaculales > Thermoanaerobaculaceae > RBG-13-68-16. The sequence goes on from SCRJ01000051.1 coordinate 19,699, forward strand.
TGCCATCGACGATCTTGCGCTCGGCCATCCGGTAGAAGCGCACGTAAAGATCGTTCAGCCCCTGACCCTGCGGTTGCGGGGCGCGCTTTGCGATCCGATAGGCGGTCGAAAGGTCGCGCTCCTCGGCGACGGCGATCCCCGCGAAGCCGTTGTACGGGGGGTTGCCGAGGATAACGAGGATGGGCTGGTCGCGCTTGACGTGCTCGGCCGCTTCGCGCTCCTCCTCGAGGTCGGGGAACGGCAGCACCTTCTGCTTCGGCCCCTTTGGCGGCTCCCAGCCTGTCAGCGCGTTGGTGAGGTAGACGCCGACACGCTCGCCGTCGCCGCCGAGCGGCGCGCCCAGGTGCGAGAGCAGGAGGCCGAGCTGGAGGTGGGCGACGACGAACGGCGCAGGGAGGATCTCGAAGCCGAAGACGCGCTCGATCGCCGCGCGCTTGAGGTCGTTGGCGAGCAGCGCGTCGCCGCCCTTGGCCTTGAGCGTCTCGGCGATGCGCTTGAGCACCTCGACGAGGTAGGTGCCGGTGCCGCAGCAGGGGTCGAGGACGACGACGCGGGGATCGGCGAGGCCGTCGGCGATCTCCAGCTCCTCGCGCAGCACCGTGTCCACCCGGGCGACCTGGTACTGGACGATCTCGCGGGGCGTGTACCAGACGCCGAGCTGCTTGCGCAGGTCGGGGTCGAACGCCTGCAGGAACGGCTCGTAGAAGTACTGCACCGCGAGTCCTTCCTCGAACCTGGCGAAGAACTGGACCCGGTCCACCCGGTTGAGGGCGCGGCAGGCGCTGTCGATGAGCGGCACCAGCTCCAGCGGCTGCAGCGTCGAGCGGGTGGAGATCAGACCAAAGAGCGTGCGCAGGACGGGCAGCTCGATGCTCCAGGATGCCGTTCGCCAGTCAAACACGGCGCGCGCGTCCTCACGCGGTCGCTCCTGCGCCCAGATCACCCAGGCGGAGAAGATGCCGTAGAACAGCGTCTGCACCAGCGTCGAGCGGAAGAAGTGCTCGCCCTTCTCGCCCTCGAACCGCATCCCGAGCGCCTCTTCGAGGGCGGCGCGCAGGCTCGCGAGGGCGGGCAGGTCGTGCCCTTCGAGACGCATCCGAGCGTCGCGGGCGTACGAGGCGAGGAACGCGGCGAGGTCCTGCGGGGCGGCGAGCGGCGCGGCGTGGAGCATGACGCGCTTGAGGCACTCGACCAGGCGCGCGCCCTCGCGCTGCGCCAGGGCGCGGGGGTGCTCGACCTCTTGCCAGAACAGACGTTCGTCCGCTGCCAGCGAGCCCCGTTCAAGCTCGACGGTCTTGCCGTCGGCGTCGCGCCCGAACAACGCGAAATCGCGCAGGTTGGTGACGAGGACCTGCCGGTAGCGCTCCAGGTACCTGGCCAGCTGCGGTGTCTTGACGATCTCGTCCACGCTGGCGTCGGGCGGCTTGACCTCGATCGCGCCGCGAGCGGGGACTTGGGTGGTGAGGGCGTCTGGCTCGGCGGTGCGGCGGAGCTGGTCGGCCGTGAACAGGCCGCCGTCGGGCAGCCCGGCTCCGACGCTGGCCGGGTGGAGGATGCACCGCACCCTTGGGTTCAGCGTCTTGCCGACCTCGTCGAACAGGTTTGATAGCGCCGGGTAGTACGACGTCTCCGGGACGCCGGCGCCCGAGAGGTGGATCGCCCGCACCTGTTCGAGATACGCCTCGACGGGGTTCATGCGTGCATTGTGACTCGCCCCGTTCGTTCACGCCAGCGCCATGCTCCTCGCGGCGCCCGGTGTACCCTTGCCACCGAGACTCGGAGGGGCATGGCACATCGCACGGCGCGTTCCGGTTACGAGAGCCTGGTGGAGCGGCTCAACCGCTTCCCCCAGGGAGCGCCGCCGTCGGAACTGTTGTTCAAGATCCTCGGGGTTCTGTTCTCCGAGCGCGAAGCCGGCCTCGTGGCCCGGCTGCCGATCAGGCCCTTCACGGCGGCCGACGCGGCCGCCGCCTGGAGGTCGAGCGAAGCCCAAGCGCGCCGCCAGCTCGACGCGCTGGCCGATCGCGCGCTCCTTCTCGACGCGCACGACGGCCGCGAGACCACCTACACGCTGCCGCCCCCGATGGCGGGGTTCTTCGAGTTCTCGATGATGCGGGTGCGCGAGGACGTCGATCAGCGCCTCCTGGCCGAGCTCTTCTACCGGTACCTCAACGTCGAGGACGATTTCATCCGCGAGCTGTTCGCCGAGGGGGAAACCCATCTCGGTCGCGCGTTCGTGCACGAGCCCGCCCTCGCGGCGGCGAGCGCCGTGCACGTGCTCGATCACGAGCGTGCGAGCGCCGTCGTCCGCGCCGCCACCGCGATCGGCGTCGGGACCTGCTACTGCCGCCACAAGATGGCGCACCTCGGCCGCGCCTGCGGCGCGCCGATGGAGATCTGCATGACCTTCAACGGGGTCGCCGACTCGCTGATCCGCCACGGGTTCGCCCGGCGGACCGACGCGGCCGAGACGCTGGACCTGCTCGGTCAGGCCTGGGGGGGCGGCCTCGTGCAGTTCGGCGAGAACGTGCGCCAGGAGGTGAGCTTCATCTGCAACTGCTGCGGCTGCTGCTGCGAGGCGATGATCGCGCAGCGCCGGTTCGGCGTGCTGCACCCCGTCCACACGACGAACTTCCTGCCCCACTTCGACGGTGAAGCGTGCGTCGGGTGCGGGAAGTGCGTCGCGGCGTGTCCGGTGGAGGCCGTGGCGCTGGTGTCGGCGCACGACCCGCTGCGGCCGAAGGCGCGGAAGGCGAGGCTCGACGCCGAGATCTGCCTGGGGTGCGGCGTGTGCGTCCCGGCGTGCGCTCGCCGCGCGATCGCGCTTCGCGAGCGAGGGCAGCGGGTGATCACCCCCGTCAACTCGGCGCACCGGGTCGTCCTGGCGGCGATCGAGCGCGGGAAGCTCGCCGAGCTGATCTTCGACAAGCGCCACCTCGCGAGCCACCGGGCGATGGCCGCGATCCTCGGGGTGATGCTCAAGCTGCCGCCCGTGAAGCAGGCGATGGCGAGCCGCCAGATGCGCTCCCGCTACCTGGAGCGGCTCCTCGCCCGTCGCTCGGGCACGGCGCCGGCCTCGACGCACTGAGGCCTCGGGGGAGGGTCGGCACCCGTGGGACCGCCGGGCTGACGGGCGTGGAGCGCCGGGCCGCGACACCCGGCGGGGCTCCGCTCCTCGGTCGCCCCTGGGCTGCGTCAGTTCACCGCCTGGGGGGCGATGAGGGAGAACGGGGCGATCTCGACGTCGAAATCGCCGCCGCCCTCCGCCCGCATCAGATAGCTGCCGCGCATCGTCCCGAACGGGGTGGGCAGCGGGCAGAAGCTCGTGTACTCGAACGAGGCGCCCGGGCGCAGGACGGGGGTCTCGCCGACGACGCCGGCGCCCTCCACCTCCTCGACGCGGCCGTTTCCGTCCGTGATCGTCCAGTGGCGGCGGAGGAGCTGGACGACGCCGTCGCCCTGGTTCGTGATGCGGATGCGGTACGAGAAGAGGTAGGCACCGCGCTCCGGCGCGCTCGACTCCGGCAGGTACGAGGGCGTCACCAGGACGCGGATCCCCATCGTCGTCACGTCGCTCATCATGAGCAGGAATGCCGGCGAGCGGTCCCCGATTCCCGCCGCGGCCCGAGAACGTGAGGCCGGGAATCATTCTCCTGCGGCCCGATGTTAGAATGACCGCTCGTGAAGACGGCCGCGCGTCCCGCGCGCGCCCCGAAGTCGGTCAAAGTCGGAATGATAGGGCTCGGGTGCGCCAAGAACCTGGTGGACGGAGAGGTCATGCTCGGCCACCTGGTCGAGCACGGCGCCGAGGTCGTCACCGACATCGACTCCGCCGAGGTCGTGATCGTCAACACCTGCGGCTTCGTCGAGGACGCGAAGCGGGAGTCGATCGACGCGATCCTGGAGGTGGCGCGGCGCAAGGGGGACGGGACCCTGCGCCGCCTGGTGGTCGCCGGGTGCATGGCGCAGCGCTACGCTCCGGAGCTGGCCGCCGAGGTGCCGGAGATCGACGCCTTCGTCGGTCTCGACGAGCTCGAGCGCGCGCCGGAGGCGGTGCTCGGCCGGCTCGGGCGCCACCTGCCGGACCAGCGCGGCGCTCTCAAGCTCTACGACCACACCGCACCGCGCCTGCTTGCCACCGGCGGCGTCTTCGCCTATCTGAAGGTGGCGGAGGGGTGCGACAACCCGTGCACGTTCTGCCACATCCCGGCGATGCGCGGCGCCTTCCGCTCGCGCACGCCCGACTCGCTCGTGGCCGAAGCGCGCCGCCTCGAAGAGGCGGGCGTGCGCGAGCTGGTGCTGATCGCCCAGGACACGACGCGCTACGGGGAGGACCTCGGGATGGGTCGCGCCGGGCTGCGCCGCCTGCTGGAGGCGCTGCTGGCGGGGACCACGTTGCCGTGGCTGCGCTTCATGTACGCGTACCCCGCGACGCTCGATCCCGGCATCTTCCCGCTGATGGCGCGCGAGAGCCGCCTCGTACCCTACCTCGACATCCCGTTGCAGCACGCCGCCCGTCCCGTCCTCAAGCTGATGAAGCGGGGCGGCGACGCGCGTCGCTACCGGGAGCTGATCGCGAAGGCGCGCGAGACCGTGCCGGGCCTCGCGGTCCGCACCACGTTCATCGTGGGGTTCCCGGGCGAGGGGGAAGCCGAGTTCGCCGAGCTGCAGGCGTTCGTGGACGAGGTCCGCTTCGACCACGTCGGGGTGTTCGCCTACTCGTTCCAGGACGAGAACCCCGGCGCCGCGCTCGGCGACCCGGTGCCGCGGCGAACGAAGGAGCGGCGCCGGCGCGTGCTCATGAAGCAGCAGGAGCGCATCAGCCGCGAGCACAACCGTACGCTCAGGCGGCAGGAGCTCACCGCCATCGTGGAGGGCGCCAGCCCGGAATCCGAGTACCTGCTGCAAGGTCGCCTGCCGCGCCAGGCGCCGGAGGTGGACGGCCGGCTGCTCTTTGCGGACGGGACCGCCCGCGCCGGCGACATCGTTCGTGTCCGCATCACGAAGGCGTACGCCTTCGACCTGGTGGGCGAGATCCGCGAGGTGCTGCAGCCCGCGCCGACGCGCCGTCTGCCGTTGCTCCCGTCGCGGCTGCCGGCGCTGCCCGCGGCGGTCGCGCGATAAGCCGATGGACGTCCTGCGCGACCCGGCGCCGTCCTCCGACCTCCCCCGCGGGGGCGTGGTTACGATCGGCAACTTCGACGGCGTGCACGCCGGCCACCGGATGCTGCTCGCCGGAGCGGTGGCGCGGGCGCGGGAGCTCGGCGTGCCGGCGGTGGCGCTGACGTTCGAACCGCACCCCGAGAAGGTGTTGCGGCCGGACTCGGGGCTGAAGCTCGTCAACACGCGGGCACAGAAGGCGCAGCTGCTCGAGCGACTCGGCGTCGGCACCCTGGTGGAGATCGGTTTCGACCGGCGCTTCGCGGCGATCTCGGCGCAGGATTTCGCCCGCGAGTTCCTCTTCCGCCGCCTCGCGCCCGCCGAGGTGCGCCTCGGGACCAACTTCCGCTTCGGTTCCGGCCGGCTGGGGGACGTCAACTTCCTCTCGACGCTCGGCCACGAGATGGGGTTTGCGGTCGTCGGCGTCGAGCCGCTCAAGGAGGGCGGCGAGGTCGTCTCGTCCACGCGCGTCCGCCGGGAGATCGCGCGCGGCCACGTGGACGAGGCCTGGCGGCTCCTGGCGCGCCCGTTCTACGTGGACGGCCGCGTGTACCGGGGCAAGCGGTTCGGCCGCCAGCTCGGATTCCCGACGATCAACGTCAACGTCGAGAACGAGCTGCTACCGGCGCACGGGGTGTACGTGACCGCCATCCACATCCCTTCGTACTCGCGGGTGTTTCCTTCGGTGACCAACATCGGCGTGCGCCCCACCGTCTATGAGAACTCGCAGGTGACCGTCGAGTGCCACGTCCTGAACTTCACCGGCGACGTCTACCAGGAACCCGTGCGCCTGTCGTTCCTCCGGCGCGTGCGCGACGAGAAGGTGTTCGGGTCGAGCATGGAGCTGGTCGCGCAGATTCGCCGCGACGTGCAGGCGGCCGAGCTCTACTTCGCTCAGGCCGGACTTCCCGCGGACGAGCTGGTGCGACGGTGAGCCTGGCTCTTCTGTGGCCGCTCGTCACGACGGCCGTCCTGCTGGTCGCGGCGTTCGCCATGCTGCGGCTCGACAGCCACCGGTGGGGTGCGCTCGCGTGGCTGGGGGCGAGCGCCGTCTGGAGCTTTGCGGCGCCGGCGCTGCTCGCGCTTGGGCCGACCGCTCGCCTGCTGCGGGCTCCCCAGCGCGGCGGTGCGATCCCGGAGACGTGGCTGAGCGCGCCCGCGCTCGCCCTCGCCGTGGTCGTCGTCGCGGTGGCGCTGCCGACGGCCGCGGCGGCGCGCTGGCGCGCGATCGAAGGGCCGGTCGACGGGGCGGTGTTCGGCGGCGTGGGTGGCATCGGACTCGCAGCCGGGTCGACGTGGCTGCTCCTGGCGCGGCAGGCGTGGCACCCGGACGGCGCCGCGCTGGTGTTCGTGACCGCGATGCACGCCGCGGCCGGGGCGCTGCTGGGCGCCGGGTTCGGAGCGGCCAAGCTCGCCTCGCACCGCGCTCGGCGCGTGCCGGCGGCGCTGGCCGCGGCCGCCGGAGCCGGCATCCTGGTCGCCGCGCTCACCGTCGCGGCCCTCGCCTGCTGGCGGGCGTGGGGGGAGGACGGCGTCGCCTGCAACCTGGGGCTGGCCGGGGCGGCGCTGGCGGCGCTGGCGGCGGTGCTCGCCGCCTGCCTGGCGCACGAGCGCCGCATCGTGACCGGCCAACTCGAAGACGAGGTCAAGCTCGGGGTGCTGCCGGGCTGGGTCGTGGACGTGCTCCCGAGCTACCGCCGTCGTATTCGTTCCGACTGGTGGCCGCGCCGGGACGAGCGGCGGGAGATCGCGCGCCTGCTCGTCACGCTGGCGTTCCGCAAGCAGCAGCTCAGGACGCTTCCGGACGATCGCCTGCGCCTGTACGGCCTCGAGGTCGGGCGCTTGCGGCAGCGGGCGCGCGCGGTCCTGGCCCTGGCGCCGGAGCGGCCGGTCGCCGGCGGCGGCGACGCGTGAGGACGGCGCGTTCCTGAGCCGGGCCCGTGTGCTATCGTTTGCGCCAAGCCCTGGGCGAAACGAGAGTTGGCGAGGCCGGGGCGGGGGAGAGAACCAGTGAACAACCGCGGGATTCACGTGTTCACGTCGGAGTCGGTGACGGAGGGTCACCCCGACAAGGTGTGCGATCAGATCTCGGATGCGGTGCTCGACGAGGTGCTCAAGCAGGACATCGAGCGCGGCACCGTCGGACAGGGGCGCGTGGCGTGCGAGAGCTTCATCACGGTCGGCCTCGTCATCGTCGGCGGCGAGATCACCACCGACGGCTGGGTTGACGTGCAGGACCTCGTCCGCGACCTGGTCCGCCGCATCGGGTACACCGACGCCAAGTACGGGTTCAACCACGCAACCTGCGGCATCCTCAACGCGATCGGCCGGCAGTCGGGCGATATCGCGCAGGGCGTCGACACCGGCGGCGCGGGCGACCAGGGGTTGATGGTCGGCTACGCCTGCGACGAGACCGCCGAGCTGATGCCGATGCCGATCACCCTCGCGCACCGGCTCACCCGCCGTCTCGCCGAGGTGCGCCGCAAGGGCGTGCTGCCCTACCTGGGGCCGGACGGCAAGTCGCAGGTGACGGTCGAGTACCGCGACGGCAAGCCGCACCGGATCGACACCGTCGTGATCTCCTCGCAGCACACCGAGGAGATCCTCAACCGCAAGGGGGATCGCATCACCACCGCGGCGCGCGACGAGATCATCGAGAAGGTCGGCCTCGCGGTGTTGCCGAAGAAGCTCGTCGACGCCCGGACCCGCTTCCTCGTCAACCCGACCGGGAAGTTCGTGATCGGCGGGCCGCAGTCCGACACCGGGATGACCGGCCGCAAGATCATCGTCGACACCTACGGCGGCTGGGCCCCCCACGGCGGCGGCGCGTTCTCCGGCAAGGACCCCACCAAGGTCGACCGCTCCGCCACGTACATGGCGCGCCACATCGCCAAGAACATCGTCGGCGCCAAGCTCGCCCGCGAGGCGCTGGTGCAGCTCGCGTACGCGATCGGGGTCGCGGACCCGGTGTCGGTGATGGTCGATACCAACGGCACGGGCGTGGTTCCGGACGAACGGCTCACGGACGCGGTCCGCGAGGTGTTCCCGCTCACGCCGCGCGGCATCATCACCGAGCTCGACCTGCTCCGGCCGATCTACCGCATCACCGCCAGCTACGGGCATTTCGGCCGTACGGAACCCGAGTTCCGCTGGGAGAGCCTGCACCACGTGGACGAGCTCAAGGCGGCGGCCGCGAAGCTCGCCTGAGCGGTCGTTCCGGCCCCCCGGCCGGAGGTCGTCTGAAGCCGGAAGCCCTCGAGAGGGCGACGAAGCGCGGTGGGGTGGCGCGGGGTGAGGGGGTGGCGGCCGCCCCGCCCGGCCGGCGGAGGCCGATCTCGCGGGAGCTCACGGGCGCGACGCGACGGCCTCACGCAGGAAAGAGAGAAACCTCCCCCGCGGGACCGGCAAGGGACGAGGCTCTCCACGCGGTGGGGGAGGAGCGGGCCGCCCAGGGTACGCTTAGCCAATCGCGGGGCCGTGCCGTAGACTGACGGCAGTGAACCGGTTCCACTATGTCCTCGGCGTCGTGGTGGCGGCGGCGGCTGCCGTCGGCGCCGTGGCGCTCATCCGCGGCCGCGGCGTGACCGGGGAGGCCGAAGCGGCCGCCGTCGCCCGCGCCGCGATGGAGCGACTCGGGTACGCGCCGCTCGGCGAACCGGACGCCACCTTCGAGGGCGACCAGGAACTGGCGTGGGCGCTGGAGCGGGCGAGCGCCGGCCCGGCCGGAGCCGCGCTCGCGCGCGGCGAGGGCGGCGCCGTGCGCTGGCGCCTCGTCTTCCCCGCGGGCGGCGAGGCGCAGGTGACCGTGGACGGCGTGGTGTGGTCGCTGCGGCGCCCCGTCCCCGCGGAGCCGGGTCCCGACCTCTTCCCCTCGCTCGCGAAGGCGCGCGTGGAGGCGGCCATCGCCCAGACGGTGCCCGATCCCTCCCGCTGGCGCCTGGTGCGCGCGCAGAGCTGGCGGGAGGGCGCGCACACCTGGGAGCGGGCGTGGTTCGTCGGCGGTGCCGGGCCGCTCCCCCCCGGGTGGCGCCGCGAGCTCGAGCTGGAGATGGTCGGTTCCTCGGTGGTCTCGTGGCGGCGCTTCGTGCACCCCCTGGGGACCGACCTCGGGGTGGTGACCGGGCGGATGGCCGAGCTGCGCCTCCTGCGCCGGCCGGCGCTGCTCGGCCTGGCGATCGTGGTGATCGGGGTCCTGATCGCCGGCGCCGAAGCGGTCGCGTATCGGGAATCGACCGCCGTGGTGCGTGGCCTGGTCTACGGCGCGGTGGTGGCCACCGCCGGGAGCTTCGCGGCGGACACGCTGGCGTCGGCGCCGGTCCAGGCCGTGGTCCTGGCGGCCGTCGTCGCGCTGCTGCCCGCCTGGACGGACCTCCCGCCGACGCGCCTGAGCTGGGGACCCGCGGCCGGGGTTGGGCTGGCGGCGGCGACGCTGGCGGGGCACGCGGCCATCCTCGGCGCCGGCGGCTGGGTCCCGGTGACCTCCCCGGTGCCGGCGGGCACCGGGTGGGAACGCCAGCTGGCCGACGCCTGGTTGCCCGCATTGGTCGAGGAGCCGCTGTTGCGCGGGGCGCTCCCGGCGTTCGCGGCGCCGCTGCTGGGGTGGTGGGGCGCGGCGCTCCTCGCGGCGCCGATCGGGGCGCTGCTCCACCCCGAACCCGCGGTCCCCCTGTTGGCGTCGATCGGTCTCGAGGTGGTGCTGCAGCTCGGCCTCGCGGTCGTGGCGCGGTTCGCCGGCGTCGGGGGCGCGGTGCTCGCACGGGGCACGTGCGAGGCTCTGGTGCAGCGGGCGTCGTTTCCGGTGGGCTGGACGTGGGACCGCGTCGCGCTGCTCGGCGTGGCGCTCGGAACGGTCTTGCTGCTATGGCCGCGCCGGCGCGACTGACGCCGCTCCTGGTCGTCGCGGCCGCGATCGGGCTCGCGGCGGCGGCGCTATGGGTGCCGGCGAGGTCCCCGATTCCGCCCGCGGCGCAGCCGCCGGAGGCGGCCGCCGAACGGGCGGAGAGGGAACTGCCGTCCCTGGGCCTGCCCTGGGGCAAGGTGCGCGGTTGGGAGCGGGTGAACGGCGGGTGGACCGTGACCTGGCAGCCCGCGCACGGGATGTGGCTGGTCCGCGTCTGGGTGCCGGACGGGCCGGGCGAGATGAGCTGGCGGATCGACGCCGCCTCGTGGCTGCCCGGCGTCAGGCTCTCCCGGCGCGCCGCCCGGGCGTTGACCGAGGGTGACGAGGGGGTCGGGCAGGCGCGGGAGCGTCTCGGACGGCGCGACTGGCTGCTCGGCGACGCCCGCCTGGTCGGGGCGTTGCCGGCGGGCGGCGAGCTTCCGACCGACCCCCGCCGCAGGCCCTCGCCGGCGGGGGCCGTGCTGGCCGGACTTCTGCTCGCGGGAGCGGCCGCCCGCCACCTCGTGCCCGGAGTGCCCAGCCGCCGGTGGCGGCAGGCGGTGAGCTGGTCCGCGGTGGCGCTCGTGCCCCTGCTGCCGCAACTCTCGGCCGTGGCGCCGGCGTTTCGAGCCGGCGTCCGGCCCTGGGTGGGGGAGCTGGCGTTCGGAGGGGCGGCGATCCTCCTCCTCGGAGCGCTCGTCTTCGGCGCGCAGCGGTTCGCGGCCGTCGTGGGCCGGCCCCTCGCCGGGTGGTTGGCGGTCGGCCTCGCCGCCGGCGTGGTGGCCGGACGGCTGCAGCCCGCGCCGTGGCTGCTGGGGGTCGCCGCCCTGCCGCTCCGCCTCCCGGCGCTGATGGCGCTCGCGGTCCTGCTCGGGTGGCTGATGGGCCTCGCGGGGGACGGACTGCGGGAACTGGCGAGGCCCGTGGGCCGGGCGCGCCCCGCCGTATTCGCGGCGCTCGGCGTCGCGGCGGTGGCGTTCGCCGGCCCCTGGCTCGGGGTCGCGCTCGCGGTCGTCGCGGCCGCCGCCGTCGAACGCGGCTCGGGGACGGGGATGGCGGTCGCCGGGGTGTGGGGGTGGGTGTTCGGGAGCGTCTGGGCCCTCGCCGAGTGGGAGCCCGCGCTGCGCGACGCCCTGGCGCTGCTGCTGGTGGGGGTCGGCACCCTGGCGGCCGCCGGTCTGGCTCCGCGGACGGCCGGCGCCTCCTCGCCGGCCATCGAAGAGTCGTGACGTTGGCCTCCATCCCCGGCGCCGGCGCGTAAGGGGCTAGAATCCCCGGGTGAGAATGGCGTGGTTCCTCGCGGTGCGGTTGCTGCGGCGGCGGGGGACGTCACTGCTGCGGACGAGCGCGCTGGCCGCGCTTTCGGCCGTGGCGCTGGGGTCCGCCTCGCTCGTCGTCGTGCTGGCGCTGATGAGCGGCTACACCGCCGCGCTGCGCGACGGCATCCTGGCCGCCAGCGGCCACCTCGTCGCGCTGCTGCCGCCGGGGGCGACCGTCGAGGAGGGAGCGGCCGCGGCGGCCCGGGTCGCCCGGATCCCGGGCGTGGTGCGGGTCGGGCCTGTGGTGTACCTGCCGGGGATGCTCTTTCCGCCCCGGGGGGGCGCCGAGCTCGTGACCGTCCGGGCGAGCGACACGCCCGCCCCGTTCTTCCGCCTCGGCGAGAGCGGCGGGAACGGGCCGCTGCCGGTGGCGATCGGGCGCGGCGTCGCCCGCAAGCTCGCGGTCCGAGAGGGGGAGGTCCTGTCCCTCCAGGTCGTCACCTCCGGAACCCCGCGCGGCGTGCCGGTGGTGGTCCGGCAGGTGTTCGGCACCGGGTACGCGGAGCTGGACGAAGGCTTCGTGATGGCGAGCCTCGCGGGACTCCGGCGCCGGGTGCCGGGGTTGCCGAACGGCGGGCTCGAGGTGTGGGTCGCCGACCCGGATCGCGCGGCGGCGTTTCGCGATCGGGTCGAGACGGCGTGCGGCACCGGGGCGATCGTCACGACGTGGCAGGAGAGCACCAGCAACCGCAACCTGTTCGCCGCCCTGCGCTGGCAGAAGATCTCCCTGGGTCTCGTGCTCTCGCTCGTGCTCGGAGTCGGGGCGTTCGAGGTCGCATCGGCGCTCGTCGTGCTGGTGACGGAGAAGCGGCGCGAGTTCGGCGTTCTGCTCGCGATCGGCGGTCCCCCGCGCCTGGTGCGGCGCACCCTGATGCTCGCGGGCGGCGCCCTTGGCGGGGCCGGCGTCGCGGTCGGCATCGGGCTCGGGATCGCGATCGTGCTCGTGTTGACGGCGCTCGGCGTTCCTCACTTCCCTCCCGACATCGCCAGCATCTACATGGTGGACACCATCCCGCTGCGGTTGCTCCCCGGCGACCTCGCGGTGGTGCTCGGGCTCTCGCTGCTCGAGGTCCTCTTGGCGGCGCTCTTGCCCGCGACGCGGACCTCCAGGCGGGAGCCCGTCGAGGTGTTGCGGTGGGTCTGAACGACAGGACCATCTGGGAGGTGCAGTGGCACCCCGGCGGCGGAGGCAGGTTCAGGCGCCTGGTGCTGACGCGGCGCGGGCTGCGGCGTGCGTTGATCGCACTGGGGCTGGCCGGCGTCCTCGCGCTCGCGATCGTCGGCGCGCTGCCGCTCGGGTTGCGGGGCTTCCTCACCTCGTTCACGGTGGACGCCGCCCGGAGGGACAACCGCGCGCTGAAGGCTCGCCGGGACTCGTTGCGCGAGCGCTCGCTCGCCCTCGCCGGCCGCGTGTACGTCCAGCTCCAGCGCGGCCGCCGCCTGGCGTGGGCGATCGGGCTGCCGCAAGGAGCGTGGGGAGCGCCGTGCCCGGCGCCGCCCGCCGCCGGCGCCGCCGACGAGACGGCGGCCGCGTGGCTGTCGCAGCAAGGGGCGCGCCTGGAACGGCTCGGGAGCGAGCTGGCGGGCGCGGGCGCCGGCTCGTTGCGATGCCCGCTCGCCGCGATGCCCACCGGGCCGCCGATCAACGAGTCGCACGCGGTGGCGGTGGCGCTGTACGGGTGGCGCCTGTCGCCGTTCACGGGGAAGACGGAGGCGCACTACGGCACCACGCTGGCGGCGCCCGAGGGCGAGCCGGTGCTGGCGGCGGGAGGGGGGCGCGTGCTGTTCGCCGGCGTCGTCCGCGAACGCGCGACCAACGACTGGACGCGGATGGGCAACCTCGTCGTGATCGACCACGGCGGCGAGGTCGCGACGGTGTTCGGCCACCTCCGCGACATCGCCGTCAAGCGCGGTCAGATCGTGGCGCGCGGCGACCGCATCGGGACGGTGGGGCAGACCGGCTGGACGCGGGTGCCGGCGCTCTACTACGAGCTGCGCTGGCCCACCGGCGGCGCGAGCCGCCCGATCGACCCCGGACTCGTGACGCTGTCGCTTCCCGTCGAGGACCTCGACGCGCGGCTCGCGGACCCGTCCGCAGGGCTGCCGCCCGAGTATCCGGCGCTGGAGCGCCTGCCGACCGGCGGCGCCGCCCGCCCGATCCGCCGCCGCCCGGTCCGCAACGACCCGCAAGGCTCCCCGCGCGCCCGGCAATGAGCCCGGCGCGGGCGCGTGGCTGTGTTGCCGCTCCTGCGGCGCGGTGATAGGCTTCACGAGCGGCGCGCCCGCGCCGGGAGGGCTGGATGGTCGATACGCGCCTGAAACGGACACCCCTGTACGAATGCCACCTCGAGGCGAAGGCGCGCATCGTGCCGTTCGCCGGGTACGAGATGCCGGTGCAGTACGCGGGGGTCATCGAGGAGCACCGGGCCGTCCGCACCGCGGTCGGTCTCTTCGACGTGTCGCACATGGGCGAGATCGAGGTGACGGGGCGGCGGGCGCTGGACTTCGTGCAGTACGTGACGTGCAACGACGCCGCGAAGCTCACGGTGGGGCGGGCGCACTACTCCGGCCTTATGACGCCCCGCGGCACGTTCGTGGACGACCTGCTCGTCCACAAGATGGCGGACGACCGCTACTTCCTGGTCGTCAACGCGGCCAACAAGGACAAGGACTACGCCTACCTGTGCGCCCAGTGCGTCGGCTTCGACGGTGTGGACGTGACCGACCGCTCGGACGAGTACGCCCAGATCGCGGTGCAGGGACCGAAGGCGCTGCCGACGCTGCAGAAGCTCACGCCGGTCAGGCTCGACGAGATCAAGTACTACCGTTTCGTCGAGGGGCCGGTGGACGGCGTCGCGGCGATCATCGCCCGCACCGGCTACACCGGCGAGGACGGTTTCGAGGTCTACGTGGCGGCCGGCGAGGCGGCGCGCCTGTGGCGGGCCCTGCTCGTGGCGGGCGGCGAGTTCGGAGTCGTCCCCGCCGGGCTCGGCGCCCGGGACACCCTCCGGTTCGAAGCGAGCATGCCGCTGTACGGGAACGATATCGACGATACGACCACGCCGTTCGAGGCTGGCCTCGGTTGGATCGTCAAGCTCGACAAAGGGGTCTTCCTCGGGCGCGACGCGCTGCTGCGGCAGCAGGCCGACGGTGTCCGCCGCGCCCTCGTGGGGTTCGAGATGACCGGCCGCGGCATCGCGCGGCACGGGTATCCGATCTGGGCCGGAGGAAGTGAGGTCGGCGCGGTCACATCGGGGACGCACGCGCCGACGCTGGGCAAGCCGCTCGGCATGGGGTACGTGCCGGTCGAGCGTTCCGCTGTGGGCTCGGTGTTCGAGGTGGAGATCAGGGAGCAGAAGGTCGCGGCGCGGGTGGTGGGGATGCCGTTCTACCGCCGGGCGCGCTAGGGGACTTCAAGGAGGAGCAGGCCATGGCACAACCGAACGACCGCCTCTACACGAAGACGCACGAGTGGGTTCTCCTGGCTGGCGGTGAGGCGACCGCCGGGATCACCCAGTACGCTCAGGAGCAGCTCGGCGATGTGGTCTTCGTCGAACTCCCGGCGCCCGGGAAGAAGGTCGAGAAGGGCGCCGCCCTCGGCAACATCGAGTCGGTGAAGGCGGTGTCGGAGGTGTTCGCGCCGGTGGCGGGCGACGTGTCCGCGACCAACGGCGAGCTCGAGAGCCACCCCGAACTCGTCAACCAGGATCCGTACGGAAAGGGTTGGCTGGTCCGCCTCAAGGTCGCGCCGGGGGTGGCCGACGGCCTCATGGACGCCGCTGCCTACGAGAAGTTCCTCGCCGAAGAGGGCGCGCACTGATGCACCGCTACCAGGCGGGGCAAGCCGACCGCCGCGCGATGCTCGATGCGGTCGGCTGTGCGTCGGTGGACGATCTGTTCGCCACCATCCCACCCGAGGTGCGCTGCGGCGCCCTCGACCTCCCTTCGGCCCACAGCGAGGAGGAGGTCCGGCGTGAGTTCTGGGCGTACGCCGGCGCCAACGCAGCCCCGGAGTGCTTCGCCAGCTTCCTCGGCGGCGGCGTGTACGGTCACGTCACGCCGGCGGTGGCCGACGCGCTGTTGCAGCGGGGCGAGTTCTTCACCGCCTACACGCCGTACCAGCCGGAGGTCAGCCAGGGCACGCTGCAGGCCATCTTCGAGTTCCAGACCTACGTCTGCCAGCTCACCGAACTGGACGTCGCCAACGCGTCGCTGTACGACGGCGCGACCGCGGTGGTCGAGGCGGTGCTGATGGCGGCGCGCACGCTTCCCGGCCGCCGGCGGGTGGTCGTGGCCGGTGCGCTCCACCCCGACTGGCGCGCCGTGCTCGAGACCTACTGCGAGCCGATGGGTGTCGCGGTCGACCAGGCCGCCTGGGGCGAGGACGGTCGGGTGGACGCCGCCGCGCTCGAGCGCGCGCTCGGCGCCGACGTGTGCGCGGTGGTCGTGGCGTCGCCCAACTTCCTCGGGGTGATCGAGGACCTCCCGGCGCTGGGGAAGGTGATCGCGGCCAGCGGGGCCCTCGGCGTGCACGCGGTCGCCGAGGCGACATCGCTCGGGATGCTCGCCCCCGGCGGGAGCTTCGGCTTCGACGTCGTGTGCGGCGAGCTGCAGGCGTTCGGGATCCCGGCCGCGTTCGGCGGCCCGCTGCTCGGGTTCTTCGCCGCGCGGCAGACACACCTGCGGCAGATGCCCGGCAGGCTGGTGGGCGAGACCGCGGACGCGAGCGGGCGGCGGGGCTACGTGCTCACCCTCTCGACCCGCGAGCAGCACATCCGGCGCGCCAAGGCGACCTCGAACATCTGCACCAACCACGGCCTGATGGCGCTCGCCGCGACGATCGTCCTGTCGTTGCTCGGGAAGAAGGGCGTGCGCGAGGTGGCGCTTGCCTCCCACGCCAAGGCCGAGTACCTCAAGGCCGGGCTCCGGGCGCAGGGCACCGGGCACAGGGCGAGACTCGCGTTCCCGCAGAGTCCCTCCTACGACGAGTTCCTCGTGCTTCACGACGACCCGGACGGCCTTCTCGCCCGGCTGAAGGGCGAAGGGATCCTGGGCGGGGTCTCCACCTCCCAGTTCGGCGCCTCATGGCCGAAGGGGATCCTCGTCGCGGCCACGGAGCGCAACACCCGGGAGGAGTGCGACCGCCTCCTCGACGCACTGCGGAGGCTGGCATGAGCGACACGCGCACGTTGCGGGACCGGGAGGGGCTGATCTTCGAACGCTCGTCCGCCGGCCGCGTCGGCTACCAGCTCCCGCCCCTGGAAGTGCCGCAGGCCGACCCGGCCGCGACCGTACCGGCCGGCCTGCTGCGCGGCGAGATCGACGGCCTTCCGGAGGTGAGCGAGGTGGACGTGATGCGCCACTTCACCCGCCTGTCGAAGTGGAACTACAGCGTGGACGAGGGGCTCTACCCTCTGGGTTCGTGCACGATGAAGTACAACCCGCGCATCAACGAGGAAGTGGCCCGCCTGGCCGGACTCGCGCAGCTCCACCCGTTGCAGCCCGAGGATCAGGTGCAGGGCGCGCTCGCCCTGATGTGGCAGCTCGAACAGGCGCTGATCGCCGTGACCGGGATGGCGCGGGTGACGCTGCAGCCGGCGGCGGGCGCCCACGGCGAGCTGACCGGAATGCTGATGATCCGCAAGGCGCTCCTGGCGAGAGGGGAGCGACGCCGCAAGGTGCTGATCCCGGACTCGGCGCACGGCACCAACCCGGCGTCCGCCGTGTTCGCCGGGTTCGAGACCGTGGAGATCGGGTCCACGCCCCAGGGCACGCTGGACCTCGCGGCCGTCGCGCGCCACCTCGACGGCGGCGACGTCGCCGCGCTCATGGTCACGGTGCCCAACACCCTCGGCGTGTTCGAGCCCGAGATCGTCAAGGCGGCGGCGATGCTGCACGAGAAGGGCGCGTTCCTGTACATGGACGGCGCCAACCTCAACGCCTTCGTCGGCATCGCGCTCCCCGGCAAGATGGGCGCGGACGCCCTGCACATCAACCTGCACAAGACGTTCTCGACGCCCCACGGCGGCGGCGGCCCGGGGGCGGGACCGGTGGCGGTCTCGCAGACGTTGGCGCCGTACCTGCCGGTGCCGATGGTCGAGCGGGTCGGGGAGGGGTACACGCTCGCCTACGACCGCCCGGGGACCATCGGCAAGGTCCGGGGGTTCTACGGCAACTTCGGCATGCTGGTGCGGGCGCTCGCGTACATCCGCTCGCTCGGCCGCGACGGCCTCAAGTCGATGGCCGAAGGCGCGGTGCTCAACGCCAACTACCTGCGCAAACGGCTCGCGGCGGACTACCACCTGCAGTACGACGGTCCGAGCCTGCACGAGGTCGTGTTCGACGACTCGATCCAGACCGCCGCCGGCGTCAAGAACATCGACATCGCGAAGCGGCTGCTCGATTACGGGTTCCACCCGCCGACCATGTCGTTCCCGCTGATCGTGCACGGGGCCCTGATGATCGAGCCCACCGAGAGCGAGGGGATCGACGAGCTCGACGCGTTCGTCGCCGCGATGAAGGCGATCGCGCGTGAGGCACGGGAGACCCCGGATCTGGTGAGGGGTGCGCCGTACTCGACGCCGGTCCAGCGGCTCGACGAGGTGAGGGCCGCGCGCCAGCCGGTCCTGCGCTGGCGGCGTCCCGGCGATTGAGCGCGGCGGCCGGCCGCGGTCGCTGCGGCCGGCATGGCCGGAGGTGCATGGATGCAGCGCACGCACGTGTTCGTGGACTATTGGAACTTCCAGTTGCGGTGGAACGAGCGCGCCGGCGACGCGCGCTGCGACTGGGCGCATCTGCCCGGGGTGCTGCTCGAGAAGATGCGTTCCCTGCCGATCGCGGACGACCTCGACTTCCAGGGGATGCGCGTGTACGCCTCGTGCGACCCCGACGATGAGAACCTCCGGCGCTGGCTCGAGAACTTCCTCGAGCGCCAGCCGGGAACCAGCGTGGTCGTCCTCGAGCGGCGGCGGCGCTTCGATCACATCCGCTGCCGCTCGTGCGGTTACGAGACGGGCGCCTGCCCGTCGTGCGGCCAGCCGCTCGTGTGGTCGGCGGAGAAGGGCGTCGAGTCGGCGCTGATCTCCGACCTGTACGAGCTGGCCTGGTCGGACGCGCTCGACGTTGCGGTCGTCGTCTCCTCGGACAGCGACTTCGTGTTTCCCGTTGCGGGACTGCAGGGGCGCGGCGTCAAGGTGATCAACGCCGCCTGGCGCGGGGCGGGGCAGGAACTCGCCCGCGCGAGCTGGGCCACGCTCGACCTCGACGAATTGATCCCAAGCCTCGTGCGCGAGCCGAACGGCGCCGAGCGCAAAGGGGCGGCGGAAGCGCACGCCTGAAGAGCGGAGGAAGCGCCGAGGGCCGGGGAGGCACCGGCGACTGCGGAGCCGAACCGCTCTCGCCTTCTCCTTGGCCTTTGCCGCTTTACCCTTTTTCGGTCCGTCCCTCTTGCCGAGGGGGGGCGAGGAGCAGCACCAGCGCGGCGGCGAACATCGGCAGGTCGCGCAGGACCAGCAGCCAGGCGTTGCTGACGTCCTCGGCGCTGGCCGAGAAGCAACCGCAGGCGACGTTGACTCCCCGCAGCGCGTTGACCGCGAGCGCGGTGATGAACATCGTGAGCAGGCCGGAGGCGAGCAGCGCGGCGGCCCGCCGCTTGTAGCCGGTGAGCAACCCGATCGCGACGAGCAGCTCCAGCCACGGCATGTAGATGGCCATCAGATTGATCGGACCTGCCGGCAGGATCCGGTACCCCCAGATGATCGTGACCAGCGGGCGGGGGTCGATCAGCTTGCTGCCCGCGGCGTAGAGGAAGATGCCGCCGAGGGCGACGCCGAGCGCGGTGTGCAGCCAGCGGTTGCGGAGGAACGTCACGGCGCGCCCCCTTCGACCGGCAGCCCGCCCCCCTGCCACGCCATGAAGCCGCCCATCACCACGTACGGCCGGGTCACGCCGCGCCGGCGCAGCTCCTGGGCGAGGAGCTGCTCGACGTCGGTCTCATCGCCGTCGCCGTAGACGAAGACGGCGTCGGCGCCCCGCAGCGCGGCGAGCAAGGCCGGTGTCAGCTGGGCCTCGACGTTGGCGAACGAAATCCGCGTCGCCCCGGGGACGTGGCCGGCCGCGAACTCCGCCGCGGAGCGGGTGTCGAGGACGACCACGTGCGGCAGCGAGGTGCGGGCCGCGTCGGCGGAGGCGGCATCGATGAACTGAAAGTCCGAGCCGGCCTTCGGAGGCTCGGCGCCCTTGCCCCACCACGCGAGCCGGCGTCCGGGGACGAAGTTGGCGGCCGTCCCGAGCACGAGAACGGCGGTGAGGATGAGCGCGGCGTCGCGAACGAGTCCCCGCATCGGTCGGGGAGTTTATCATGGCGGCGATGCGGTCGCGGGCGCGGTTGTTCGCGTGGGTCGTGGGGCTGGCGGCGCCGGTGGCGATCGGCGTGTGGGCGACGTCGGGCAAACCGCCGCGCCTCCCCGCCGATCGCGACCACGCCGTCGCGCAGGCCGAGTCGAAGTGTCTGGGGTGCCACACGCGCTCCGGCGCGCACCCGCGTCCGGCCGACCACCCGTTGCGCGACGATTGCTTCTCCTGCCATCGCGATGCGCGGGGCGAGCTGCACCCCCGGCCGGGGGCGCCGACGAGCGTGCCGGGCGGGTGGCGGGACGACCCGCTGCTCGCCGGCAGCGCCGCAACGAAAGGGGCAGGTCGATGAGCGTGTGCGGATGGCGCCGAGTCCTCTCGTTCGCCGTGACGGTCGCGGGCGCCGCCGCCGCGTGGTCGCAGACGGCTCCGGCGCCGCGCTTCCCGGGCGCCGCGACCACGGTGGCCGTGAACCGCGCCAGCGGCAAGGTCGCGGTCCTCGTCGGCGGGCAACTCCAGCTCTTCGACGACGTCCGGGCGCCGTCGCCGAGCGCGCGGCTCGAACTGCCGGGGAGCGGGCCGCGCGTGCTCGAGTTCTGCGGGCCGAACCTGCGTTACGTGACGCACGGTGTCCAGGGGATGGCGCAGGTGTTCGTGGCGATCACGGCGGACGGGCGGGAGCGCCTGGCGTGGCCGAACTCGGGGCTCTCCGAACTCTTCCCGACCCAGGACAGCCGTCTCACGCTCGACGGCAAGGGGCTGTACGGCTTCCTGCCCCTCGACCCCGCGGCGCGAGAGTACTTCGGTCTGCCGGGCGACATCCCCACCGGCGCCGGTGTCGCGGCGACGTTTCGCTTCGCAGGCGAGAAGCTGCTGGCGCGCGCGTCCGCGGCGTTCGCCGGGGTCGTCGCGCTCTCGCCCGACGACATGCTCCTGACCCTCGACGGCGGCGGGTTGATGCGGTACCGCTCGCCGGGCGGCGTCGCCTGGAAGCGGGAGGGGCGCGGCGGCGCCTGGCGGGTCGTCGATGTGGACCCCGCGGGCGGAGTGGCGGCGGCGGTCGACGGCGAGGGCGCCGTCGTGGGAATCGGGATCGAGCGCGGCGAGCCCCGCTTCCGCGGCGCCCTGCCCGGGGCGAGGGTGCGGGATGCCCGCCTCCTTTCCGATTCCAGGCTGCTCGTGCTGCAAGTCGCGCCGGAGCGGCGGGCCGCGATCCTCGACACGACGACGATGAGGCCGGCCGGCGAGCAGCCCGCCGAGCTCTGCGCGCGGCAGGGCCTCGCCGCGGTCTACGAGAGCTGGCTGGGGACGGCCGACTCGCTGGCGGGGCTCCTCGACGCGGGCGCGGCCGGTCACCCGGCGTTGCTCCTGCACGGCGCCGCCGGCTGGTACCTGGTGACGCTCCGCGAGCGCCCGGCGGCCGCCTCGACAGCCGAGAAGCCGTGAGCGCCCGAACGCGGGCGGCGGCGAAGGCGGCGGCGGGGCCGGGGCGACGGCGGCCGTCCTCCCGCGCGACGGCGATCACACTCTGACACTCCGGCCTCTCGCGGACCGGTGCGTGCCCCCGCCGCGCGGAGGGCCGCGGCGAGGCCGGGAACGCTGCTGCGGCGTCGGGGAAGCATCTCCGGAACGGGCCATGAGATCATTTCGCAAGATTGCCGAAACATTGCACTTTCGTAACGAAACGCTGACCGAAACCCGCTTCACATATGACAGTTCACTCCTCATACTTCGACTTCGGGGGGAACGATGCGACGCTACGTGGTCATTGGCTGCAACCAGGCCGACG
The DNA here is from genome assembly GCA_004298115.1 of Acidobacteriota bacterium. Classification (GTDB taxonomy): domain Bacteria; phylum Acidobacteriota; class Thermoanaerobaculia; order Thermoanaerobaculales; family Thermoanaerobaculaceae; genus RBG-13-68-16. The sequence goes on from SCRJ01000051.1 coordinate 41,198, forward strand.
CGGGCCCGGAGGAAGTTGGACGCGCGCAAATACCGGCCGAGGCGGTGGCCGAGGTTCTCCCCGGTCTCAAGGCCGACCTTGGGGCGCAGGAGCTGGTCTACCTCGCCACCTGCCACCGCACGGAGTTCTACCTCGCGTACGACGGCCCGCTCTGCCCGGGGCGTCTGTTGCTGGCGCTGGCTTCGGCGCTGCCGCGGCGCACCGGTGGGAAGGCGTCGCTCCCGGCCCTGGAGAAGTGTCTGGCCGAGCACGAGCAGAACGCGTCCAGACACCTGTTCCGCGTCGCGGCGGCGCTGAACTCGTTGATGCCCGGCGACAACCAGATCCTCGGCCAGGTCAAGGAGGCGTTCCGGGTGGCGAGCGACGCGGGCGCCGCCGGCCCGCACCTCTCCGCGCTGTTCACGCAGGCGTTCCGCGCCGCCAAGCGGGTGCGCACGGAGACCGGTTTGTCGCGCCATCCGGTGTCGCTGCTCTCGCTGGCGGAGCGCCGGCTCGGCAAGCGCATGGCCGCCGCCGGCGGACCGGTGGCCGTGGTCGGCGCCGGCAGCATGGCGGCGCTGGCGGTCGAGCTCGTCCGCAAGCTCGACCCGGCGCGCGCCATCGTGGTGTTCAACCGCGGCCGCGAACGCGGCGAGGCGCTCGCGACCCGGGGCGGCGGTGCGTACCGCCCGCTCGATGCGCTTGCGGCGGCCGACGACCGCTTCGCCGCGGTGATCACGGCCGCTTCGTTGCCGGCGCCGCTGATCGGTCCCGAACTCGCCGCGCGCCTGGCGCCGGCGCTCCTCCTCGACCTCGGCATGCCGCCCAACGTCGCGCCGGGGTGCGGCGGGGTCGCCGGGATCGAGCACGTCGATCAGGTCGCGCTGCGTCTCGAGGCGGAAAGCAACCGCACGGCGCGCCACGCCGAGATCGCCCAGGCCGAGGCGATCGTCGAAGAGCAACTGCGCGAGCTGGCCTACGAGGTGATGGAGGTCGAGCTGTCGCCGGTGGCGCGCCACCTCGTCGCGGCGTTCCGCGAACTCGCGCGCAGCGAGATGACGCGCATGGTGGACGGCCGGCAGGACGTGCCGCCGGAACGGCTCGACGAAGCGGTCGACCGGTTGTCGCAACGCCTCGTGCGCGTGCCGCTGCGCGGCCTGCGCGAGGTGGCCTGGCAGCACTCCCCGGACGTGCTCAACACCTTTCTCACGGCGGTGGAGAAGTGAACCCTGCGGTGCGGATCGGAACCAGAGGCTCCGACCTGGCGCTCTGGCAGTCCCGCCGTGTGGCGGCGCTGCTGCTCGAGCTCTCCGGGGCCGCGAGCGAGCTGGTCGTCGTTCGCACCAGCGGCGACGCCGACCGTTCGCGCGCGCTGCACGAGCTTCCCGGCAGCGGATTCTTCACCCGGGAGCTGCAGGCGGCGCTCGCCGCCGGCAAGGTCGACCTCGTCGTCCACTCGCTGAAGGATCTCCCGACCGACGAGCCGGCCGGTCTCGCGGTGGGCGCGGTGCTGCTGCGCCAGGACCCCCGCGAGCTGATGCTGGCGCGCCCGGAGGCGGTCGGCGGCGGCGGTCTCGGTCTCGCCCCCGGCACCGTCGTGGGGACCTCGTCGTTGCGCCGCGCCGGGCAGGCGTTGGCCATGCAACCCGACCTCGTGATCCGGCCGCTGCGCGGCAACCTGCCGACGCGCCTGCAGCGGGTGCGCGAGGGCGCGTTCGGCGCGATCCTGCTCGCCTGTGCCGGCGTGGACCGTCTCGGCCTCGACCTGCAGGGGCTGGCCACGGCGCGTTTCGAGGTCGAGCAGTTCCTCCCGTCGCCCGGTCAGGGCGCCTTGGCGATCGAGGTACGCGCCGACGACGCCGCGGTCGCGAGGCTGGTCGTTCCGCTCAACGAACCCGACGTCGCCGAGGTCACCGCCTGTGAGCGCGCGGTGCTCAAGGGCCTGGGCGGCGGCTGCCACCTGCCGCTGGGCGCGCACGCCCGCCGTTGCGCCGGGGGGATCGAGTTGCTGGCCGCGCTTGCCGAGCTCGACGAGGGCGTGACCCGGTCGTCCCTCCGCCGGGTGCGGGTGGAGGGCGCCGTTCCCCAGGCCGCCGCGCGGGCCGCCCTGGCGGCGTTGAGCGGAGACCGACGGTGAGTCGGCGCTGGGTCCTCGCGACCCGCGGGGCCGAGGAGCTCGAGGCCCTGGCCGCCGTGCTGGAGAAACGCGGCGTCGACGTGGTGCCCCTCGCGCTGACGCGGGAGGTCCCGGTGGACGACGCGGCCGGCCGGGCGCGGGTCGAGGCGGCGCTCGGAGCCGCGGAGCTCGTCGCCTTCACCAGCAAGCGCGCGCCGCGCGCGCTGCGGCAGGCCGCTCCCGATCTGGCGGCGACGCTGGCGACCCTGCCCGCCGCCGCCGTCGGGGCGGCGACGGCGGACGCGGCACGGCGGGAGGGTTTCGACGTCCAAATCGTCGGTGGCGGCGGCGGCGCGGCGCTGGCGGCGGCACTGGCGCCGCGCCTGCGGCCCGGCGCCGCCGTCGTGCACCCGTGCGGGCGCGAGCGGCGGGGCGAGTTCGGCGACGCGCTCGCCGAGATCGGCGCGCGGGAGGTGGCGCTCGTGGTGTACGCCATGGAAGAGATTCCGGCGACCGAGCCCCTGTCGTTCCCGGGAGAGAGTCCGTCCGCGGTCGTGCTGACCAGCCCGCGCGCCGTGCGCGCGTACCTCGCCCGCTGCGGCGCGCGCTGGGCCGGCGTGCCGCACATCGCGATCGGCGCGACCACGGCGGCCGCCGCCGCGGCGGCCGGCGTGCGCGCGGTCGTCTCACCGCAACCGACAACCGAAAGCATCGTGGAGGAGCTATGGCAGACCTGCTCGTGAGACCCCGCCGCCTTCGCTTCAACCCTGTCGTCCGCGACCTCGTGGCCGAGGCCCGGCTGGACGCGCGCGCGTTCGTGATGCCGCACTTCGTACTCCGCAATCCGGTCGCCGCCGAGGAGATCGACGCCATGCCGGAGATCCGCCGCGAGGGGATCGACCGCCTGTCGGCGACGGTCGAGGCCGACCTCAAGCTCGGTATCCGCGCGGTGCTGCTCTTCGGCGTCCCCGGCGACGACGAACCCAAGCACCCCGACGGCCGCAGCTCGTACGCCGACGACGCGATCACCCCGCGCGCCGTCGCCGCACTCAAGAAGCGCTTCGGCAACGACCTCGTGGTGATCACCGACGTCTGCCTGTGCGCCTACACCGACACCGGGCACTGCGGCGTGATCGAGCACGGGCGGGTCGCCAACGATCCCTCGCTCGAGCACCTCGCGCGCCAGGCGGTGGCGCACGCCGCGGCCGGCGCGGACATCGTCGCCCCGTCCGACATGATGGACGGCCGGGTGCTGGCGATCCGCCAGGCGCTCGACGGCGCGGGTCTCGTCGACACCCCGATCATGAGCTACTCGTGCAAGTACTCCTCGGGCTACTACGGACCGTTCCGCGAGGCGGCGCACTCGGCGCCGCAGTTCGGCGACCGGCGCTCGTACCAGATGGACGCGCGCAACCGACGGGAAGCGTTGCTCGAGGCGGAGCTCGACGTCGAGGAAGGCGCCGACATCCTGATGGTCAAGCCCGGCCTCGCGTACCTCGACGTGCTGCGCGACATCAAGGAGAACTTCACGCAGCCGGTGGCGGTCTACAACGTGTCGGGGGAGTACTCGATGGTCAAGGCGGCGGCGGCGCGCGGTTGGATCGACGAGCGCACCGTCACCATGGAGAACCTGCACGCGTTCCGGCGCGCGGGCGCGGACATCGTCATCACGTACCACGCCCGCAAGGCGCTGGCCGAGGGTTGGCTGTGACGGAGCTGGTGCTGGACCGGTCAGCGGCGCTCTACGAGCGGGCCTGCGCCGTCCTCCCCGGCGGGGTCAACTCGCCGGTGCGGGCGTTCCGCGCCGTCGGCGGCGGGCCGCTCTTCTACCGCGAGGCGGCGGGCGCGCGCTTCACCGATGCGGACGGCAACTCCTATCTCGATTACGTCATGTCGTGGGGCCCGCTGATCCTCGGGCACGCCCATCCGGCGGTCGTCGCGGCGGTGCGAGCGGCGGCCGGGCGCGGGCTGTCGTACGGCGCGCCGTGCGCGGCGGAGGTGGAGCTCGCCGAGCGGGTCGTCGCGAGCTACCCCGGCTGCGAGATGGTGCGCTTCGTCTCCTCGGGGACCGAGGCGGTGATGTCGGCGATCCGCCTCGCCCGCGGGGCGACCGGGCGGCCGCGGGTGCTCAAGTTCGACGGCTGCTACCACGGCCACGTCGACTCGCTCCTCGTCAAGGCGGGCTCCGGCCTCGCGACGTTCGCGACGCCGAACTCGGCCGGCGTGCCCGCGGCCCTCGCCGAGCTCACGGTGGTCGTGCCCCTCGACGACGACGCGGCGCTCGAACGGGCGTTCGCCGCCCACGGCGCCGAGCTCGCCGCGGCGATCGTCGAGCCGGTGCCGGCCAACGCCGGGCTGCTCGTACAGCGCCGCGACTTCCTGCAGCATCTCGCGGACCTCGCCCGCCGCGCCGGCACGCTGCTCATCTTCGACGAGGTGATCAGCGGCTTCCGCCTCGGGCCGGGCGGCGCCGCCGCGCACTACGGGATCACCCCCGACCTGGCGACGTTCGGCAAGGTCATCGGCGGCGGCATGCCGGTGGGCGCCTACGGCGGCCGCCGCGACCTCATGGAGCAGGTTTCGCCGCTCGGCGCCGTTTACCAGGCCGGCACGCTTTCCGGGAACCCGGTGGCGATGGCGGCCGGCCTCGCGACGCTGGACGCCCTCGCCGCCGAGGACGGCTGGCGGCGTCTCGACGCGCTCGGGGCCCGGCTCGAGGCCGGGGTGCGGGCCGTGCTGGCGGGGCGGCCGGTGCCGGTCGGCTTCGTCCGCCTGGGGTCGTTGTTCTGGCTCGCGATGCAACCCGGCGAGCCGCCGCGCCGCTTCGACGCCGTCGCGTGCGAGGGCGCGCCGCGCTACGCCGCGCTGCACCGGGCGCTGCTCGAGCGCGGCGTCTACCTGGCGCCGTCGGCGTTCGAAGTCGGCTTCCTGTCGCTCGCGCACACCGCAGCCGACGTGGACGCGACGGTCGGGGCGCTCGAGACGGCGCTCGCGGAGGCGATCCGGTGAGCCGGCTCGTCGCCGCCTGCCGCCGCGAGAGCGTGGACCGGCCGCCGGTCTGGATCATGCGACAGGCCGGCCGCTTCCTGCCGGAGTACCGGGCGACGCGCGCGCGGGCCGGTTCGTTCCTCGCCCTGTGCCGTACGCCCGAGCTGGCCGCGGAGGTGACGCTGCAGCCGGTGACCAGGTTCGGGTTCGACGCCGCGATCATCTTCTCGGACATCCTGCTGCCGCTGGCGCCGATGGGGGTGGAGTTCGCGTTTCCCGACGAGGGCGGGCCGCGCGTCGAGCGTGCGCTCGCGGGGCCGGCCGACTGGGCCCGGCTCGCGCCCCCGGTTGACGGGCGCGGCACCGCGTTCGTCGCCGAGGCGATCGCCCTCGTCCGGGCCAAGCTGGCGCCCGAGGTGGCGATGATCGGCTTCTGCGGGGCGCCGTGGACCCTCGCCAGCTACCTCGTCGAGGGCGGCACCTCGCGCGACCACGCCGCGGTGCGGGCGGCGATGGCGTCGCACCCGGACGAGTTCCGCGCGCTGCTCGACGTGCTCGCCGACGCCATGGCGGCGTACCTGCGGCAGCAGGTCGCGGCCGGCGCCGGGGTGGTGCAGGTCTTCGACTCGTGGGCGATGGCGTTGTCGGCGAAGAGCTACGGCGACGTCGTCGTGCCCGCGCTCGTCCGCCTGCTGCGTCAGCTCGACGACCTGGGCGTGCCGCGCATCGTCTACGCCTCCGGCGGCCACCTCGTGCCCGCGCTGGCCGGCCTCCCGTGCGAGGCGGTGAGCGTGGACTGGCGCACGGATCTGACCGAGGCCGCGGCGGGGCTGGCGGGGAAGGCCGTGCAGGGCAACCTCGACCCGGCCGTCCTGCTGGCGCCGCCCGAGGCGGTGCGCGCCGCGACGCGCGCCATGCTCGACCGCGCCCCCGCGAACGGCTACGTCGCCAACCTCGGGCACGGCATCCTGCCGGCGACGCCGCTCGAGTCGGTCGCGGCGTTCCTCGACGTGATCAGGGGGGCGCGGTGAGCGGCCCCGGCGCCACGGACCCCGGCGTGGACTTCGCCGGCATCACCCCCGAGCTGCTGGCGCGCTACGACCGGCCCGGCCCGCGCTACACCTCGTACCCGACGGCGCCGCACTTCACCCCGAGCTTCGGGGAGACGGAGTACCGGGCGGCGCTCGCCCGCGCGGCCGCGACGCCCGACGCGCCGCTGTCGCTGTACGTGCACATCCCGTTCTGCGAGGCGCGCTGCACCTACTGCGGCTGCAGCATCGTCGTCGCCCCGCACCGCGGGCCCGAGGAGCGCTACCTCGAGGCCGTCGAGCGCGAGCTGGAGATCGTCGCCGCGAGCCTCGGCGCCCGGCGGACGTTGTCGCAGTTCCACTGGGGCGGCGGCACGCCGACGTACCTGACGCCCGCCCAGTGCGAGCGGCTCTTCGGCGCGGTCATGCGCCACTTCCGGCTCGCGCCCGGGGCCGAGGTCGCGATCGAGATCGACCCGTGCGTGACCACCGACGAGCACCTGGCGACCTTGCGGCGGCTCGGTTTCAACCGCGTCTCGCTCGGCGCCCAGGACTTCGATCCGCGGGTGCAGGAGGCGGTGCACCGGGTGCAGCCGCTTGCGCTCACGCGCCACCAGGTCGAGCTGGCGCGCTCGCTCGGCTTCTCCTCCGTGAACATCGACCTCATCTACGGCCTGCCGTTTCAGACCGACCGGTCCTTCAAGGTCGCGGTGGAGTCGGTGATCCGCGAGCTGGCGCCCGATCGCGTGGCGGTGTTCTCGTACGCCCACGTGCCCTGGCTCAAGCCGCACCAGAAGGCGCTGGAGAACCTGCCGATGCCGCGCGGCTGGGAGAAGTTCCGCGTCTTCGCCGCCGCGGCCGAGTCGTTCCTGGGGGCCGGTTACCGCTTCATCGGCATGGACCACTTCGCCCGTCCCGGCGACGAGCTGGCGCGCGCCCTCGAGGCCGGGACCCTGCACCGCAACTTCATGGGCTACACCGTGCTTCCCGCCAGCGACCTGGTGGGCGTCGGCATGACCGCGATCGGGGACGTGGGCGGGGCGTACGTGCAGAACGAGAAGAACCTGGCTCGCTACGAGCGGACGCTGGCCGCCGGGGGGCTCCCGGTCGAGCGCGGGCTCCGCCGGACGGAGGAGGACGAGATGCGCCGGCGGGTGATCGAGCGCCTCATCTGCACCTTCGGGCTCGACTTCGCCTGGGTGCGGGAGCAGTTCGGGATCGACGCGCCCGTGGTGTTCGAGCGCGAGCTGGCGGCGCTCGCCGGACCGGCCGCCGACGGCCTCGTCGAGGTCGGCGCCGGCGGGGTTCGCGTCCTGCCGCGCGGCCGCGTGTTCATCCGCAACCTGTGCATGCCGTTCGATGCCTACCTCGCGGGCGACGCCGGCAAGACGGTGTACTCGCGCACGGTGTGACGGTGGCGGCGCGCGCACCCCTCCATGACCTCGCGGTCTGCGGCGGCGGTATCTCCGGCCTGGCGCTCGCGTACCTCGCCGGCACCCGGGGGGTCGCCGACGTCGTGGTCCTGGAAGGCGCCGGCCGGCCGGGCGGGAAGATCCAGACCGAGTGGGTCGACGGCTTCTGCTGCGAGTGGGGGCCGCAGGGCTTCCTCGACAACGTGCCGGAGACGCTGGCGCTCGTGGCCGGCCTCGGCCTCGACGGCGAGCTGGTGCGCGCCGACGACGCCGCCGGCGACCGCTTCATCGCCCGCAACGGCCGCCTGCGCAAGGTGCCGCTCTCCCCGCCGGCGTTCCTGACCTCGGACGTGCTCTCGCTGCCCGGCCGCCTGCGCGTCCTGCTCGAGCCGTTCCAGCGCCGCGGCGCACTTGAAGAGTCGGTGTTCACCTTCGCCGCGCGCCGGATCGGCCGCGAGGCCGCCGAGGTGCTGGTCGACGCGATGGTGACCGGGGTGTACGCCGGCGACCCGGCGCGGCTCTCACTCCCGGCCACCTTCCCGAAGATGCGCGCGATGGAGCGCGACTACGGCTCGCTGGTGCGGGCGATGCTGGCGCGGCGGAAGTCGGGCGGCGGCGGCCCGGCGGGCCCGGGCGGTACCCTGACCACGTTGCGGCTCGGCATGCAGCAGCTGACCGATGCGCTGGCGAGCGCCCTCGGCGCCGGGGTGCGGCTGGGCGTTCCCGTCGAGCGGATCACGCGGGGCGCGGGCGCGTTCGCGGTGCGGCTCGGCGACGGGTCGGAGGTGGCCGCGAAACAGGTGGCCGTGGCCATGCCCCCCGGCGCCGCGGCGCGGGCGCTCGGGGAGCTGCTCCCCGAGGGCGCGGTGGCGGCGCTGCAGGGGATCCCGTACGCGAAGGTGGCGGTGGTGATGACCGGCTACCGCGCGCCGCACCCGTTCGCCCATCCGACCCGCGGCTTCGGCTTCCTCGTCCCCGGCCGCGAACGGCGGCGCATCCTCGGCTCGATCTTCTGCGACGCCACGTTCCCGGCGCAGGCGCCGGCGGGCGCGACGCTGCTGCGCACGCTTCTCGGGGGCGCGCGCGACCCGGGCGCGCTCGACCTGTCCGACGGCGAGCTGCTCGCGCTCGCGCGCCGGGAGCTCGATCACTTCCTCGGCGGCGACCCCGAGCCCGACTTCGTGCGCATCATCCGCCACGACTACGGCATCCCGCAGTACACGCTCGGCCACCTCGCCCGCCTCGACGAGATCGAGCGCGCGGCGGCGGCGATCCCCGGCCTGCACCTGCTCGGCAACGGCTTCCACGGCATCGCCGCGAACGCCTGCGTCGTCGAGGCGGAGCGGATCGCGGCGGCGGTCGCGGGGGGCGCGTGAGGCCGCGCTACCCGGGCTACGCCCGGCCGGACGGGGGCGGTCCGGCGCCGATCGGCGTCCTCGTCTCCAACCTCGGCACCCCGCAGGCGCCGACGGCGGCAGCGGTACGCCGCTACCTCGCGGAGTTCCTCTGGGACCCGCGCGTCGTGGAGCTGCCGCGGCCGCTGTGGTGGCTCATCCTGAACCTGGCCGTGCTGCCGTTGCGGCCGCGGCGCTCGGCGCGCCTGTACGCCAGGGTGTGGGGCCGCGACGGCTCGCCGCTCCTCGTCGCCAGCCGCGCGATCGCCGCCGGCCTGACGGCCCGCCTGCGCGAGCGCACCCCGGCGCCGGTTCACGTGGCGCTCGGGATGCGGTACGGCGAGCCCGCCGTCGGGGGCGCGCTGCGCGAGCTGGCCGCGCGCGGCTGCTCCCGGATCCTGGTGCTGCCGCTGTACCCGCAGTACTCCTCGCCGACCACGGGCTCGACGTTCGACGCGGTGGCGGCGGAACTGGCCGGATGGCGGCGGGTGCCGGAGCTGCGCACCGTCTCGTCGTACCACGACGATCCGGCGTACGTGGCGGCGCTCGCCGCGAGCATTCGCGAGGCGTGGGCCGCAGCCGGCGTCCCCGAGCGGCTGATGCTGTCGTTCCACGGCCTGCCGCAGCGTTACGTGGACGCCGGCGACCACTACCAGGAGGAGTGCCTGGCGACCGCCGGCCTGCTGCGCGCGGCGCTCGACTGGCCCCAGGAGCGCCTGGTCGTCTCCTTCCAGTCCCGGTTCGGCCGCGATCCCTGGATCCAGCCGGCCACCGACGCGACGCTGCTGCGGCTGGCGGGCGAGGGCGCCGGCCGGGTGGACGTCGTGTGCCCGGGGTTCGCCGCGGACTGCCTGGAGACGCTCGAGGAGATCGCGATCACGAACCGCGAGCGGTTCCTCGCGGCGGGCGGCGGGGAGCTGCGCTACATCCCCGCGCTCGGCGCCCGCGCCGACCACGTGGACGCCCTGGCCGCGCTCGCGGAGCGCTCCCTCGCCGGCTGGGCGCCCCCGCTCCCGGTCTGACCAGGGCGGTCGAGCGGGTTGCCGCCGCGGCCGGGCCCGGCCCCGCGCGGCGGTCGGGTCCCGCGGTCGCGGAGCGGAATAGCCTCCCCGTGGGCGGCGTTGCCATCTCCAAGTCGACCAGGAGGTGACTCATGAAGAACGGGTTCGGGTTTTCGGCGGTGGCCGTGCTGGCGGTCGGCGTCGTCCTCGCGCTGGCCGCTCCGCCGGCATCGGGGTTCACCCTCGTCGAGCACGGGGGCGAGGGCGGCCTGCTGTTCCGCTCGATCATCGCCATCGACCAGGCGATGATGTGCGACGGCAGCCACAAGCTGCCGCCCGGCCGGTACGACATCGAGGTCTACTCGATGGGCGACGGGTCGGTGCGGGCCAAGTTCATTCAGGGCGGGGTCGAACAGTGCACCGCCATGGGCCGGCTGCAGCGCGGCCGGCCGAACGTGAACGCGCAGCAGTTCCGCTTCGTGCCCCAGGGCCGCCGGGAGACGCTCGAGTTCGGTGCGCCCGGCATGGACCAGGCCCTGATCGGGCTGCTCCTGCCCGCGGTCCAGCTGCCTGCGGTCCAGGCGCCGGGCATGAAGGGGATGGCGGCGCCGGGGAAGGTGAACGGAGGCGCGCACCGCTGACCCGGGGGTCGTGACCGCGTGCGGCTGAGCCTCGGCGCGTTCGTCGCCGGTTTCGTGACCCTCGCGCTCGAGGTGACCTCGGTGCGGTTGCTGGCGCCGTCGTTCGGGGCGAGCCTGCTCGTGTTCACGAGCGTGGTGGGGGTCATCCTCGCGGGCCTCGCGGCGGGCTATGCCGCCGGCGGCCGCCTGGCCGACCGCCGGCCCGCGCCGAGGCCGCTGGGGTGGGTATTCCTGTCCGCCGGGGTTCTCGTCCTCCTCCTGCCCGCGGCTTCGCGCCCCCTCCTGGCCGCCGCGCGTGCGGCGCTGTCCGGGGCCTCGCTGCCGCTGTTCCTCTGGTCCCTCCTCGCGGCGACGTTGCTCGTCCTCCCCGCCACGTTCCTGCTCGGGATGGTGTCCCCGTTTCTCCTCCGCCTCAAGGCGAAGGAGATCGTCGGCGTGGGCCGCGCGGCGGGAAGCCTCGCGGCGGTCGGAACGACCGGCTCGATCCTCGGGACGTTCGCGCCGGTGCTGGTCCTGATCCCGACGCTCGGCACCGCGGCGACGCTCCGCCTGCTCGGGGGGCTCGCGGTCCTGACCTCGCTCCTCTTCCTGCGCGGGCGTCGCCTGGCCGCTGTGGCGGTCGCGGCCGCGGCCGCGCTGGTTCCGGCGCGGGGCGCGCGGGCGGCGGGGACCCTCGCTCAGGTCGAGTCGCCGTATCAGCACATCGCCGTGGAGCAGCGCGGCGACGGGGCCAGGATCCTGCGCGTCAACGAGGGGCTCGCCGCACAGTCCACCTACGTGCCGGGCGCGAAGCTGTCGGGAACGCCGTACGACGCATTCCTGCTCGCCGGCGGGATGCGGGACGGCGGCGTCCGCACGCTCGTCGTGATCGGTCTGGCCGGGGGGACGATCGCCCACGATTTCCAGCTCCAGCTTCCGAACGTGCGCGTGACGGGGGTCGAGCTGGATCCGGACGTCATCGCCCTCGGCCGGAAGTACTTCACGCTCGACGACCCCAACCTCACGGTGGTGAACGCGGACGGCAGGGTGTTCCTGCGGGCGACTCACGCCCGTTTCGACGCGATCGCGGTGGACGTCTTCCGCCAGCCGCACATCCCCTTTCCGTTCACCACCGCCGAGTTCTTCGGCCTGGTGCGCTCGCGCCTGGAGCCCGGCGGCGTCCTGGTGATGAACGTGGCGGCGTTCGACCGGCACGACCGGCTTCTGGCCGGCATCCTGAACACGATCGCCGGCGTGTTTCGCGAGGTGTGGGTGTTCCACCCGCTGGACTACATGAACTTCCTGGTGTTCGCCAGCGACGCCCCCGGGTTGCGCGACCGGCTCGCCGTCGATCCGGTGCCCGCCGACGTCGAAGGGTGGCGGCTCGCGGTGCTCCGGACCATGGTGCGCGTCCGTCCCGACGCCAGCCGGCCAGTGTTCACCGACGACCGCTCACCCGCCGAGGTCTGGGGCGACCTCCTCTTCCTCCGCTGGCTGGCGTCCGAGCGCCGCTGATCCCCCGGTGCCCACCCGCCGCCCGGGTCCGCGCGCCCGCGGACCGGCGCCGGGTCGTCCAGGGTTCGCCGGCCGACGACCGCTGCCGGGCCCGCTCCGCGCTCGGCCTCACCCCAGCTCGAAGGCGCACGCCTCGAGCGCGGCCTTGACCGCCGCCATGAACTGGTCGGCGGTGGCGCCGTCCACGACGCGATGGTCGAACGAGAGCGCCAGGTAGATCATGTCGCGGATGCCGATCGACTCGCGTCCCATCTCGTCCGTCACCACGACGGGCCGGCGCTGGATCCCGCCCGTGGAGAGGATGGCGACGTTGGGCTGGTTGATGATCGGCAGGCCGTAGAGCCCGCCATACGGGCCGGGGTTGGTGACAGAGAACGTCGAGCCCTGCACGTCCTCGGGCTTGAGCTGCTTGCTGCGAGCGCGGGTGGCGAGGTCGGTCACGGCGCGCTGCAAGCCGATCAGCGACAGCTCCTCCGCGCGCTTGACCACCGGCACGATCAGACCGTGCGGCAGCGCGACGGCGACGCCGACGTTGATGTGTCGGTGGTAGACGATGTCGTTGCCGTCGAGCGAGGCGTTGACGATCGGGAACGCCTTGAGTCCCTCGACCACCGCGGCGAGGAAGAACGGGGTGTAGGTCAGCTTGATCCCATGCTGCGCCTCGAACGCGGCGCGGCCGCCCTCGCGCAGGGCCACCACCTTCGACATGTCGGCCTCGAAAACCGTGTTCACGTGCGGCGAGGTGCGGCGCGAGAGCACCATGTGCTCGGCGATCTTCTGCCGCATGATCGAGAGGGGCTCGCGCAGCTCGTCGCCGGTGAACGCGCCGGCCGGCCCGAGCGTCGCGCCCGCGAGCGGCGGCGCCCCGTGGGCGGCGGCAGCCGGCGCCGGCGAAGGGCGGGGCGCCGGCGACGCGGTCGGGGCCGGGGTGGGGGAGGCGGGCGGTCGCGCGCCCTGCGCGACGAACGCCAGGATGTCCTCCTTGGTGACGCGCCCCTGGCTGCCGGTCCCCGGCACCGCGGCGAGGTCGACGCCGTGCTCCGCGGCGATGCGGCGCACCAGCGGCGACGACCGCTGCCGCGCGGCGTCCTCCTCCGTCGCGGCGGGCGCGGCCGGTCCGGGAGCCGGCGGAGGCGCGGCCGGCTCGGGCGCGATCGGTGCGGCGGCCGGCGGCGGCGCCGCCGCCTTGGGTGCGGCCGGCTCGGGTCCCGCCGTGGGCTTCGGCGCCGCTGCGGCGCCGGCGGCCTCGCCCGCCTGGGCGATCACGCCGATGACCGTCTCCACCGCGACGGTGGCCCCGGGGCCGTGCACGATCGTGGCGAGCCGGCCGCCGGCCGGCGCCGGCACCTCCGCGTCCACCTTGTCGGTCGAGATCTCGAGCAACGGCTCGTCCTTGACGACCTCGTCACCTGCGGCCTTGAACCAGCGGACGATCGTGCCTTCGGTGATCGACTCGCCCATCTGCGGCATCAAGACGTTGACCGGCATGTCAGCCCTCCGGGGGTGGTGCAGAGTCAAGAGTGAAACGCAAAAGGGCAAAGGAACGAAGCCAAGAAGACAGAGAGGCCAAGGACGACGTCGGGATGCGGCCCGACAGCCAGGAACACGCGGGTCCGAGCGAACCTTCCCACCCGGGCGCGGGACTAGAAGTGGATCGTGGCACCGTGCACCCCCTCGGCCGCCTCGTGGATCGCCTCGTGCAACGTCGGGTGGGCGTGAATCGTGCGGATGAGCTCCTCGGCGGTGAGCTCGCCGCGCAGCGCCGCCTCGCCCTCGGCGACCAGCTCGGTGGCGTGCGGGCCGACGATGTGGAGCCCCAGCACCTCGTCGTACTTCGCCTCCGCGACGATCTTCACGAAGCCCGCGGTCTCGCCGAGGATCGCGGCCTTGGCGCTGGCGGTGAAGGGGAACGTGCCGATGCGCACGTCGTATCCCTTCTCTCGCGCCTGCGCCTCGGAGAGGCCGATCGCGCCGACCTCTGGCCAGCAGTACGTGCAGGACGGGACCTGGCCGTAATTGATCGGCGGCGGGTTCTTGCCCGCGATGTGCTCGGCGACCAGCACGCCCTGCATCGAGGCGACGTGGGCGAGCCACGGCGTCGCCAACAGATCGCCGATCGCGTAGACCCCCTCTTCGTGCGTGCGGCAGAACCCGTCCACGACGATGCGGCCGCGCTCGATCTGCACCTTCGTGCTCTCGAGCCCGATCCCCTTGAAGTTGGCCTGCCGCCCGACGGCCAGCAGCAGCTTGTCGGCCTCCAGGGCGAGCGTCTCGGAACCCGCGGTGACCGCCTTGCAGCGGACGAACCCCTCGGCGACCTTGACGTCCTCGGCCCGGGTCGCGACGTGCACCGCGATCCCCTGGCGCCGGAACGCCTTGGCGACCTCGGTGGAGACGTCGGCATCCTCGAGCGGCAGGACGCGGTCGAGCAGCTCGACCACCGTGACCTTGGAGCCGAAGCGGGAGAAGATCGAGGCGAACTCCATCCCGACCGCGCCGGCGCCGAGCACGAGCAGGCGCGGCGGCACCTCGGTGAGCTCGAGGATCTGGTCCGAGTTGACGAAGTAGCGGCCGTCGGCCGCCAGGAACGGCAGGTCGCCGCAGCGCGAGCCCGTCGCCAGGATGACGTTCTTCGCGGCGAGCTTCTCGACCTTCCCGTCCGGCCTCGTGACCTCGACCGTCCGCCCGCCCGCGAGGCGGCCCGTCCCCTGCACCCATCCGACCTTGTTCTTCTTGAACAGGCCCTCGATCCCCTTGGCGTTCTTGGCCACGACCCGGCGCTTGTGCGCGTGGGCGGCGGCGAGGTCGAGCGACACGCCGGCGCAGACGACGCCGAACTTGACCCCCTCGCGCGCCTGCTGCAGCAGGTCCGCCGTGTGCAGCAGCGCCTTGGTGGGGATGCAGCCGCGGTGGAGACAGGTGCCGCCGAGGAACTGATCCTTCTCCACGACGAGGACGTTCAACCCGAGCTGGCCGGCGCGGATCGCGGCGACGTACCCGCCGGGTCCCGAACCGATAACGACGAGGTCGTATGCGGCATCAGTCATGGCGACAGTTCCTCCGGGGCCGCACGGTGCGGCGACTCATTCTAACCTGGGGGAGGGGGAACGGCCTACCCGACGATCATCCTCGGGAACGACGCCCTGGCGAACGACTGATGCCTGCGGCAGTAGACGGAGTACGTGTAGACGACCGGTTCCTTCACCTTCGCCGTCGCGACCGTGAGCGTCCTGCCCTCGCCCGGCACCGCGAACAGCGGCCCGCCGGTGCGCGGGAAGAGACTCGCCGCCCGGGCCGGCGTCGGGGCGAACACCGTCAGGGGTCCGACCTCGGACACGAAGGCGACCGTGCCGCCGGGGCGCACGTGGGCCTCCTTTGGCTCCACGCGGCACTCGCCCCGGTCGTCGAGGAACACCCTCACGGTCACGTCCACGCCCTCCGGCGCCGTGCCCCCCGGGCCTTTCCGCGGCACCCTTCCCCCGGTCGCCCTGATCGTCCGCTTCGGTTGGGTCCTGGTCCTGCGGGTGATCCTTTGCATGCTCCCTCTCCTTTCCCTTCGTGGCCGGCGAACGCCTCTCCGAGGCGCCGCCGGTGTGCGCTACATCGTGCCGTTTCCCTTCCCGCTCCCGCCCGGATGCAGCAGCCTGGCGACGCGCGGGTCCTGCAGCAAGCGTGCGAAGGCGGGCCTCTGCTCGATGTCCGCCGTCGGAAATCCGAGCTTGAGGCCGGTTGCGATCCAGGCGATCGCCCGATCGGTCTCGCCGAGGTCGGCCCAGACGTCCGCGACCGCGACCGCGAGGTCTGCCTGCTCGCGCGCCGCGGCCTCGACCCGGACGAGAAACGCCCGCGCCCTCTCCCGATCCCCGAGGGTGGCACAGTAGCTGGCCAGGTCGGCCATGACGACCGGGTCGTGAGGGTTGACGCCCAGCTGGCGCTCGGCGAGCGTCACGGCCGTCGTGAGCGCTTCCCGCGCCTGCGGTTCGTGGCCCCCGAGCCAGTGGTAGGCGATCCCGGTGTTGCCCCAGACGACGTAGTCGCGGGCGTCGAGCGCGCACGCCTTCTCGTATTGGCGGATCGCCTCGCCCCAGTCCTTCTGCACGAACGCGAGCGTGCCGAAGTTCGAGTACGCGGCGTAGGTGGGCCGGATCGTCAGCGAGCGCTCGAACATCGCCCGCGCATCGGGGTAGCGCCCGGCGCTGAAGTAGAGGGCGCCGAGGTTGTTGGGGATCCACTCGTTGTTCGGGTCGAGCGCCATCGCCTGGCGGTACAGAGCCTCGGCCTCGGCGTACCGGCTGCGGTGCCAGTAGAACTGGGCGAGGCTCTTGTACGACGGCCACAGGCCCGGCTGGGCGGCGATCGCGCGCTTGTACGCCGCCTCGGCCTTGTCGAAGCGGCCGAGCGTCTCGTACGCCCGCGCGAGGCCGCGCAGCGCGCCCGCGTCCGCGGGGTTCGGAACGAGCGCCAGCTCGAACTCCCTGACCGCGTCCTCGGCGTCGCCCTTGGTGAGGCGGATGACCCCGAGGGCGGCGTGGACCTGGGGAAGGGTGGGGTCGAGCTCGGCGGCCTTGTTGCCCGCGGCGACGGCCTTGGCGACGAGATCGGGGTCTCTGGCCGTCTGGTAGCGGGCGAGGTAGGCCTCGCCGAGACCCGCGTACGCGAGCGCGAACCTGGGGTCCAGCGCCGCCGCCCGTTCGAAGAGCGCGACGGCCGCCGCCGCGTCCGGCGTTCCCCGGGTCGGGTGCAGCGCGCCGAACGCCTGCAGGTAGCAGTCCTGCGCCGCGGCGACCGTCGTGCCGCCGGGCAACGGCGTCCGCTGGGCCTCGCGCGGCAGCTCGAGGTCCAGCATTTCGGCGAGGGCCCACACGGTCTTGTCCTCGATCAGGTAGAGCTCCGAGACGCTCTCGTCGATGGTCTTGGAGCGGATCTGACGCGCCGTCTGGCCGTCCACGCGGTTGAGGTTGAGCGTGACGCGGACGTGGCCCGATTCCCGCTGCACGAACCCGGTGACCGCCAGGTTCACGCCCAGCCCGTCGCGGGCCCTCATCGGGCTCGTGATCCCACGGTCCCGGACGTCGGAGAACGGCACGACCCACACCTGATAGCGCTCGAGCTGGGTGAGCCGGCTGGTCAGGCTCTCCGGCAGGCCGTCGCAGAACCCCTGGTTGGACGGATCGTCGCCGACGTTGGTGAACGGCAGCACCGCGAGGATCTTGTGGGTCGACGAATCGGGCGGATGGACGAGGGCGCGGAGCTCGGTCCGGAGCGCGACGGCGGCGCCGAGAGCGACGAGCAGCGCCCCCAGCAGGACGGCCATCGTCGGGCGGCGGCGCCTTCGTGTCGGGGCCGGCGGCACGTCGGCGACGATCGGCGCGGTCGCGAGGCTGAGGGTACGCCGGACGCAGTCGAGGTCGGCGCGAAGATCGGTGGCGCTCTGGTAGCGCTCGGACGGCTCCGTGGCCAGGCAGCGGGCCACGATCGTGGCGAGCGGCCGCGGCAGGCCGGGCCGAGCGCTCTCCAGCGGCGAGAAGCGCCCGCTGAGGATCGATTGGAGAACCCCCTGCTCGCTGCCGGACGCGAACGGGGGGCGCCCGGCGAGCATCTCGTACATCACGACGCCGAGCGACCACAGGTCGGAGCGCCGGTCGACCGCGGCGCCGCGCGCCTGCTCGGGGGACATGTACGCCGCCGTGCCGACGACCTGGTCGGGCCTGGTGACCCGCGCCTGGCCGGCCAGCGTCGCGAGGCCGAAGTCCACGATCTTGACGGCGCCGTCGCCGGTCAGCATCACGTTCGCCGGCTTGATGTCGCGGTGGACGATGCCGTGCTGGTGCGCCTGGGCCAGCCCCTCGGCGATCTGCATCGCGATGACGATCGCCTCGTCGATCGCGAGCGGCCCGCGCACGATGCGGCTCGTCAACGGCTCGCCGTCGACGTACGCCATGCAGATGAACACCTGGCCGTCCGGCGTCTCGTCGATCTCGTGGATGGCGCAGACGTGCGGGTGGTCGAGGGCGCTGGCCGCCTGCGCCTCCAGCAGGAACCGCTCCTTCGCCGTCTCGTCCCGGGTCAGCTCGGGCGGGAGGAACTTCAGGGCGACGAAACGCTTGAGGCGCGTGTCCTCGGCCTTGAACACGACGCCCATCCCGCCTCCGCCCAGGCGCTCGACGATCGTGTAGTGGGAAACCTTCGATCCGATCACGGGTCACCCGGGGGCGAACGAGGTCCGCCCCCCCGCAACCCGCGAAAACGGTGAGACCCGCGTCCCCATCGAGGTGGCTCTATGTCTCCATATCGCGCAGGAGCAGGGGTTTGTCAAGTCGCAACGGGGCGATAATCGAACGATGCACGCTGCCGCCGCTCCCGTCGCACCGACCGTCACGCTGCCGGCGCTCGGCTTCGCCACCGCTGTCGCGCAGGCAGTGCTGCTGCGCGAGGCGATGGCGGCGGTCGGGGGCTCGGAGCTGGCGTGGGGCGCCGTGCTCGCCGTGTGGCTGGCCGCGATCGGCGCCGGGGCGTGGCTCGGCGCCCGGCGGGGCGGCGAGCGGCTCGCCGCGATCGGGCCGTTCGCGGTCATGGTGTTGACCGGCGCTGCGGTCGTGCTGGTGCGTGCCGGCCCGGTGCTGACCGGCGCCGCCGCCGGCGAGGCCGCGACCGCGTGGGGCGGCGCCTGGGTGTGGGCGGTCGCCGTGACGGCGCCGGCCCTCGCCGGCGGGTGGTGCTTCCCGGTCGCCGCGGCGGGGCTCGCCGGGGCGGGCGGGCCGGCGCTGGCGTACGCGCTCGAGAGCGCCGGGGCGATGGCCGGCGGGCTCGTGTTCACGTTCGCGCTGGCGCAGGGAGGCGCGGCCGTCGCCGTGTGTGTCGGGGCGGGGGTCTGCGCCGCGGCGCTTTTGGCTTCCCGCGGCGCCCGCTGGCTGGCGCTCGCGCCGCTGCTGGCCGGGCTCGCGGTGGCGGGGCCGGCGGGCCGCGAGCTGGCGCACGCGGCGTGGCGCTGGTCCGCCCGGTTGGGCGATCTCGCCGCCTGGCGGGAGACGCACGTCCAGCGCCTCGAACTCGCCGCCGGCGCGCCGGCGGCGATCTACGCCGACGGCCGGCTCGCCGCCTCGTTCCCCGATCCGTTCGGGACGGTCCCGCGCGCCCACCTGGTGATGCTGCTCCACCCGCGCCCGGCGCGCGTGCTCGTGGTCGGCGCGGCCGACGGCGGCTTCGTTGCGATGTTGCGCCACCCGGTGGAACGCCTCGTCGCCGTCGAGGAGGACCCCGGCCTGGCGGCGGTGCTGCCGCGTTGGCTCGGGGCGGCGGCGGCGCCGGCGTGGGCCGATCCCCGGTTCGAGCTCGCGGCGGGGGATCCGCTGCGGTTGGTGCGCGGCATGACAGGGTTCGACCTCATCGTTCTCGGCGACGGCGACCCGACCACGCTGCGGCGCAACCGCACCCGGACGGCGGAGTTCTTCCGCGCGTGCCGCGGCGCGCTCGGCCCGGGAGGCATCCTGGTGCTGCGGGTCGGAGTGGGCGATACGTACCTCGCGGGGGCGGGAGGGCGTTTGCTCGCGATCCTGGCGGCGACGCTCGCCCAGACGTTTCCAGAGGTGGTGGCCGTGCCCGGGGACGAGGTGGCGCTGGTCGCGGGCCGCGATCCCGGAACGGTGGTCGTGGATCCGGCCGTGCTGCTCGCCCGTTGGCGCGCGCGCGGCGTGCGTGACGACGCGTTCGATCCCCGCACGGTATCGCTCCTCGTCGACACGGCGCGGGCCGCGCCGCTGCAGGCGTTCGTCCGCGCGGCGCGAGCGAGCGTGAACAGTTCGCGGCATCCCCGCGCCGTGCCGCTCGCCGCGGCGTTGCGCGAGGCGCGCGGGGCGCCGCCGCTGCTGAACGCGGCGCGCGCGCTGGACCGGCACGCACCGGCCGTGCTCCTCGCCGCGCTCGCGGCGGCGGCCGCGTTGCTGCTCGCGCGCGGGGCGACCGGTGCCGCGTTCGGAATCGAGGCGGGCGCGGTCGTCGGGTTCGCCTCGATGGGGTGGTGGGTGCTGCTGCTCGCGTGCTGGCAGGAGACCGTCGGCTCGGTGTATGGCGAGGTCGGAGCGCTGTCGGCGGCGTTCATGGCGGGGACGGTCGGCGGCGCGGCGGGCGCGCGGCGCTGGCTGCGGTCCGGCGCGGTCCCGCTCGCGGGTGTGCAAAGCGCCGGGGCGGCCGTCTCGCTCGCGATCGCGAGCGGGATCCCGCTGGCGTTCCCCAGGGCCGCGGTCGTCCCGTTGCTGCTCGTGGGCGGCGCCCTGACCGGGGCGGCGTTCCCCTCGGTGTCGCGGCTCGCGGGCGGCGGCGCGACGCGGCGCGGGGCCGGGCGCGGCTTTGCCGCCGACGAGGTCGGGGCGGCCGCCGGCGCGTTGCTCGTGGGCCTGGTCGTGCTGCCGTGGGCGGGGCTCGCGGCCGGCGCGCTCGGGATCGCGGCGCTGCAGCTCGCGGCCGCGGCGGCGCTGCTCCTGGCGGCGTCGCGGGCGGGGCGCTAGGATGGCGGCGGAGGGGCGGATGGACGTCGAGCAGAGAACGGCGCGCTACGGACGCATCGTCGAGCAGTTGCGAGCGCTCTTTGCCGGGACCACCGATCCGGTGGCCCGGATGGCGACCGCGGCCGCGGTCCTGCACGCGAAGATGCCGGGGTTCTTCTGGACCGGCTGGTACCTGCTGCGCGACGGCGCGCTCACGGTGGGGCCGTACCAGGGTTCGCTCGCCTGCCTGGTGCTGAAGGCGCACACGGGCGTCTGCTGGGACGCGCTCGATCGCGGCGCGAGCACGATCGTCCCCGACGTGCACGCGTTCCCGGGACACATCGCCTGCGACTCGCGTTCGCGCTCCGAGATCGTGGTGCCGCTGCGCGACTCCGCCGGCGCGATCGTCGGCGTGCTGGACGTCGACTCGGAGGCGCTCGCCCGGTTCGACGACGCGGACCGCGATGGCCTCGAGGCCGTCGCGGCGCTCATCTTCGCCTGAGCCCGGTCCCTTCCGCGCCGCCCGCGACCGCGCGCCCTGAGCGGGCGCTGCGGGCGGCGGCGCCCCCGGCGAGCGGCCCCTCGCTTGCTGGCACGGCCCGGGTTCCCGCGTGCCGATCCCGCTGCCGGCCGGACACAGGCCCTTGCGGCGCGGCGCCCGAGCCCGCCCTCCTCCGTCCGCGATCCCGCCGCTGGCGGGACGATCCCCGCCGGCCGCTGGGGGCTTGACAGGGGGTCAGGCTTGGGCGTACAAGGGCGCCAAGTTAATCGTCTTCACTCGCGACCGCGCAAAAATCTTCCGGGGGGGAGATTCGATTCTTTCAGGCCGACGCCACGACAGGGAAATCACTTCCCATTCGGGAGCGCGGCGGCCTTGTGTCTGGAGGGGGCGATGAATCGATGGCTGGTCGTGGTGGGGGCGCTTCTCATTCAACTTTGCCTGGGGGCGATCTACGCGTGGTCGGCGTTCACCCAGGCGCTGACGACGCCGCTCGCGAAAGGGGGGGTGTTCGGTTTCACGGCGACGCAGAGCCAGACGATCTTCTCGGTTGAGCTGGCGGTGTTCGCCGTCGTGATGGTGCTGGCCGGCCGCTGGCAGGCCAAGGTCGGACCCCGGCTGGTGGCGTTCCTGGGCGGCATCCTGGTCGGGCTCGGGTACATCCTGGCGTCGTTCGTCGGCCAGACCTTCGGTGCCCAGTTGCTCACGATCGGTGTGATCGCCGGCGCGGGGATCGGCCTCGCGTACGTCTGCCCGATCACGGTGGGCATCCAGTGGTTCCCCAAGCAGAAGGGGATGATCACCGGTATCGCCGTGGCGGGGTTCGGCTTCGGCGCGTTGCTCTGGGTCAAGCTCGCCGGGCCGTGGGCCAACCTGATCAAGACCCACGGCGTGCTCGGCACCTACCGGATCTATGGGGTGATCTTCCTGATCGCGGTCGTCATCGGCTCGATCTGGATGGTCAAGCCCAAGGAGTACGCGGCCGCGGCCAAGGGCGCCACTGGCCCCAACCTTCCCACCGGGATCCTGCCGGGACAGATGCTGCGCACGCCGCAGTTCTACATCATCTGGCTCACCTTCGCGGTCGGCGGCATGGCGGGTCTGATGGTGATCGGCGTCATCGGCCTCTTCATCAAGGACGCGCTGACGGCGACCGGCATGGAGACGGCGCGGGCGCTGGTGATCGCGGGGACGGCGATGGGCGTCTTCTTCGCGATCGCCAACGGGCTCGGCCGTCTCGTCTGGGGCAGCATCTCCGACAAGCTGGGGCGCAAGACGTCGGTAATCATCATGTCCGCGATCCAGGGCGTCATGATGCTCCTCTTCTACTTCGTGCTCTCGTCGTCGGAGTGGCCGCTCTACTTCGGCGCGGCGCTGATCGGCTTCAACTTCGGCGGCAACTTCGCGCTCTTCCCGGCGCTCACCGCCGACGTTTTCGGCGCGGTGACGGTGGGGCGCAACTACGGCTGGGTGTTCACCTCGTACGGCGTCGGCGGCATCGTCGGCCCGCTCATGGCCGGCGTGTTCAAGGACATGGGTCAGGGCAAGGGGGTCAGCGCCTGGATGCCGGCGTTCGTCATCGCCGGTGTCGCGTTGCTGCTCGTCGCGTTGTTGATGACCCGGTTGAAGCCCGTCGGGGAGGGCGCCGAGAGCGCCGAGACGGCGAGAGCGGCAACCGTCGGCGAGAGGCGGGTTCCGGCGTGAGGGAACGGGATCCATGGCGTTGCGCCGCGGGCCGGAGGAGAACGCCGGCGGCATCGCCGCGGCCGCGCCGGGATCAGCGGGCGCCCCGTCGTCGGGGCGATCCGCGAGGAAGGGGAAAGGAGGTGAGCGGCACGCGACGCCCGATCCACCTTGCAACGGCCGCGAAGGCCAGTGTTCGAGGAGATGGAGCGTGAGGGAGGAAACTCCTTGTTTCGACGACAGGCTGACGTGGCCGGGCCTGGTCGCTGATCGGGGTCTCTGGGTGGCTCTCGGGGTCCCACTGCGGGTCCCGGGGACGGAAAGGGATGGAGTCCATGGCTGACGAAAGAAGCGCCGTCGTGCAAAACATGATCGTGGACACGACCGCCAACCCGGCGCCGCTTGGCCTGCTCGGATTCGGCATGACCACGGTTCTGCTCAACCTGGCCAACGCAGGTGTCATCGGCCTCAGCAGCATGATCCTGGCGATGGGGATCGCGTACGGCGGTCTCGCGCAGATCATCGCCGGCATCGAGGAGTGGAAGAAGAAGAACACCTTCGGCGCCACCGCCTTCACCTCGTACGGCCTCTTCTGGTGGTCGTTCGTGATCCTCTTCCTGCTGCCGAACACGGCCGCCGGCCAGAAGTTCCAGAACGACAAGGGCGGCGTGATCGCCTACCTCATCATGTGGGGGATCTTCACCCTCGTCCTCTACATCGGCACGCTCAAGCTCAACCGCGCCCTGCAAGTGGTGTTCCTGACGCTGTGGATCCTCTTCTTCCTTCTGGCTCTCGGGGACGCCACCGGCAGCGCCGCGCTCAAGACGTTCACGGGGTACGAAGGGATCTTCTGCGGCCTTTCCGCCGTCTACACCGGGCTCGCCCAGGTCCTCAACGAGGTGTACGGGCGAACGGTCTGGCCGCTGGGTGTCGTGAAGAAGTAGAAAGGTTGCGTTGAGATCCGGCTTTCTGGCCCATGACCTCCGGGGGAGGGGGTGCCACCCCCCTTCCTCGGGAAGACCAGTCCAACCCGTTCCTGTCAACCGGTAAGGAGATCCGAACATGGCGAACCGAGAGAGCACCGAAGTCAACGAAGCCCAAATGGCGGTCCACTGGAAAGAGGAGGAGTACTACCAACCGTCCGCCGCGTTCATCGCCCAGGCGAACATGAAGGACAAGGACGTCTTCGAGCGCTTCGGAGAGAAGAACTTCCCGGAGTGCTTCAAGGAGTACGCCGACTTGCTCACCTGGTACAAGCCGTGGGAGAAGACGCTGGACTACTCCAACCCGCCGTTCTGGAAGTGGTTCGTCGGCGGTGAGCTCAACGCCTCGTACAACTGCGTCGACCGCCACCTCGCCAAGTACCGCAACAAGACCGCGATCCACTTCGTCCCCGAGCTCGAGAGCGAGGCCATCCAGCACGTCACCTACCAGGAGCTGTACGTCCGGGTCAACGAGTTCGCCGCGCTGTTGCGGGACTTCTGCGGCCTCAAACGCGGCGACCGGGTCACGCTGCACCTGCCGATGACCGCCGAGCTGCCGATCACGATGCTGGCCTGCGCGCGTCTCGGCGTGATCCACTCGCAGGTGTTCAGCGGTTTCTCCGGCAACGCGTGCGGGGAGCGGATCGAGGACTCGCAGAGCCGCGTCCTCATCACCATGGACGGCTACTACCGCTCGGGCAAGCTCCTCGACCACAAGAAGCAGGCCGACATCGCGTACGAGACCGCCCACAAGATGGGCAAGCCGCCCGAGAAAGTCCTGATCTGGCAGCGGCACCCGGGCAAGTACTCCGCGGAGACGCCCGTCGTCCAGGGCCGCGACTTCATCGTGAACGACATCCTGCCCAAGTACCGCGGCCAGAGGATCGAGCCCGAGAGGATGAAGTCCGGGGACATCCTCTTCCTCATGTACACGAGCGGCACCACCGGTCGTCCGAAGGGCGCGCAGCACAGCACCGGCGGATACCTGGCGTACGTGACCGGCACCTCCAAGTACATCCAGGACATCCACCCCGAGGACGTGTACTGGTGCATGGCCGACATCGGCTGGATCACCGGCCACTCGTACATCGTCTACGGACCGCTCGCGCTGGCGGCGTCCTCGGTCATCTACGAGGGCATCCCGACCTATCCCGACGCCGGGCGCCCGTGGCGGATCGCGGAGGAACTCGGAGTGAACATCTTCCACACCTCGCCCACCGCCATTCGCGGCCTGCGCCGCGCGGGCGAGGACGTGCCCCGGAAGTACAACCACCACTTCAAGCACATGACCACCGTCGGCGAGCCGATCGAGCCCGAGGTCTGGCGCTGGTACTACAACGAGGTGGGCAAGAAGGAAGCGGTCATCGTCGACACCTGGTGGCAGACGGAAACCGGCGGCTTCCTCTGCAGCACGGTGCCGGCGCTCGCTCCCATGAAGCCCGGCAGCGCGGGACCCGGCGTGCCGGGCATCTACCCGATCGTGTTCGACGACGAAGGCAAGGAGCTGCCGGCCGGGATCGGCAAGGCCGGGAACATCTGCATCCGCAACCCATGGCCCGGCCTGATGCAGACGATCTGGGGCGACGACGACCGCTTCGTGCGCCAGTACTTCGAGCGTGCCTGCAAGGACAAGAACTCCAAGGACTGGCACGACTGGCCGTACTTCTGCGGCGACGGGGCGGTGCTGGCCGCCGACGGGTACGTGCGCATCCTCGGGCGCATCGACGACGTGATCAACGTTGCGGGCCACCGCCTGGGCACCAAGGAGCTGGAGAGCGCCGCGCTGACGGTGGAGGAGGTGGCGGAGGCGGCCGTGGTCCCGATCCCCGACGAGGTGAAGGGGCGGGTGCCGGAGCTGTACGTCTCCCTCAAGCCCGGATACAAGGCCACGAAGGAGCTGCAAGAGAAGATCGCCAAGGCTCTCTCGGACGCGATCAGCCCGATCGCCCGGCCGAAGCACGTCTGGATCGTCCCCGATATGCCGAAGACGCGCTCGGGCAAGATCATGCGCCGCGTGCTGGGCGCCATTTCCAGCCGCGCCAACACCGGGGACGTCACCACGCTGGCCAACCCCGAGGTCGTCGAAACGATCCGCGTCATGGTTCAGGAAGAGGGGAAGTAGGGAAGAGGCGGTTGGGTCGACGCGTGTCGTCCGAGCCGTCGGCCCAGGAAATCGTGGCAAGCCCGAAAGGAGGGCGGAATGTCGACAAGAGCGCGGTTGTCCGTCGTCTTCGCCTCGGTAGTCGCAGTTCTGATCATGGGAGCAACCGGCCCCGCGGCGGCCCAGCAGGCCACCGGGCAGGGGGTCACCGCGGCGTTGCTGCTGCCGCTCGACGCGTCCGAAGGGGGCGGGGGCGGCGCCGCGGCTCCGGCCGGCGCGGCGGCATCGTCCGCGACGGCACCGGAGCAAGGCATCGCGGTCAAGCTGGGCGGGAAGGAAACCCTGACGATCAAGGGCTTCTTGAGCGCGACGTATTACGCTCAGGACGCGAGCTTCGACGGCGGCTTCGGAAACGGGCAGAACGCCGAATGGCCGACAGCCAACTACCCGAGCGCCAAGTGGTTCAACGGCGGCGACCTCCGCAACACCCGGCTGATCATGGCGTTCGACGGTCCCGAAACCGCCGACGGCTGGAAGATGGGCGCCTATGTGGAGGGCGACTTCTTCGGCGGTTTCAACGGCGCCGGCGCGTTCAGCCAACAGCAGGCCACCCCGCGCCTCCGTCTCGCGTTCACCGACCTCACCAAGGGCGGGACGACGCTGCGCATCGGGCAGTTCTGGTCGCCGTTCTTCGGTGAGGTGCCGGAGTCGCTCTCCCACATCGCTTTCCCGCTCGGCTACGGCTCCGCCGGCATGTTGGGGTGGCGGTTCCCGGGCATCTTCCTCTACCAGAAACTCACGCCGAAGACGGCGAAGACCCAGATTCAGCTCGACCTCGCCGCGATGGAAGGCTCCTGGAACGGGCCCGCCACCGGCGAGCTCAACAACCAGACGTTCGGCAACGTGGGTTTCCGCGGCCAGTTCGACGCGAAGCTCAACTTCTCGGGCAAGGACGGCGCGGGCAACGCCTGGCACTTCTACGTCGCCGGCCACTACGACCAGAAGAGCCTCAACGGCGTCGGCAACGCCTTCCCCGCGCAGCACGGGCAGTCTTCGCTGAACGGTACCGGCGCCGAGATCGGCGGGGGCTACAAGATCGGCGCGTTCCTGATCCACGGGAACATCTACACGACCAAGGCGGACGGCCAGAACTTCGCCGCGCTGACGCAGTTCGGCGACATCAAGGACACCGGCGGCTGGCTGCAACTCGGGTACGACTTCAGCAAGCGGTGGAGCGCGTACGTGTTCTACGGGACCGTCAACGCCAACCGCAACGACGTGCTCGAGTGGGTCGGCGCCACGGGCAGGCAGAAGAACCAGCAAGAGGTGGCGATGGTGGAGTGGTCGCTGGGGCAGTACCAGCTGGGGCTGGAGTGGCTGCACGACGACCTGACCCTGGTCAACAGCACCAAGCTGAAGGGGAACCAGATCGCGTTGAGCACGAGGTTCTTCCTCTAGGTTTGCCGTGAACCCTACGTACCGTTTCGGCAGCCGCGAGGCACCCGGTGGTGACCGGGTGTCTCGCGGGACTGCCGGGTTTCGGGATGGCTCGCACCGGGTCCCTGCGCCGTCCCCCTCCGCGAAGCGTGGCGTCCCCGACGACGTTCCCGCGGCCGCGTCGATTGCGGCGGCCGCGAACGTGCGCCCGCGCCGCGGTCCGGGACTATACTCGCGCAGCGATTCCGTCGGCTTTGTAAGACAAGGGGAGGCGAGTGATGAACACGCTTTGGGTCGTCGTCACGGCTGTCGTCGTCATCTACGTCGCCTATACGCAGTACGCGAAGCGAATTGACCGTAACGTCATCAAGGCGGACGCGAAGCGGGCGACGCCGGCCAGGATGTACATGGACGGCGTGGACTTCATGCCGACCAGCAAGAACGTCCTCTACGGCTACCACTTCAAGTCGATCGCGGCGGCCGGGCCGATCGTCGGGCCGATCACGGCGGCCTACATCTGGGGCTGGCTCCCCGCGCTGATCTGGCTGGTGATCGGCGTCAGCTTCATCGGCTGGGTGAGCGATTACTCGGCGATCATGGTGGCGGTGCGCAACGACGGCAACAGCCTCTCAGCAATTTCCTACAAGGTCATCGCGCCGCGAACGCGGACGATCCTGTTCATCTTCATCTTCTTCTACCTGCTGCTCCTCGCCGGGGCGTTCGTCGGGATCCTGGCGGCCATCCTCGCGGCGCGCCCGGACGTGCCCTTCGGCATCATCGTTCTCGCGCTGATGGGCCTGCTCGCCGGGCAGATGATGTACCGCTGGAAGATGAACATGCTCCTCGTCACCGTGATCGTCGTCGCCGCGACGTTGCTGGCGATGATCATGGGCCCGATGGGACAGAAGCACGCCCCGAACGGCGCTCTGATCCAGGGCCCGATCGGGTCGGCGATCGTCTCGCTCAACAAGACCGTGGACAACATGAACGGCAACCAGCCGTTGTTCGCCCTCCAGGACCCGACCGGCGCCGACCCGCGCATCCCCGTGCCGGGACCCGACGGGAAGCGCCCCACCACCGCGGCGTACGACGCGGCCACGGGGATGATCCGCACCCTGCCGGACTACCTGCTCTGGATGGTGTTCCTGTTCGCGTTCTCGTACCTCGGGGCGAACATGCCGATCTGGCGGTTCGCGCAGCCCGTCAACTACATCGGCTTCTGGGTGATGTTCATCACGATCGTCTTGAGCGGCATCGGCGCCCTCACCGCGCCGCTCACCGGGATGAAGGACGCCGCGGGCAACCTCATCGGCGCGTTCGCCCTGGCGCCGGTCAAGAGCCTCGGCTTCGCGATCGAGGCGGGCAAGGCCTGGCAGCCGCTGTGGCCGATGCTGTTCGTCACGATCGCCTGCGGAGCCATCTCGGGGTGGCACGCGCTGGTCGGCTCGATCGGGACGGCGCGGCAGCTCGAGTACGAGACCGACGGGCTTCCCGTCGGCGCGGGCTCGATGTTCGGCGAGTACACCCTCGCGCTGCTCTCCCTCGTCGCGGTGTCGATCGCGGGGGTCGGCGGCGGCGGCGGCCGGTTCGCCACCGGCGTCGGCAAGCTGATCTACGCCGGGACGTTCGGCCTCGTGCCCGAGGTCTGGGGCACCGCGCTGGGGTTCGGCGCCTTCGTGCTGATCGTGCTCACGGTGACGCAGCTCGTCTTCCGTGTCATGCGCGTGACGCTCACCGAGTGGGTCGGCGACGTGATCCCGCCGGTGCGCAACATGCACGTCTCCACCACGATCTCGATGCTGCTGACGCTGGCCCTGGTCCTCACCGGCACGTGGGTGTACCTCTGGCAGATGTTCGGCGCCTCCAACCAGCTGATGGCGGCGCTCAGCCTCCTCGTGGTCACGGTGTGGCTGCGGTCGGAGAAACGCAACCCGACCTATGCGATGATCCCCATGCTCTTCATGTACTTCACCACGATCTTCGCGACCATGGTCACGGCGAGGAACTTGTACGTGACCATCGCGGCGAACCCGAAGATGGGTGCGCTGCCGGTTGCGGGCGCGTGGGCGATGATCGTTCTTGCCGCGCTCCTCATCGTCGCGGCGCTGTTCATCGGCTGGGACGGGCTCAAGGCGTACCGCCGGTACGGCGCGACGCCCGCGGCGCTCGGGACCAAGGAGGCGCGTTCCTAGAGGCGCCCCCGGCTCGGAGGCACCGATGCCGCGTCGCGACTCAGGCGGTGGCGCGCCGGGCGAGCGCCTGGACGGCGCCGAACACGTCCGCGGCGGACGCGGTCGCGGGGGGAAGCGCGACGTGCAGGTGAAACGCCCGCTCGCCGCGGAGGACCTCGAGCCGCCGCACCGTCACGCCCGCCTGGCGCGCGAGGCCGATCATCGCGTCGCCCAGCACCAGCGCCGCCGGCGTCTTGTGGTAGACGGCGAGATCGCCGGGCGCCGACGGCTCGCGCAGGAGCCAGTCGCCGGAGGCGATCCGGCGCATCCCGTCGCGGCCCGACCAGCTGGCGCGGTCGAGCACCTCGAGGTCGGCGCGCGGTGCCTCGCGCAAGACGCCCCGGACGATCAGCGTGTCGCGCCGTCCCCGCCACCGGCTCGCCGCCCACATCCACGGCAGGTCGCGCGGCTCGAGGAAGACCACCACGGCGACCCGCTCGAACGGGGCTTGGGCGCGCTGGATGCCCATCTCCACCAGGGTGGAGCCGAGCCAGCGCACGGTCGTGCGCTCCCCCAGCAGCGGCAGGCCGGCGTGCATCCACTTCATCGCCGCCGAGCCCTTGCGGACGTTCCAGAACGTGCCGGCGGCGAACCAAGCCACCACCAGAACGGCCGCCACCGCCAGCGCACCCGTCATCCGCGCCCCCCATCTGCTTGCGCCCGGGCGGCTCGATCCGCCGCTCGCAGCCGCCGGTCCCGGAACGTCGCCCGCATGCTACCATCGAGACGGCCGTGGCTCCGGGGGGAGGCCCGGGCCGGCGGCGACTGGGGGCGGGACCCTGACCGACAAGGACACGTGGAAGCGGGCCGTACACGAGTTCCTGTACGGGCTGACGAGCTACGAGATCGCGCAGCAGGCCACGGAGCTGCGCGGCTCGCTGGAAACGCTTTTCATGTTCGTGTCGTTCGGAAGCATGGTCGGCGTGCCCATCCTGCCTCCGTATTACGGGCTCCGGCTGCTCCCGTACGTCGTTCCAAACGTGCAAACATGGAAGCGGCGGGTGCTGCGTGAGCGCGACCTGAGCGACGACCATGAGTACCACCTCCACGGGTTGTGAGCGGGCCGCGGTTTCGGTCCCTTGAGGAGAGCGCGATGGCAGACCAGGAGAGCAAGAAGGCGGGCGGGCTGAAGGGCGCCTGGCAGGGATTGCGGCAGACGATCTACGGGATGGCCGCGCACGACATGAGTCGGTCGGCGCTCCGCACCCGCGCCTCGATGGAGCACCTCTTCATCCTCATCACCATGGGGGATCTGCTGGGAGTCCCCATCCTGCCGCCGTACTACAGCCTGCGGTTGCTGCCCTACGTCGTGCCGCAGATCGCCACGTGGAAACGCCGCATGCTGCGCGAGAAGGATGCTTCCGACGGAATGTTCTGACCGGAGTCGAACGACCGCAAGCTCGTGATCGGAGGACATGCACATGGGGCTGAAAGACGTTTTCGAGCAAAACCCCAACCGTCGTTACATCATGTTCGGCGGCAAGGGCGGGCTCGGCAAGACGACGTTCTCGGCAGCGACCGCCTACTGGCTGGCGGCCAGCGGCAAGAGGGTGCTCGTCTTCTCCGTCGATCCGCAGGCCTCGCTCACCGACATCTTCCAACGGGACATCTTCGGCAAGGGCCCGGTGAAGATCATGGAGAACCTCTGGGCGCAGGAGATCGACGCCGACAGCCACATCAAGGAGTACCAGGGCGAGATCCGCAAGAAGATCCTCGACATGTACGGCCTCGAGGCCGTACCGGAGGAGATCGAGAACTACATCCAGGCCGCCAGCGCGGAGCCTGCCATGGAGGAGAGCGCGATCTTCGACGCGGTGGTCGACGTGGTGGTCAAGGGCGACTACGACTACTACATCTACGATCTCGTGCCCCTCGGCCACGCGCTCTACTACCTGTCGATGGCCAAGGTCTACGACGAGTGGATCAACAAGGTCACACGGCTGCGGGAGCAGATGCGCGAGTACGAGGAGATGGTGAGCCGTCTCCGGCACGAGAAGGACACGGAGCAGGACCAGATCCTGGCCGAGCTGCAGTACATCAAGGGCCGCATCAACGCCTCGTCGTCGATCCTCACCGACAAGAACAAGACCGCCTTCTTCTTCGTCATCACGCCCGAGGACATGATCATCCGCGACACGCAGAAGGCCGCAGGGCTGTTCGCCCAGTTCGACGTCCCGATCGGCGGCTACGTCGTGAACCGGGTGATCCCTCACGACCTCATGCAGCAGAAGATCCCGGACTACCTGCGCAACCGCATCCAGATGCAGGACAAGTACCTCGCTGAAATCAAATCGACCTTCGGCAATCAGGTCCTCGCCGCGGTCCCGGAGCTGGAGCGCGACGTGACCGGGCTGGCGATGATCGAGAAGCTGGCCGCGATCATGTACGGCGCCAGCTGAGCGCGGACGACGGCGGGAGGACGGCAATGGCACAGATCGAAACGTCGATGCGGGGCTACCTCGGAGAGCACGCCGGCCTGAAGTTCATCTTCTTCGGCGGCAAGGGCGGCGTCGGCAAGACCGTCTTCGCCGCGGCCACCGCGATGTGGCACGCCAAGCAGGGCCGCCGGACCATGCTCGCCTCCACGAACCCGGTGCACAGCCTGTCGAGCCTCCTCGGTCAGAACGTGCTCGGGACGCACACGGCGGTCGACGGCGTGCCCAACCTCTGGGCGTACGAGATCGAAACCAAGGACACCATCGAGCGGAGCAAGGTCGAGATCCGGGAGAAGATCCAGTGGTTCCTCAAGTTCGCCGACATCTCGACGAAGGCCGAGGACTTCGTGGAGTCGGCCACGATGAACCCGGCGTTCGAGGAGTCGGCCATGTTCGAGAACATGATCGACCTGATGCTGAAGAACGAGTACGACGTCTACGTCTTCGACACGGCGCCGACCGCCAACGCCCGGCGCCTGCTCGGCATGTCCAAGGTGTACTCGCTGTGGGTGAACAAGATGCTCAAGAGCCGCGAGGAGGCGAAGACGCTGCGCGAGATGCTCTCGTTCACCAAGAAGAAGGAGAAGGACCCGCTCATGGATTACCTGCTCTCGTTCCGGGACAGGATGGAGCAGGCGCGCGTGTTGCTCACCGATCCGGAGCTGACCTCGTTCTTCTTCGTGACCCTCCCGGAGGCGCTCCCGATCGCCGTGATCACCCGGTTCGTCCAGTGGTTCCACGACTTCGGCATTCCGGTGGGCGGCGTCATCGTGAACATGCTGATCGACCGCGCCGCGGTCGGCGCGGACGCCGCCGACTTCGTGAAGAACCGGGTGGCGATGCAGCAGGAGCACATGGAGACCGTCTGGCAGAAATTCGACGGTTCCGTTCGCGCGATCGTGCCGCTCTTCGACGACGAGATCCGCGGGCTGCCGATGCTCGGCCGCCTGCGGGACTCTCTGTTCGTCTGATCGCCTCGGGCGAGCGCCGGCCACCGGCCCGACAGGCCGGCCGCCACCCGCGGCGGACCGGTGCGGGAGCGGGCGCGCCGCCGCGCCGCGGCCGTCAAACGGCGGTATCCTTGAAGGGGTTCCTGGCGGAGGGTCGCGCGATGTTCAGGGTCATCCCGGACGCTTTGCATTTCCGCGAGTACGTGCTGCTGCGCGACGGCCAGGGCGTGCTGCTCCGCACGGCGACCCCCGCCGACCTGCCGATGATCCACGACATGCTGTCGCGGGTCTCCAGGGAAAGCCTCCGCATGCGGTTCATGGGTTCGATGAAGCAGGCGCCGGCGAAGTTCGTGGATGGGCTGTGCAGCGAGGACCCCCACGACCGCGCCTGCCTGCTGGCGGTCATGGGCGAGGAGCCGGAGGCGAAGGTCGTCGGCTTCGGCAACTACGTCGGGCTCGGCGCCCGCAACACGGCCGACGTCGCCTTCATCGTCGCCGACGAGTACCAGGGGCGCGGAATCAGCACGCTGTTGCTCGAGCGGCTGGCGGGGATCGCGGCCGGGGTCGGGTT